>NZ_CP050695.1:1051615-1376172 GCF_012044895.1 Aquisalimonas sp. 2447
CATCGACGCGTTCCGGAAGCACGATCGGCAGCCGGGTGTGCACGCGCAGACGCTGCAGATGGGGAATGTCCCCCAGGTGCCCGGCCAGCTCCGCCAATCGGTGGTCCGGAAGGCTCAGCGGGTCACCGCCGCTGAGAATGATCTCCGTGAGGGTCGGGTCGCCGGCCACATGCTTCAGTGCCGGCCCCCACTGGTCTCTGGCCGCATGGGCGGCGCCGTAGGGGAAGTGGCGGCGGAAGCAGTAACGGCAGTTGACCGCGCAGGCGCCGGTGACGATCAGCAGTGCACGGCCGTGGTACTTGTGCAGGACCCCGGGCGTGCCCATGGCGCCCAGGTCGCCCACTGGGTCAGTGTGGAAGTGGGAGTCGCGCATTTCCTCGTCGGCCAGGGGCAGGACCTGTCGCAGGAGCGGGTCCGTCGGGTCACCGGGACGCATGCGGGCGACGAAGCCGCGGGGCACCCGCGTCGGGAATTCGTCATGGCCGGAGTGGGCTGCCGCAGCCCACTCCGGGGGCAGATCCAGGGCGGCGACCAGCTCGCCGGGGTTGCGGAACCCGCGCGCAAGCTCGGTCTGCCAGGCGGGACGGGCAGTTGTGGGTGAGGCGGCAGTACTGGACATGAGACTATTGTACGCGGGTTGTCCGCTGCCTATCAGTGCAGAGGGCGTGTTTCCCGGGCGATTTTTCGTTAGCATTTCGGCGTTTTACTTTCATCGCGTGCGGCAATCACCGCGTTGCCGCCCAGCGATTCCAGTACACAACGGAGTGCCAATGGCGACCTACACCACTAACCAGTTCAAGGGCGGACTCAAGCTGATGCTCGACGGCGAGCCCTACAGCATTGTCGAGAACGAGTTCGTGAAACCCGGCAAGGGCCAGGCCTTCAACCGCGTCAAGTTGCGCAACCTCAAGACCGGCAAGGTGCTGGACCGCACCTTCAAGTCCGGCGAATCGGTTGAGGCCGCGGACGTGCTGGAGACGGAGCTGCAGTATCTCTACAGCGACGGTGAGTCCTGGTACTTCATGGATATGGAGACGTTCGATCAGGTCGCGGCGAACAAGGCGGCCATGGGTGATGCTGACAAGTGGATCAAGGAGCAGGACATCTGCAATGTGACGCTCTGGAACGGCGAGCCTCTGCAGGTGGATGCGCCGTCGTTCGTCGAGTTGAAGGTGATCGAGACCGACCCGGGCGTGCGCGGCGACACCAGCAGCGGCGGCAGCAAGCCGGCCACCGTGGAGACGGGCGCCGTGGTGCGGGTACCGCTGTTCCTGGAAGAGGGCGAGACCATCAAGATCGACACCCGCAAGAGCGAGTACGTCGGGCGCGTCAAGGACTGAGGCGCGCCTCCGCCCCGGAAAACGCTGCTATCTCCCGTAGGGTGCATCTTGATGCACCGCATGCCGCTGCTGCGGGGGCCGGCCCTTTTGACCACGCTTTTGCCGGTGCCTTCGTTCCGGGGGCGCCGATCGGGTACTCCGGTCCCGGACACGCTGTGAATACATCCCTGTACGCTCGGCGCTGGCCCTCCATGGCCAGCGACGGTCCGTGACCGGAGCACCCGATCAGCGCCTGCGGCGCGTGGCACGGTGCGGTGGAGTAACCCTCAGATCCGGATGCTCCGGGAGGTGGTGTCGCTGGGCACCTCTGCCGTCAGCCGCAAGCCGCATGCCTTGAACATGCCTCGGTGTGTCGGGTGGCCGGGACCCGGTGAAAGCGACTCGCGGAGCTCCGACCCGGAGGCCGTCCGGCCCCGAAGGGGTGGCCGCAGGGATGCGGCCACCGGCGCCCAGCGCAGGGATGCGCTGTAAGCCGGCCAGGCCATAGGGGCGGAAACTTTCCTTCGCCAGAAGGGAAGTTAGGCGAAGCGCCGGAGCGCTCACCGGGTCCCGGCCACCCGACACGCCCCGACCGTAAGGCAACGGCCCCGACCCCCGGTTGCGCCCTATTCACAGCGTGTCCGTGACCGGAGTACCCGATCGGCGCCCCCGGATCGAAGGCACACCAATCCCGGCGATTGCCGCGTTTACCCGCGGTTGCCCTGAAAGCGGGTCCCTGTAAGGTGCATCAAGATGCGCCTGCGCGCGCCTACAGAACGCCATGTGCACCGGTGGCGACCGTTGCTGCAGGTACCCGGCGGGGCAGCGTTGCGCACCGGAGCTGATGGAGATCCATGGCAATGAAACCTGACTGGCAGCCCTCCGCCTCCCTGGAGACGCTCCGGGCCCGTGCCCGGCTGACTGCAGCCGTGCGGGACTTCTTCGACCAGCGCGGCGTGCTGGAAGTGGAGACCCCGCTGCTGTCCGCTGCAGCGGGCACCGACCCCAACCTGGAGCCTCTGGTAACGGGGTACGACGGGCCGGGCGCCCCCGAGAGCGGAGCGCTGTACCTCCACACCTCGCCGGAATTCCCCATGAAACGGCTGCTGGCCGCCGGATCGGGGCCGATCTGGCAGATCAGTCGCGTGTTCCGCGGCGGCGAGCGGGGACGGCGCCACAACCCCGAATTCACCATGCTGGAGTGGTACCGTCCCGGCTGGGACCACCACGCACTCATGGACGAAGTGGCGGCCCTGGTGGCACACGTGCTCGGGGATGCGCGGCCCGTGCGGGTGTGGACCTACGCCGAGGCGTGTGCGCCGCTGGGCATCGACCCCCACAGTGACGGTGATGCCGAACTGCTGGAACGGGCGCGGGACCTGGGGATTGCGCCGGCCAGTGCCATGGACCGGGGCGGGTTGTTGGATCTGCTGCTGTCCCACCAGGTGGTTCCTGGTCTGGGCCGCGGGTGTATCGACTTCATTTGCGATTTCCCGGTGGAGCAGGCGGCCCTGGCGCGGATTCGCAGGGATGAACCCCCGGTGGCAGAGCGCTTCGAGTGCTACCTGGAAGGCATGGAAATCGCCAACGGCTTCCATGAACTGGGTGATGCCGGGGAACAGCGTCGCCGGTTTCAGGCGGACCAGGAAACGCGGCGCCGGAGGGGGCAGGCCGTCCTGCCCATGGACAACAACCTGCTGGCGGGGCTGGCCGCGGGCCTGCCTGATTGCGCCGGCGTCGCGCTGGGGCTGGATCGGCTGTTCATGGTCGCCCTGGGGGCGACCACCATCGACGAGGTGCTTGCCTTCCCGCTGGAGCGTGCATGAAGGCCTGCCTGAGGCGGTGCCCGCGATGTTCTGTCATCGCCCACGATTCCCGGGCTCCGGCGCCAGGGCAGACCGGCAGCCCGAGCTGTCGGGCGGACCCGTAGGGCGGGCGTTTACGTCCGCCGCCAAAGGCATGCCAGCAAAGGCGGCTCATCGAAGCCTGATCGGCGGACCTGAAGGTCCGCCCTACGCGATCGCCGACCGGGGCAACCCGGCATCGCCTATCCGTCCTCCCCCTCGGCCTCCGGCTCCAGCACCTTCGGGTCGCCGGCGTGGTCAACGGTTTCCAGCCGCACCGGGCGGCGCCACACGCGCTGGATGTAGTTGAGCACCTTGCGGGAACGGTTGATGTCCAGGCCACGGCCGTCGGACTCCACATCATGCCCCAGTTCCAGGCTGCCGTCGTAGCCGAGCTTGCGGACGTAGATGCGCGGACCGCCGTAGTTGAACTTGGGTGCCACGATGTTCTCCCGCAACATGTCGATTTCCCGGTCGCGGACAATGTACCGTTCTTCGCCTCCGGCGCCGGGGCGGCGGGTGAAGTTGAACAGCTGCAGCTCCCGGGCCAGGTCCTCGTCCAGGTAGTTACGGATAAAGCTGAAGTCGTCCTCGTCACGGCGGATCGCCAGGGCCTCGTCCAGGCTGCAGTCCTTGAGAATCCGCTCCCACATGGCAAAGCCCAGGTGGTACGGGTTGACCCGCAACGACACCTGATCGTCGCCGGCATAGGGGCGGACCACGTCCGAGTGTGTCTTGATGGCGTCCAGATAGACCTGTTGCGGCAGGAAATCCGCCTCCCGCAGCAGCCGCGCGTGCCAGTAGCTGGCCCAGCCCTCGTTCATGATCTGGCAGGCGAACACCGGGTAGAAGTAGAACGACTCCTCGCGCACGGCAAGGAAAATGTCGCGCTCCCAGTCCTCCATCTCCGGGGCGTAGCGCGCCATGAACCACAGCAGATCGTACTCCGGTGCCGGGGGTATGGGGGCGGTTTGATGCCGCGGTGGCGGTTCCGGCGCTTCTTCTCCCGGCAGCTGGCTGTAGTGGCGCTGAAAGCCCTCCAGCGGCCCACGCTCCTGGCGTTCCGTGGTTTCCGGGTAGTCGGGGCGGTTCAGGGGCTGGTTCACATCGATGTTGGATTCCAGGGCCAGGGCTGCATCCAGCACTGTTTCCACGCGTTTTTCGCCGTGGGTCTCGATGGCCGCCTGGATGCGGTTGGCCCGTTCCGCCGCCTGCTCGACGATGTGGTAGCCCACCTGGTGCTGCATGCGCTCGAACAGCTGGTTGTTACGGGAGAAGTCCGCATGCCCCAACACATGGGCGGTGACCAGGGTGTTCTCCGGCAGGGCGTTGTCGTCCACCAGGTAGGCGCGGTTGGGATTGCCGGGGAACACCACCTCGAAGATTTTGGAGTGGCCCATTCGGTGCTGCACGTACTGGTAGATGTAGCGCACGCCGAAGGACCAGTGGGGCATGCGCACCGGCAGCCCGTAGACGGCGACCTCCATCATGAACTGGCTGGGCACCAGCTCGAAGTCCACTGGGTAGAAGCTCAAGCCATGATCTCGCGCCAGCCCTTCGATACGCGGGGCATAGTCGGCCAGCTGTTCGTTGCTCATCTCCGGTCCGTGCACGTGTTCCACGGTCACCTCCAGCGTTAGTCGGCAAGGCGGCCCGGCCCGTCAGTCTGATTCCACGGTGGCCTGGCGGCGGAAGAAGGCGCGAATGGCCTCCCAGATATCCTCGTTGCCATGCACCGTGTAGCTGCTCACGGGGAAGTTGCGTGCCTCCAGGGACTTGAACAGCCGCCCGGTCTCGGAACGGGAGGCCTCGAAGCGGTTCTGCGGTGTCTCCACGAAGCCCATGAAGTTCACCTGGTTGCCCAGCTCCACGGCCAGGGCCTCGGCGGCGTCACGGTCGTCGGCGAAGTTGTCGCCGTCGGAGGCGTAGAAGACGTACTGGTTGTAGTGACTGGGCTCATAACGCTCGGTGAAGATCTCCTGCACCTTGCGGAAGCCACTGGAGGCCACGGTGCCGCCGGTGGCGCTGATCTGGAAGAATTCCTCCTCGGTGAACTCCCAGGCCTCATTGGTGTGGGCCACGAACACCGTCTCGATGTTGCCGTACTGGCGCCGCAGGCCCTGGCTGGCCCAGAAGAAGAAGGCCTTGGCCAGCTTGCGCCGGTTGGCGTCCATGCTGGCGGAGACGTCCAGAACGAAGGCCACGACGGCATTCATGGCCGGCCGTCGGCGCCTGGAGAGCTGCCGGTAGCGCAGATCGTCGTCGGTGAACGGCACCGGGTCCTTCTGCACCGCCCGCCGTTTCACCGCCTCCTTGACCGTGCGACGGCGGTCCAGCCGTGCCCGGGGGCCACGCCGGTCCCAGCCCTCCGGGGTAAGTTCGTCATCCTGCAGGGCGTCAGCGGTCTTGGGTTTCAGGTCGGGCAATTCCAGTTCCTGCCAGATCCAGTCCACGATGTCGTCCACCTGGAACTCCAGCACGAACTGCATTTCGCCTTCGCCGCTACCGCCCTCACCACTGCCCTTGCCGCGCTTGGGCTGACCCCCGGTGCGGTAGACATCACCGGGCTCGCCACTGCCCTGGCCGACACCGTCGTCCTCGTGGGGGTCGCGCAGGCGGAAGCGGTAGTGCTCCATGAACCGTACCGGGACCTGCACGGTGCGGTCGCCGGGCCGGCTGAGGATGTCGGAACCGGTGGCCATGTCGGGCAGGTGCTCGCGGACCGCGTCGCGGACCTTCTGGTTGTGGCGTAGCCAGTCGCGGGCGCCGCGGGAGAACAGGTCGTACCAGCGGTGCTGCACCGCCATGCGGGAGATGGGCTGTCTGTCGTCGTCGCGCATGCTGCCTCCGTTAACCGGCCCCCGGGCGCGCCCGGGGGCGGGCCGGTCATTCCTGGGAGAGCAGGGTCGTGACGTAGTTCAGAGCCTCGCGGGCGCTGTGTGCGTCATACCCGTAGTCGCTGACCAGACGGTCTTCGACGGCGGAGACCTTCTTCTGCGTCTCGTCGTCGGGCCGGGCACTGGAGGTCACCAGGCGCAGCACGTCGCGCCGCTCCTGGAACAGGTACTGCTCCACGGCATCGCGCAGCCGGGCGTGACTGCCCAGCGTGAACTTCTCGCCGCGCTTGTAGGAGCCCATGGCCTTGCGGACCACCTCCTGCCGGAAGGAGTGTTTGCCTGCGTCCGAGATGCTGATCTTCTCTTCCACGCCGCGCAGAAAGCGCTCATCGGCCTCGCGCTCCTCGCCGGTGATGGGGTCCTGGACCTTGCGGCTGTCCAGCACCGCTTCCACCTCGTCCAGGTACTTCTCCAGCAGGTCCTGCGCCTCCTGCTCGAAGGAGACGAACAGCGCCTTGTGCACGTCCTCCTTGACCCAGCGGTTGTAGAAGTCCTTGCGTGTGGTCACCAGCAGATCGATCCAGGTCTTCTTCTCCTTGGCGTCCATGCGGGCATCCGACTCGATGGCGTCCTTCAGCGAGATGAGCACGTCCAGGGTGGTCAGGCTCTTGTTCTCGCTGCGGCTGATGGCGCCCGCCAAAGTGTTGACGATGAAGCGCGGGCTAACACCGTCCATGCCCTCGTCCGGATTCTCGTTGCGGATTTTCTCGATCTCCGAATGGGAGACCCCTTCCACGTCCTCCCCGGCGTGGAGCCGGAGCTTCTTGGTAAGGTCCAGGTCCGCACGCTCCGAGGGCTTGAGCCGGGTCAGCACGGCGAACACCGCCGCTGCCTTCAGGGCATGGGGATCCAGGTGGACTTCCTTGAACGTGGGGGTCGACGAGGTGAGCTTCTCGTAGATCCGTGCCTCATCCTGGTAGCGCAGGGTGTAGGGCACCTGGATGATGACCATGCGGTCCAGCAGTGCCTCGTTTTCCTTTTCCTGGAGGAACTTGCGGAACTCTGCCAGGTTGGTGTGGGCGACAATGGTCTGGTCCATGTGAATCAGCGGGAACCGCGAGACCTTGATGTTCTTTTCCTGGGTCAGCGTCAGCAGCAGATAGAGGAACTCCCGCTTGACCTTGAGGATCTCGATCATCTCCAGCATGCCGCGGTTGGCGGCATACACGGCGCCGGACCAGGACCAGGCACGTGGGTTTCCCTCGTCGCCGTATTCGGCCACCTTGGAAAGATCCACCGAGCCCACCAGGTCGGCGATGTCGGCGGTGGTGGGGTCGTGGGGTGCGTAGGTGCCCACGCCCACCCGGCCGGCCTCGTTGATGAACACGCGCTCCACTGGCACCTTGGTGAAGTCCCCCTCGTACTCTTCGTCGAGCATGGCCCGCGTGTAGGGGGAGAGTTCGCCCTCGATGTTCACGCCGTAGGTGTCGCGGAACTCGGCCCGCTTGCTGTGGGGGATCAGAAGCAGCGGGTTTTCGTGGATCGGGGAGCCCTTGATGGCATACATGGCGCCATCGTCGGTGAGGCTGTACTCCTCCAGCCCACGCTTGAGCAGCGTGACCAGGCTGGATTTGCCGCCGGAGGGCGGGCCCAGCAGCAGAAGCAGACGCCGGCCCACCTCGGAGCCTTCGCTGGCGGCCTTGAAGTAGTTGGCGACCCGCTCCAAGGATTCGTCCATGCCGAACAGGTCGTTGGCGAAGAGATCATAGCGGGTGATGTGCTCACCCTCGTCCGACCGTTCGCTGCCATGCCACCGGATCATGTCCCAGAGGTACTGGTGACTGGTCCGGGCCAGCGCCTCCGGCGCCGTGGGAAGCACTTCCCGGAGGAACTCACCGAAGGTTCCTTCCCAGTGCTTCGCCTTGTGTTCTTTGGTGTAGTCAACCAGGGAGTCGACGAAACGGTTCTGTCCCTGTGCGTCGTGATGCTGGTCTTTTTTCACCATAACCGGCCCTCTGCGGAATGCTGACAACGCAAGACACCCTGATGGCCGGCTACTGACCCTGATTGTCCGTGCCCGGTGGCCGGCCACCACGGCCCACGCTCATAGGATTGGATAGGACAAGGTGCCCGTTAGTTCCGGATGGCGTGATGCCTCACCCTGAGTATGGCCCTGTAGACGGCGCTTTGCTGCCTGTTTTTCGTGTACTGGTTTGCAGATTTTTCATGACGTGCACGGCGTGGCGCCGGATAGGTACACTACCCTCACTTTCTGAAGTCGGTGGTCGGTTTGGTGGTGCAGCAGGCCGGGCTTGAATGGGCTCCGGCGTTCCGCCCAACTTTCCTTCTCGCGAAGGAAAGTTTCCTTTCCTCCGGCCTGGCCGGCTTACAGCACATCCCTGTGCTGGGCGCCGGTGGCCGCGTCCCTGCGGCCACCCCTTCGGGGCCGGACGGCCTGCGGACCGGAGCTACACGAGTCGCCCATTCAAGCTCGGCCTGCTACACCACCAAACCGACCGACGTGTCATACTGGAGCCACCATGACCACATCGCCGTCGGCGGAGGACGCGGCGGGCCGCATCGCGCGGCTCCGCGAAGAGATCGAGGAGCACAACCACCGCTACTACGTGCTGGACGAGCCCGTGCTCTCGGACGCCGAGTACGACGCCATGCTGCGGGAGTTGCAGGGCCTGGAGCGGGAGCACCCCGAGCTGGTGAGGCCGGATTCGCCCACCCAGCGGGTGGGGGCGGCACCGGCTGACGGGTTCGGCGAAGTGACCCACGGTCAGCCCATGCTGTCCCTGGACAACGCTTTCGACGCCGACGAGCTGCGGGAGTTCGATCGGCGAGTGCGTGAGCGCCTGGGGGTTGCCTCCGTCGCCTATGTGGGGGAACCGAAGCTGGACGGGCTGTCCCTGAGTCTGCGCTACGAAGACGGCCTGCTGGTGCAGGCCGGTACCCGTGGTGACGGTCGCGTGGGCGAGGACATCACCGGCAATGTCCGCACCGTGCGCAGCGTACCGTTGCGCCTGCGCGGTGAGCGTATTCCGGCGCGGCTGGAAGTGCGTGGTGAAGTGGTCATCCGGCGGCAGGACTTCGAGCAGCTCAACGCCGGTCGCCTGGAGCAGGGCGAACGCCCCTTCGCCAATCCCCGTAATGCCGCCGCCGGCAGCCTGCGCCAGCTGGACCCGCAGATCGCCGCCCGGCGTCCGCTGACGCTGTTCGCCTTCGGCGTTGGCGAGTGCAGTGAGCCCCTGGGGGAAATGCACTGGCAGGTGCTGGAACAACTGGGCGCCTGGGGGTTTCGGGTGAACCGGGAAATCCGCCGCCTGGATGGCCTGGATGCCTGTCTGGCGTACTACAACGACCTGCTGGGGCGGCGGGACTCGCTGGATTACGAGATCGACGGCGTGGTCTTCAAGGTGGACGATCTCGCCCAGCGGCAGACCCTGGGCTTCACCGCCCGGGCCCCGCGGTGGGCGATTGCCTCCAAGCTGCCCGCCCGCGAGGCGACCACCCGCGTGCGCCGGATTCTACCCTCGGTGGGCCGCACCGGTGCCATAACGCCGGTGGCGGAGCTGGAGCCCGTGGAGGTCGGCGGTGTCACCGTCTCCCGGGCAACGCTGCACAACCTGGACGAGCTGCGCCGCAAGGACGTCCGCGAGGGTGACACCGTCATGGTGCGCCGGGCGGGCGACGTCATTCCCGAGATTGTCAGCGTCAACACGGAGTTCCGACCTGTTGGTGTCGAATCCTGGCAGATGCCCGAACGCTGCCCGGTGTGCGACTCCGAGGTGATCCGCCCCGAGGGCGAGGTGGACTACCGCTGCATCGGCAGCCTGCAGTGCCCGGCACAGCTCAAGGAGTCCATCCGCCATTTCGCTTCCCGTCGCGCCCTGGACATCGAAGGGCTGGGCGACAAGGTGGCGGAGCAGCTGGTGGACACGGGGCTGGTGCAGGAGCTGGCTGACGTGTTCCGGCTGGACAGGCAGCGGTTGCTCGGTCTGGAGGGATTCGCCGAGGTCTCCGCCGGCAATCTGGTGGCCGCCATTGAGGCGCGTCGGCAGGTGCCGCTGGAGCGGTTGCTCTACGGTATCGGCATCCCTGGTGTCGGGGCGGATACAGCGCGCCTTCTCGCGGATCAGGTCGGGGATATGGATTATATCCGCAGGGCGCCCGCCGTTCTTTTCTCACTGATTCCCGGTGTTGGTAGATCGATGGGTGAGGAGATCCATACCTTCTTCACCGACGAGGCAAATGCCCGGGGCGTGGATCGTTTGCTCAGAGAAATCGAACTGGTCAGCGAGAACGGGTTTTCGCCTGATTATGTGGCCAGTCTGACAGCTGGAGAGATTGTTGCGGCGCTCGGCATAAGTGGCGTCGGCCTTGGTCCCAAGCGTGCTCGAGAGTTGGGCAGCAAGGTCACTTATCTGACAGACCTGATGGGTCTGGCGAGTCAGCGGCTTCAGGCGGGCGGCGTGGACGTGCAGGGGTTGCGTCAGCAACTTGAGGAACGTGCGCCGTTGTTCGAGGAAGTGGATGCGCTGTTGATCGAAAAGTGCCTGCACTGGGCGACTGACCGAGGCGGGGCGCAGATTCGCGGCGGTGGCGGTAGCTCCAGTACGCTCGCTGGCAGGAGCTTCGTTCTTACCGGCACCCTTGAAAGCATGACCCGGGACGAGGCCAAGGCGCGCATCGAAGCGGCAGGGGGGAAAGTCACGGGCAGCGTGTCCGGCAAGACGGACTACGTGGTCGCCGGCGAGGCGGCGGGTTCCAAACGGCGTCGGGCCGAGGAACTGGGGGTGGCCATTCTGGACGAGGCGGCCCTGCTGGACCTGCTGCGTGAGGCCGCCGGGTAATGGTCCCGGTGGCTGTGGTCAGGGATGGTCAGTCGTCGCTGTCGGGGCGATAGAGTTCCACGTCTCCCTCCCGGCGCAGGTCCTTGACGTAACCCTCGATACGCTCCTGGGTCAGTTTGCGCTCCAGGTGGCCGGCAACGTCCTCGAACCGCGGGGGTTCCCGGTCGCGCCGCTCTTCCAGACGGATCACATGGTAGCCATAGCGGGTGCGTACCGGCTCACGGGTGTGTTCGCCGATGTCCAGCTCCATGGTGGCACGGCCGAAGGGCTCCACCATCTCCCCCGGGACAAACCAGCCCAGGTCGCCGCCCAGCGAGGCGGTCGGGCCGCGTGAATACTCTTGTGCAAGTTCGGCAAAGTCGGCGCCTTCCTCCAGGTGCCGGATCACTTCTTCGGCATCATCCGCGCTTTCCAGCAGGATGTGCCGGGCATGATACTCCCGGGTGTGTTCCTCGCTGTGCATCACGTCGTCAAAGCGCGCCAGCATCTCGTCCTCGGGGATGGGCTCGCTCTTGAGGTTCTCCAGCATGGCCTGGGCAAGCACCGCATGATGCATGTTCCGCATCCGGGCGTTGACCATGGGATCATTGTGCAGGCCGTGGTCGCGTGCATCCTGGGCGATCAACGCCATTTCCACGAGTTCCAGCAGCAAAGTTTCCCGCTCGTCAGGGTCGATGCTGCCGGGGTTCTGGCCCGTGCGACGCATCACGTGCAGGTCCAGCATGGTCTCGCTAATGGGCTCGCCATTGACCTTGGCGACGATGCGGATATCCCCGTCATTCTCTTCCGTGGTGACGTCGTCGCTGCCGCAGGCGGTCAGCAGCAGGAGTGCGGGGGCAAGCAGCAATGCGCCAAGAGTGATTCGCGCCGGCGCCCTCATGCGGTCTCTCTCTCGTACTCTGCGGGCGTCAGTGCGCGGATACTCAACGCGTGAATGGTGTCCCGGCGCATGGCGTCGCCCATGGCGTCGTAGACCAGGCGATGGCGTTTCAGGGGCGCCAGCCCGTCGAACGCGTCGCTGACCACCAGTACCCGGAAATGGCCGCCACCGTCTTTTGCGCCGGCGTGACCGACATGCAGATGGCTTTCATCCTCGACGTCCAGATGCTGAACCGGGAGCGCCTGCTGCAGTCGTTCCCGGATCATGGCGACACGTTCCTGCGTCATGGCAGTACCTTCTTGAACGGCTTGACGGTCACGGAGCGATAAACGCCCGCGGTTACGTAGGGATCCGCCTCGGCCCAGGCACGGGCATCTTCCAGGCTCGGAAATTCGGCAATGATAAGGCTGCCGGTGAAACCGGCGGGGCCCGGGTCGTCGCTGTCGATGGCCGGATGGGGTCCGGCCACCAGGACACGGCCTTCGGCCTTGAGAGTCTCCAGTCGCTCAAGGTGGGCCGCACGGGCGCCCTTGCGCAACTCCAGGCTCTCTTCCACGTCTTCGCTGATGATCGCGTAATACATTCTTTTCTCTCCGCCTGTGTCGGTAACCGGCAACAAGGCGCGAGGTTAGCATAGCCTTCCGGCGGCTTGGCACTCGGTGGCGCAGCTTGCCTGTCCCGTTACAATTGACACTGCCGCGCGCCATCCGTTCGACACAACCATAAGCGATCGCCCCATGAGCCAGTATTTCGAAGTTCACCCGCAGACGCCGCAGCCCCGCCTGATGAAACAGGCGGCGGAGATCATCCGCAAGGGCGGCGTGGTGGTCTATCCCACGGACTCCACCTATGCGCTGGGATGCGCCATGGGGGAAAAGGCGGCCATCGACCGTATCCGTCAGATTCGCCAGCTTGCCGATGATCACAATTTCACGCTGATGTGCAGGGATCTGTCGGACATCGGCACCTATGCAAAGGTCGAGAACAGCGCCTACCGGCTGCTCAAGGCGTTCACGCCGGGCCCGTATACCTTCGTGCTCCGGGCAACCAGTGAGGTTCCCCGGCGTCTGCAGCACCCCAGGCGCAAGACCATCGGCATCCGCGTGCCGGACCACGCCATTGCCAGGGCGTTGGCGGAGCACGTGGGCGAGCCCATCATGACCACCAGCCTGCTGCTGCCCGGCCAGAGCGATCCGTTCCCCGAAGCCCCGGAAATCGCCGATGCCATCGGCAAGCAGGTGGATCTGATCATCGACGGCGGGCCCTGCGAGCTGGAGCCCTCCACGGTGGTGGACCTCTACGACGGCGTACCGAAGGTCCTGCGGCGCGGTGTCGGTGATGCCAGCGTTTTCGAGGAGGGGTAGTTCTGGTCGATTCGGTCGGAGACTCGTGCGGATGGTCGAGGGTTTCTCTCGCTGGGATGATGGCACGCTGGCGGGAGCGGGGCTGGCCGAGGGATTCCCGGGACGACTAGCGAAGCCCCGGAGTGGAGGCCGTCCGGCCCCGAAGGGGTGGCCGCAGGATGCGGCCACCGGCGCCCAGCGCAGGGATGCGCTGTAAGCCGGCCAGGCCGGAATGGAGGGAACTTTTCTTCGCCAGAAGAAAAGTTAGGCGGAGCTCCGGAGTCCCGGGAATCCCTCGGCCAGCCCCGCTCCCGCCAGCCCCGAAAGTGTACCCTGTGCCCCCGCCAGCCGACCGGGTATCATGGCCGGCCATTGTGGCGTAGGAAAGGAGTCAGCGTTGAGTTCGCTTCCCACACGGCAGAGTCGCGTCCTCTCCGGCATGCGGCCCACCGGCCGTCTGCACCTCGGGCACTACCACGGCGTACTGAAGAACTGGCTGCAACTGCAGCAGGAGCACGAGTGCTTCTTCTTCGTCGCCGACTGGCACGCCCTGACCACCCATTACGAAGAGCGCGAAATCCTCTCCGACAACGTCTGGGAGATGCTCATCGACTGGCTTGCCTGCGGCGTCAACCCGAGCCTGGCGCGGATATTCATCCAGTCCCGGGTGCCGGAGCACGCTGAGTTGCATCTGTTGCTGTCCATGATTACGCCCCTGGGTTGGCTGGAACGCGTGCCCACGTACAAGGACCAGCAGGAACAACTCCGCGACCGCGATCTGGCCACCTACGGCTTCCTCGGTTACCCGCTGCTGCAGTCCGCCGACATCCTCATCTACCGGGCGACCGGCGTGCCCGTGGGTGAAGACCAGGTGGCGCATGTGGAGCTGACCCGCGAGATCGCCCGCCGCTTCAACCACCAGTTCGGTCGCGAACCCGGGTTCGAGGACAAGGCGCTGGCGGCGGCCAGGAAAATGGGCAAGAAGAACAACAAGCTCTACCTGGACCTGCGGCGCAAGTATCAGGAAGGCGGCGACACGGAATCCCTGGAGGTGGCCCGGGCGCTGCTGGACAACCAGCAGAACATCACCCTGGCCGACCGTGAGCGCCTCTACGGCTACCTGGATGGCAGCGGCGTGGTCATCCTGCCGGAGCCCCGGGCCATGCTCACACCGTCGCCGCGCATGCCGGGGCTGGACGGGCGCAAGATGTCCAAGTCCTACCACAACACCATCTCCCTGCGCGACGAGCCCGGGGAAGTGGAGCAGAAGATTCGCACCATGCCCACGGATCCCGCCCGGGTGCGCCGCTCCGATCCCGGCGAGCCGGAGAAATGCCCGGTGTGGGACTTCCACAAGATCTACTCCGACGACGACACCAGGGAATGGGTGCAGACCGGTTGTCGCAGTGCGGGCATCGGCTGCCTGGACTGCAAGAAGCCGGTGATCGAGGCGGTGCAGGCGGAATTGCGGCCCATCCGCGAGCGCGGCAGGGAATACGAAGAGGACCCGGACACGGTGCGCAGCATCATCGCCTCCGGTGTCGAAGAGGCGCGGGACTCGGCCCGGGATACCCTGGATGACGTGCGCCGGTTCATGGGCCTGCGGTACTGGTAGAGCCTAAAGGAGCGAGGCGACGTTGACGGATACGGCGGACAGTGACGGGTTGCTGGAGGAACAGCCGGGTGCGGTGCCCAGTGCCCGGGTGCGCGGCGAACCCGTGCAGGAGCTGCCGCGGGATCTCTACATCCCGCCGGACGCCCTGGAAGTCTTCCTGGAAGCCTTCGAGGGCCCCCTGGACCTCCTGCTCTACCTGATCCGCAAGCAGAATCTGAATATCCTCGATGTTCCCATTGCCGCCATCACCCGGCAATACATGGAGTACGTCGACCTGATGAAGGAACTGCGCCTGGAACTGGCCGCCGAGTATCTGGTCATGGCCGCCGTGCTGGCGGAGATCAAGTCGCGCACGCTGCTGCCCCGCCCGCCGGCGCAGGACGACGAGGACGAGGATCCGCGGGCCGAGCTGGTGCGTCGGCTGCAGGAATACGAGCGTTACAAGGTCGCCGGCGAGGAGCTGGACGCCCTGCCGCGCCAGGGGCGGGATTTTTTCCCCGCCGCCGCCGAAGCACCGGGCGCCGAGCCGCAGCGGCGTGAGCCGGAAGTGGACATGCGCGAGCTTCTGGCGGCGCTGGCGGATGTCATGACCAGGGCCGAGATGTTCACTCACCACCACGTGCAGAAAGAGGCATTGTCGGTGCGCGAGCGCATGACCGAGACACTGGCGCGGCTGGATGGCGAACATTTCACTGGTTTCGCCGATCTGCTCAATCCCGAGGAGGGGCGAGCCGGCGTCGTGGTGAGTTTCCTGGCGCTGCTGGAGCTGATCAAGGCGGCCATGGTGGAAGTCGTGCAGTCCGAGCCACTGGCGCCGATTTATGTGCGTGTCCGGGGGTGATGGGGATGGCAACGCCACCTCTTAAACACATTATCGAAGCGGCGCTGCTCGCCGCGGGCGGACCGCTGTCGCTGGATCATCTGCAGACCCTGTTCGATCAGCACGATGTGCCGGACAAGACCAGTCTGCGGGCGGCGCTGGCCGAACTGGGGCAGGAGTACGAAGGCCGCGGCATCGAACTCAGGGCCCTGGCCAGCGGCTACCAGATCCAGGTGTGCGCCGAGCTTGCCCCCTGGGTGTCGCGGCTGTGGGAGGAAAAGCCCCAGCGCTATTCCCGCGCCCTGCTGGAGACCCTGGCCATCATTGCCTACCGCCAGCCCGTGACCCGGGGCGAGATCGAGGAAATCCGCGGTGTCTCGGTGAACACCAACATCATGCGCACCCTGCAGGAGCGTGGCTGGGTGCGCAGCGTGGGGCAGCGGGACGTGCCCGGGCGGCCGGCCATGTACGGCACCACCCGACAGTTTCTGGACTACTTCAACCTGGCCAGCCTGGACGAACTGCCGTCGTTGCTGGAGCTGCGCGACCTGGACGACATCCACCCGGAACTGGATCTCAAGTTCCCGGAAGAGGCGGACGCGTCCGCCGCAACACCGGACGCGGAGCGACGCGATGAATGACGACACGCAGGACGAGAAATTGCAGAAAGTGCTCGCGCGGGCGGGCCTGGGGTCGCGGCGGGAGATCGAGGGCTGGATCGGCGACGGTCGTGTCCGTGTGGATGGCAATGTTGCCGGCCTCGGCGATCGTGTCACCGGCGCGGAGCATATCGCCGTCGACGGGCAGCGCGTCCCCCGCGAGCGCCTCACGGGGCTGCGGCGGAAGGTGATCATGTACCACAAGCCCGTGGGCGAGGTGACCAGCCGCAATGATCCCGAAGGCCGGCCCACGGTGTTCGGGAATCTGCCGCGGCTGGGCCAGGGGCGCTGGATCAACATCGGCCGGCTGGATCTCAACACCCTGGGGCTGCTGCTGTTCACCAATGACGGTGAACTGGCCAACCGGCTCATGCACCCGAAATGGGAGCTGGAGCGGGAATACGCCTGCCGGCTTTACGGTGCCGTGGACCAGGCGGTGATCGACCGGCTCCTGGCCGGCGTGACCCTGGAGGACGGCGACGCCCGATTCGACTCCGTCGAGGCGGTGGGCGGTGGCGGCGAGAACGTCTGGTACCACGTCGTGGTCCGCGAGGGACGGCAACGGGAGGTGCGGCGGCTGTGGGAGTCCCAGGGCGTCACGGTGAGCCGGCTGATCCGCGTGCGTTACGGGCCGGTACGGCTGCCGCAGGACCTGCCCCGGGGCAAGGTCCGTTTCCTGGAGGGGGAGATGCTGACGCGTCTGTGCAAGGCGGTGGATCTGGACCCGGATGCGCTCATCAGCCCCGCCGGTGAACCCGGCCGCCGCAAGGCACCGCAGCGATCGCGCAAGAAGCAGACGCGACGGCGGTAAGCGGGGCAATGCTTCGGCGGATCTTCGATACCTTGCACGCCGCGTTCGGCGATCAGCACTGGTGGCCGGCCGACTCCGACTATGAGGTGATGGTCGGCGCCGTACTCACCCAGAACACGGCCTGGCGCAACGTGGAGAGAGCCATCGCCAATCTGCGCCGCGAGGATCTGCTGGAGCCCGCAGCGGTCATGGCGCTGCCCGAGGAGCAACTGGCCGAGCAGATCCGTCCGGCCGGTTACTTCAACATCAAGGCCCGGCGTCTGCGGAATCTCACGGCGGTGCTTCTGGACGATGGCGGCGTGGACGCCTGGTGGCACTGGGAAACCGACGCCCTGCGGCGTCGGCTGCTGCAGGTCAATGGCGTGGGCGAGGAGACGGCGGACAGTATCCTGTTGTATGTTTTCCGGCGTCCGGTGTTCGTGGTGGACGCCTATACCCGGCGTATATTCACCCGGCTGGATTTGCTGGTCGGTGACGAGGCCTATGGCACGATTGCCGAGCGTTTCCACGCCGGTCTGCCCGGGGACAGTGGCCTGTTCAACGAGTACCATGCTCTGATCGTCCGGTTGGGCAACCGGATCTGCCGGCCTCGTCCGCGGTGCGGGGAGTGCCCGTTGCGTAATGATTGCCCTGTGGGCCGCGCGTCCGCCGCGGGTGACCTTGCGAAACAGTGACGCCCGTCACGGATAGTTTCGTTTTCAGTCTCCATGCTACGCTATGCCGGCGCACGGAACGCCGTGAAGAACCAAGGGATTCCCCATGATCGAGAGTCTGCACAAAGTCGTTGATTCGGAGTTTCGCCTGGCGGTGCTCGAGACCACCGAGCCGGATCGCGTGGTCGAGGCCTTCAAGCGTCTGACCCTCACCACCGGACGTGCCGTCTATGGCTGGTCCCCCAACGACGGGCTGTACCGCCTGGGCACAGAGCGGATTTTCATTCCCCACACCCGCAGTCTTACCGATGCGTTAGGCTATGTGGCCGCCAGCCGCCACTACGGCATCTACCTGGTTCGGGACTTCCACAATGCCCTGGAGAAGCCCAGCGTCCAGCGGGCCTTCCAGCGGATTCTCGCCAAGGATGACGATGTCCGGCGCCTGGTGCTGATGCTGGGGTCCGACGTCGCCATTCCCGAGGCGCTGCGCGGGCAGCTGGCACGTATTCGCCACAACACCGCGCGCCAGGGCACCACGGGCAGCAGCTGAAAATGCGGCGTTTCTCAGCGATCCACGGCCTCGCAACGCACCGAGGGGCGTTCGCCCCGCTGGTAGTAAGGATGCTGGCGCTTCATGTCCGTGAGCCGTCGATCGCGCTCCTCCTCGGTGGCGAACCAGCGATAGGCCTCCCAGTCGGGCCCCAGCAGGTGCTCGCCGCGCCGCGGATCCCCTTCCGGTAGCGTCATGCGGATGCCGAAGCGCTTTTCGGTGCTCTCGTTGCTGCTCATGATGTCGTCCCGTCCATTCCGTCGTTCTCTGACACTGTCAACCGAGCGCCTTGCAGCCCGTCCCCCTCGGGGCCAAGCGGGTAGAGCAGTAGAGGCGCCACTCGTTCCGGTTGCGGCAGCGCCGCGGCGTCTTCACCCGGGTAGCACTGTCGCCGCAGGGCCGTGTTGACCACGCCGGGATCCACGCTCATGACCCGCACCGGGCTGCGCTTGCCCAGCTCGTCGGCCAGCGTTTCCATGATGCCTTCCTGGCCGAACTTGGACACCCCGTAGGCGCCCCAGAAGGCCCGGCCCCGCCGGCCGGCGCGGTCGCTGACGAACAGGATTCGCCCCTGTTGCGAGCGCTGAAGCAGGCCGAGCAGCGCATGGTTGAGCAGGAACGGCGCGTTGATATTGACGTGCAGCGTGCGCGCCCAGAGCTCCGGGTCATACTGGTACATGGGCGAGAGCTCGCCCAGCATGGCCGCGTTGTGGATCAGGACGTCCAGGCGACCGAACTCCCGGTCCAGGCTCGAGGCAAGCTCCAGGTATTCGGCCGGACCCACGCCTTCCAGATTCAGCGGGTACAGGGCAGCCTGGGGATAGCCTGCCTGTTCGATTTCGTCGTAGACCGCTTCCAGTTTCTTCAGGTCCTTGTCCAGCAGGACCACGGTGGCCCCCCGGGCGGCGCAGGCGAGCGCCAGGCCGCGCCCGAGGCCAGCGGCGGCGCCGGTGATCAGCACCACCCGGTGGGCCAGGAGGTCGTCGGCGGGCTTGTAGTCCCGCGGGATGGCGACTTCGCGCCGTGTCTGTTCCTGAGTCATGCTCCTGCCTTTCTGCTGAGCCGTTGCTGGCGACGTGCCGTGCGCCAGGCGATCCACAGTCGCCGCAGGGGCGTGAGTTCGAACCCCCGTTCCAGCAGCGGGAAATTGTCCTGCGCCATCTCCCGGAGCAGCGCCCGGTCCAGCGCGGCGAGGATGATACCACTGCGGAGTCGTTCCCGCTCGACGTCGGCCAGGTGGCCGTCGGCCTGGTCCAGAAAGGTCAGGATGCGGTCCGCCTGTTCCCGGAACACGGTCCGCAGCGCCGGAGAGGTCTGCTGCTGGAGCAGGGCTTCGCGCTGAAGCCCGGCGCTCTCGAGTTCGTCCTCGGGGATGTAGACTCGGCCGGCGCGGGCATCCCGGCGCACGCTGAGCAGTCGCCGGCGCAGGGTCAGGGCCATGCCCAGGTCGTGGGCGAAACGCGCGCTCTGCGCACTATCAGTGCCGGCAACACCGGTGAGCAGTGACGCCAGGCCGCCGCCGGTACGGTGGCAGTAGACCGCCAGTTCCCGGAAGCTCGGATAGACGTTGTAGCTCAGATCCATGGCGGCGCCCTGGATGATTTCCCGGAACGTCTCCGCGGGCAGGGCATGGGTGTCGATGGCCGGCGTCAGGGCCTGGCTGACCGGGTGGCGGGGCTGGCCGTCGAACAGGCGTTGCAGTTCCTCGCGCCACCAGTTCAGCTTGACCTCGCCCACCGCCGCATCGGAGACCTCGTCGGGAATCTCCGTAATCTCGGCGTGAAAGGCGTGCACGGCGAGCAGGGCGTGATGCTGTGTCTCGGGGGCGAAGCGCAGGGCGTAATAGACCGCCGAGCCGGGGCTGGCCACTTTCTGGCGGCAGTATTCCAGTGGGTCCATGATGCGTCTCCGACGACGGTGAATGCGCTGCACTCAAAATGGCGCCGATTGTAACGTCTCGACGCAGCCTTTGCGGGGGTGGACTTCAGGAAAAAGCGGAGCCGTTGCCCGAGGGCAGGGCGCACTCAGCGGGGGGAGGGAAGGGTCAGCCAGCGAGTCAGCTCGCCCGGGTGGCCGATGAGGCCATCGGCGCCCCAGTAGGTCGGCCTGTCCTCGCCGGTAATGTATCCGAACAGGGCGACCACCGTCGCCGTGCCGGCAAGCCGACCGGCGCTGACGTCCCGCCGGGCATCGCCCACCACCACTGCCTGTTCGGGAGCGATATCCAGGAGTTCGCAGGCGTGGGTGACGGGCCGTGGGTCGGGCTTGCGGTGCTGGACCGAATCGCCACTGACGATACAGGCTGCCCGCCGCGCCAGATCCAGGTCCCGCAGCAGCGGTTCCGTGAGCCAGCCGGGCTTGTTGGTGACCACTCCCCAGCGCAGGCCGGCGGCGTCGAGGCTGTCCAGCAGCGCCGGGATGCCGTCGAAGGGGCGGGTCAGCTCGCTGACGCGGTCGCGGTAGAGTGCCAGGAAGCGCTGACGCAGCGGCTCCATGCGCGGGTCATTCGGGGCAAGGTCGAAACTGCGGGCGATCATGGCCGCACTGCCGTGGGACACCACCGAGGCGTAATAGCCGGGGGGCAATTGCGGGCGCGCGTGTTCGCTCAGCAGCGCGTTGGCCGCACCGATGAGGTCCGGGGCGGTGTCCAGCAGAGTGCCATCCAGGTCGAACAGCACGGTGTCCATGGCCGGGGGCTGCAAATGCCGGCTGCCCGGCGTGCTGACCGGGTCGTCAGCGGTGGGGGCAGAGCCGCTGGCCATTGTCTGTGTCGGACAGGGGGGCGTGTAGAGCATCACGACTGTCCTCCGTCGGTCCGTGTGCAGTGGGTCATGTAGTTGACGTCGGTGTTGTCGGTGAGCCGGTATTCGCGGGTCGCGGGGTTGTAAGTGAGGCCGATGAGGTCATCCAGGCATGCACCGCTCCGTCGACACCAGGCTGCCAGTTCCGATGGCCGGATGAAGGCGCCATGGTCGTGGGTTCCCCGCGGCAGTAGGCCGAGCACGTACTCGGCACCGACAATGGCGTACAACCACGACTTCGCGTTGCGATTCAGGGTGGAGAAGAACAGGTGGCCACCGGGGCGGGTCAGGCGGATACAGGCATCCACCACCGAGGCCGGGTCGGGGACGTGTTCCAGCATTTCCATGCAGGTGACCACGTCGAAAGCGCCCGGCATCTCGTCGGCCAGCGCCTCCACCGTGATTTCCCGGTAGCTGACGTCCGCTTCGGTTTCCAGTGCATGCAGGGAGGCGACGTCCAGGGATTCCCGTCCCAGATCGATGCCGGTGACCCGGGCACCCTGGTGTGCCATGGCCTCGCTGAGAATGCCGCCGCCGCAGCCCACGTCCAGAACCGCCTGGCCGGCGAGCGCTGTATGGCGCTGGATGTAGTCCAGGCGTAGCGGATTGATGGCATGCAGGGGCTGGAATTCGCTTTCGGGATCCCACCAACGACTTGCCGCCTCCGAGAACTTGCGGATTTCCTCTGCGTTGGCGTTGGTGCGATATTCCATGCTGCCCTTATGACTGATGCCGGGAGAGGCGAAGCGGACCCGACAGACTGTCGATGATTCTATCATGCGTTGGCCCTGAGTTTATCCTGCCAGGCGTGCAGCCGAGTGAGAATGCGGTCACGATCCAGCGTCAGGAGTTCACGATGGTGGACCACCTGGCGGCCTGCCACCCAGACGTTGGTGACCTGGTGGCGGCCGGTGCTGTAGATCAGCTGTGACAGTGGGTGGTAGACGGGTTGTGACTCCAGTACCCCCAGGTCGACGGCGGTGATGTCCGCCGCCTTGCCCGGCTCCAGCGAGCCGATTTCACTGTCGCGCCCCAGTGCTCGGGCCGCGTTGATGGTGGCCATGGCAAGGACGTCCTCGGCGCGCAGGGCGGCGGCGTCGCCGGCGACGACCTTGCCCAGCAGGGCAGCGGAGCGCATCTCGCCGAACATGTCCAGGTCGTTGTTGCTGGCCACGCCGTCGGTGCCCAGGGCGACGTTGACACCGGCATCCACGAGTTTCTGCACGGGGCAGCAGCCGCTGGCCAGCTTGAGGTTGGCCTCGGGGCAGTGGAGGACGTGGGAGCCCGTCTCTGCCAGGCGACGGATTTCATCATCGGTGAGCTGGGTCATGTGCACGGCGAGGAAGCCGGGGTTGAGCATGTCGTTGGCGTCCAGCCGGGCCAGAGGGCGCTCGCCGGTGCTGTCGACGCTCATCTGGACTTCGTCGGCGGTCTCGTGGACGTGGATGTGTACGGGCACTTCCAGCTCATTGGCCAGGGTGTTCACACGCCCGAGATTCTCTTCGCTGACCGTATAGGGGGCGTGGGGCGTGAACGCCGTGCTCACCAGCGGATCGTTGCGCCAGGCGTCGTGCAGGGCCAGGCCCTTGTTGATGTAGTCGTCGGGGCCGTCGGCGTACTGGGTGGGGAAGTCGAACAGGATCATCCCCGCCGTGACCCGCATCCCGGCGCGGCTGCAGACGCGGGCGGTGACTTCAGGGTAGAAGTACATGTCGTTGAAGCAGGTCACGCCGCCGGCCATCATTTCGGCGACCGCGGCCTCGACGCCGTCCTGGCAGAACTCGGGGCTGACGTGGGCGGCCTCGGCGGGGAAGATGTGCTCCTTGAGCCAGGTCATCAGCGGCAGGTCGTCGGCAATACCGCGCAGGAGGTTCATGGCGGCATGGGTGTGGGCGTTGATCAGCCCGGGGATGACGGCGTGGTCCGGGAGGTCGTGGACATGCTCCGCCTGGTAGCGCGTCGTGGCGTCCGCGGTGGGCAAAATGTCCAGGATTCGCCCGTCGCGCACCGCCACGCTGTGATGGTCGAGCACGGTATTCGCGGGTTGCACGGGGATGACCCAGCGCGCATTGATGAGGGTGTCGATGTGTTCCATTGCGTGTTCCCCTGCCATGACTGTGCTGTGCTTCAAGGCCATGCATCATCACCCGAAGGGGCGTGTGCGACAATGGGGCGGACTGATTAAAGGCAGGGGCTTCTTCCGGGGCCCGGGCAGGGGGGCAGTGATCCCGGACACGCTGTGAATACATCCCTGTACGCTCGGCTCCAGCCATCCATGGCTGGAGACGGTCCGGGATCACTGTCCCCCTGCCCGGGCGTGCCAGCACCCTTGTCTCCAACGGAACCGCGAATCATGACCGACTTCGACACCATCCGCCCCGTCCATTGGGCTGACGACCACCTGGCGCTGCTGGATCAACGGCTGCTACCGGGGGAGACGCGCTGGCTGCGCTGCGATTCCGCCGACGCGGTGGCGGACGCCATCCGCGCCATGGTGGTGCGTGGTGCGCCGGCCATCGGCATTGCCGCAGCCTTCGGGGCGGTGCTGGCGGCGCGGGAAGCGGTGGCCGCGGCGCCGACGGACTGGCGTGGGCATTTGCGTGTGGCGCTGGAGCGTCTTGAGGGCGCGCGGCCTACGGCGGTGAATCTGCGCTGGGCGCTGCAGCGCCAGAGCGCGCGCCTTGAGGGTGATCCGCCTGATCCTGCGTCGGTATTGCTGGCGGAGGCGGAGGCCATTGCCACGGAGGATCTCGCGGCCAACCGGCGCATGGGCGAACTCGGGGCGGCGCTGATCACCAAGCCCGGCGGTGTCCTTACCCATTGCAATACCGGCTCCCTGGCGACGGCCGGCTATGGCACGGCGCTAGGGGTGATCCGCAGTGGCTGGGCGGCGGGGTGCATCACGCGGGTGTTTGCGGATGAGACGCGGCCCTGGCTGCAGGGGGCGCGCCTGACGGCCTGGGAGCTGTTGCAGGACGGCATCCCGGTGGAGCTGCTGGCCGACGGCGCGGCGCCGGCGCTGCTGCGTACCGGGGCGGTCAGCTGGGTGATCGTCGGCGCGGATCGGGTGACGGCCAATGGCGACGTGGCCAACAAGATCGGCACCTATGCGCTGGCCATTGCCGCGCGCCACCATGACGTCGGCTTCATGGTGGTGGCGCCGCGTTCCACGGTGGACATGGCAACCCCGGATGGTGATGCCATTACTATCGAGACCCGCGATGCCGACGAGCTTTTGTCGCTTGGCGGGCAACGGGTGGCCGCACCCGGTGCCGGTGCCTGGAATCCCGTGTTCGATGTAACTCCGGCGGCCCTTGTGGACGCCCTCGTGACTGAGCAGGGCGTGGTGCATTCCCCCGACGCCGGGCGCATGGCGACTGCATTCGGCGGCGACGCGCCGCGGGCGATGCCCGACGCGCCCTGATCGGGTAGAGTGTGGCGCCTGCGCCGCATGCACGGGAGGCGAACGCGGGATGACAGCTTCACTTCTGGGGGTCGGCCTCTACGTCGATGCTGCCAACATCCAGATCAATGGCGGCTTCGGCATGCAGTACGACGTCCTGCGCCGTTTCGCCTGCCGCGGGCATGCGGAGCCCGTGCGGCTGAACGCCTACATGATCTATGACGCCGAGCGCGCGGCCCGGGACCGGCAGTACGCCAACGGCACCAGCAATTTCTTCGCCTCGGTGCGGGAATACGGCTTCAAGGTCAACGTCAAGAACTACCGCTGGTATCGCGACGACGAGGGGAATGCCTACGCCAAGGCCAACTCCGATCTGGACATGGCGGTGGACGCCTTGCTGCAGTCCAGGAACCTGGGGCGAGTGGTGCTGGCCACCGGCGACGGTGATTTTGTTCAGGTGGTCCGGGCGCTTCAGAACCAGGGCTGCCGTGTGGAGGTGCTGGCCTTTGACAACGTGTCCCAGGCGTTGCGGCGGGAGGCGGACGTGTTCGTCTCCGGCTATACGGTGCCGGACCTGCTGCCGCCGCGCGGCGGCGAGGCGGGTGTGGCCTGGGGGCAGTCGGGTTCGCGGGTCCGCGGTATCTGCTATCACTACAAGCCCGATGGCTTCGGTTTCATGCGCTTCCTCACCACCATCTCGGATCAGCTGTGGATTACCGATACCCGTGATCCGCAGTCGCCCTATGCGTCGGCCTTCTTCCGGGACAGCGACTTGCCGGGCGGCGTGCGGCCGGGGGATCTGCCCAGCCACAATCGGATCTTCGAGTTCGATGTGGTGGCGTCAACGGTGAAGGAGGGTGGTCTGCAGGCTGCCAATATTCGGCAGATCTCCGCCCAGGGTACGCGCCTTGAGAACGGTGATGAGGGCGATGCATGACCGGCGAGGGGCTGTTGCTGGCGGTGCTGATTCTTGGCGCGCTGGCGTTGGCCTGGAGCACGTTGATGGCTGCCCAGGAGCAGGCGCGGCGTGGTGCCTCCCGTCGCTGCCGTGATCTCGGGCTGCAGTTCCTGGATGAGAGTCTGGTGCGGGTGCGTACTCGCCTCGGGCGCGGACGCAACGGCCGGTTGGGGCTGGTGCACTGGTACCGATTCGAGTTTTCCGCAGATGGCAGCCGCCGTCACGGTGGCATCATCGAAGTCGCCGGGCGTGCGGTCCGGCGGATTGAAATGGAGCCCTGGCCGCAGCCGGGGGAAGAGCCAAGGCAGGAGGGCGGAGTGTGAGCAGAGGGCGACGTTCTGTGTGGTGGCTGGCGGCGATTCCCGTCGTCGCCGTTTTGTTGATGGCCGCGCGCCTTGTAAGCGCCGGCGACGAGGAAAAGGAAGCGGATACAATGGTTGTTTTCGAGACAAACAAGGGGGATATCACCCTGGAGCTGTTCCCGGAGGAGGCGCCGGTCACTGTGGAGAATTTCCTCCAGTACGTGGACGACGGCTTCTACGACGGCACCATCTTCCATCGGGTCATCCCCGGTTTCGTGATCCAGGGCGGCGGTTTCGATAGCGACATGAATCAGAAATCCACCCGGGACCCGATCACCAACGAGGCGGACAACGGCCTGCAGAACAAGCGGGGTTACCTGTCCATGGCGCGCACCCAGCAGGTCAACAGCGCCACCTCGCAGTTCTTCATCAACCTGGATGACAATGCCTTCCTGGACCATGGCGTGCGTGATTTCGGCTACGCGGTGTTCGCCCGTGTCGTGGAGGGTATGGATGCGGTCGACCGCATTGCCGAGACGCCCACCGGCAGGCAGGACGTTCCGCAGGAAACCATCAAGGTGGAGAGCGCCCGGCGCGTCGAGCCCTGAAGAGTCCGGCGCAGCCCTGAGCGGCTGCGCCGGCCCGGGATGCCAGCAGGCCAGTCCGCGGCGCCCATGCCGATGCGCTCATGCTGTGGTATGATCGCCGTTTTTCCCGGACCGCGTCCTCTATTGTCGCGCCGCACTCGTGGCGGCCGGTGTCGGGCATGCCAATGCACTCGGGGCTTCTCCTGAGGAGCACGGCCCGCGCCAGCAACTGCGCGATCGCATCCGGACATACCGTACCGTCATTACAACGAGCCGAGAGCGTCGATGGCCAACGTCGCGAAAGAGATTCTGCCGGTCAATCTGGAAGACGAAATGAGGCAGTCGTACCTCGATTACGCCATGAGCGTGATCGTGGGGCGGGCTCTCCCCGATGTGCGCGACGGCCTCAAGCCTGTGCATCGCCGTGTGCTGTTCGCCATGCGGGTGCTCGGCAATGACTGGAACCGCCCGTACAAGAAATCGGCCCGCGTGGTCGGTGACGTCATCGGTAAGTATCACCCCCATGGCGATTCCGCCGTCTACGACACCATCGTGCGTATGGCCCAGTCCTTCGCCATGCGCTACATGCTGGTGGACGGCCAGGGCAACTTCGGTTCCGTGGACGGCGATGCCGCCGCAGCCATGCGGTATACCGAAGTGCGCATGGCGCGCATTGCCCACGAGCTGCTGGCGGACATCGACAAGGAAACCGTCGATCTCATCGACAACTACGACGGTTCCGAGCAGGAGCCGGCGGTGCTGCCGGCGCGGTTCCCGAACCTGCTGGTCAACGGTGGCTCCGGTATCGCCGTGGGCATGGCCACCAATATTCCGCCGCACAACCTCGGCGAGGTGATCGACGCCAGTGTCGCGCTGATCGACGACGATACCCTCACCGTTGACGATCTTCTGGAGTATCTGCCGGGCCCGGACCTGCCCACCGGCGCCATCATCAATGGCGTCAGCGGAATTCACGAGGCCTACCGCACCGGTCGCGGGCGCCTGATCATGCGTGCCCGCACCGAGGTCGAGGAGGATCCGAAGTCCGGCAAGCAGACTATCGTGGTCAAGGAGTTGCCCTACCAGGTCAACAAGGCGCGGCTGCTGGAGAAGATCGCCGAGCTGGTCAAGGAAAAGCGTATCGAGGGCATCACCGAGCTGCGTGACGAGTCCGACAAGGACGGCATGCGCATGGTCATCGAGCTGCGCCGCGGCGAAGTGGCGGAGGTGGTGCTGAACAACCTGTTCCAGCAGACCCAGATGCAGACTGTTTTCGGCATCAATATGGTGGCCCTGGTGGACGGCCAGCCGCAGCTGCTCAGCCTGCGCGACGTGCTGGACGCCTTCCTGCGCCACCGCCGCGAGGTGGTCACCCGGCGCACCATGTACGACCTGCGCAAGGCGCGGGAGCGGGCCCATGTACTGGAAGGGCTTGCCGTGGCGCTGGCCAATATCGACCCGGTGATCGAGCTGATCAAGGCCTCACCCGGCCCCGGCGAGGCGAAGGAAGCCCTCACCGGGCGCCTGTGGGCGCCGGGCATCGTCAACGAGATGCTGGAGCGTGCCGGCGCTCAGGCGTCGCGCCCCGACGGCCTGGCGTCCGGCTACGGCCTCACCGAGGGCGGCTACCAGCTCACCGAGACCCAGGCCCAGGCCATCCTGGATCTGCGCCTGCACCGGCTTACGGGCCTGGAACAGGACAAGATCCGCGACGAATACCGGGAACTGCTGGAGCGCATTGCCGATCTCATCGACATCCTGGACAGCACCGACCGGCTCATGGAAGTGATCCGCGAGGAGTTGGTGGCGGTCAAGGAGCAGTTCGGTGACGCCCGCAAGTCCGAGATCGTGCGCGACCATATCGATCTCACCATGGAGGACCTGATCACCCCCGAGGATGTGGTGGTGACGCTCTCCCACCAGGGCTACGCCAAGTACCAGCAGCTGGACACCTATCGCGCCCAGCGGCGCGGCGGGCGTGGCAAGAGCGCCACGGCCATGAAGGACGAGGATTTCGTCGATCAGCTGTTCGTGGCCAATACCCACGACATGCTGTTGTGCTTCTCCAGTCACGGCAAGTGCTACTGGCTGCGCGTCTACGAGCTGCCCCAGGGCAGCCGTGGCTCCCGCGGCAAGCCCATCGTCAATCTGCTGCCGCTGGAGAACGACGAGCGTATCAACGCGGTGCTGCCGGTGCAGGAGTTCACCGAGGACCGTTTCGTGTTCATGGCCACGCGCAGTGGCACCGTGAAGAAAACGCCGCTGACCCATTTCTCGCGGCCGCGCAGCAACGGCATCATCGCCCTGGATCTGCGCGGCGAGGACAGCCTGGTCAACGTTGGCATTACCGACGGCGAGCGGGACGTGATGCTGCTCAGCAGTGCCGGCAAGGCCGTGCGATTCGCAGAGAGCGAGGTGCGCGCCATGGGCCGGGGCGCTGCCGGGGTGCGCGGTATGCGACTGGACGCGGGACAGCAGGTGATTGCCCTGCTCATCCTCGGCGAGGGCGATATCCTCACCGCCACCGAGAATGGCTACGGCAAGCGCACGCCGCTGGCGGACTACCCGCGGCGCGGGCGCGGCACCATGGGTGTGATCTCCATCCGCACCGGCGATCGCAACGGCGACGTCGTTGGCGCCACACAGGTGGTGGATGGTGACGAGGTCATGCTGATTACCCGCGGCGGCACCCTGGTGCGCACGCCGGTGCATGACATCTCCGTCCTGAGCCGCAACACCCAGGGCGTGAAACTGATCAGCCTGGATACCGACGAGACCCTCATGGGCGTGACCCGGGTCGAGGCACTGGATGACGAGGAAGGCGCGGACGCGACGGCCGAGCCGTTCGACGACGACGCGCCAGGCGACGACGAGACCTGAGAACCCCCGGTCCGGTCGTCGCGCAGGGAAACGGCGAGCCATTCCCGCGTCAACGATTCATTTCGGAACCAAGGGGAGACATTGATAATGTCCAGAGTGTACAACTTCAGCGCCGGACCGGCCGTGTTGCCGGAAGCCGTGCTCGAGAAGGCTGCCGGGGAGATGCTCGACTGGCATGGCTCCGGCATGGGCGTCATGGAAATGAGCCATCGCGGCAAGGAGTTCGTCTCCATCGCCGCCGAGGCCGAGCAGGATCTGCGCGATCTCCTGAACGTGCCCGACAACTACAAGGTGCTGTTCCTCCAGGGTGGCGCCACCGGGCAGTTCTCCGCGATTCCCATGAACCTGCTGCGCGGCGGTGACCGGGCCGACTACATCAATACCGGCTCCTGGTCCGAGAAGGCCATCAAGGAGGCGAAGAAGTACTGCCAGGTGAACGTCGCCTGGGGGGCGAACGAGAAGACCCCGATGCACATCGGTGCCCCGTCCGAGTGGCAGCTGGATCCGAAGGCGTCGTATGTGCACTTCACCCCGAACGAGACCATTTCCGGCGTGGAGTTCCACTGGGTGCCCGACACCGGTGATGTGCCGCTGGTGGCGGACATGTCCTCCACCATCCTGTCCCGGCCCATCGACGTCTCGAAGTACGGCCTGATCTACGCCGGCGCGCAGAAGAACATCGGCCCCGCCGGGCTGACCATCGTCATCGTGCGCGACGACCTGATCGGTGACGTGCTGCCGCAGACCCCGGCGGTGTGGGACTACAAGGTCCAGGCGGACGCCGACTCCATGTCCAACACCCCGCCCACCTATGGCTGGTACCTGGCAGGGCTGGTGTTCAAGTGGCTCAAGGAGCAGGGCGGTCTGGAGGCCATGGCAGAGATCAACAAGCGCAAGGCCGACAAGCTCTACGCCGAGATCGACGACAACCCGTTCTACAGCAATCCGGTGGACCCGGCCTGCCGCTCCTGGATGAACGTGCCGTTCGTCCTCGCCGACGACAGCCTCAACGACACCTTCCTCAAGGAAGCCGAGGCGGCGGGGCTCAGCACGCTGAAGGGGCATCGCAGCGTCGGCGGCATGCGCGCGAGCATCTACAACGCAATGCCCGAAGCCGGTGTCGACCGCCTGATCGAATTCATGCAGGACTTCGCGCGCCGCAACGGGTGAGTGTGCCCGTTTGCCTGCGCGCACGTCGTTTTCTGCCATTGACCAAGGAGTAACCATGTACAAGATTCAGACGCTGAACAACATTTCCGCCAAGGGCCTCGAGCGTCTCCCCCGCGACAGCTACGAGACGGCGACGGAGATCCAGAACCCGGACGCCATCCTGCTGCGCTCCTACAAGATGCACGACATGGAAATGCCGGAGTCCGTGCTGGCGGTGGGCCGTGCCGGTGCCGGTGTGAACAACATCCCCGTCGAGGCCATGACCGACTACGGCGTTCCGGTGTTCAACACCCCCGGCGCCAACGCGAATGCCGTCAAGGAACTGGTGATCGCCGGTATGTTCCTGGCCGCCCGGAACATCTGCCAGGCATGGGATTACACCCGTAATCTGGATGGTGATGACGCGTCGCTGAGCAAGGAAGTGGAGGCGGGCAAGAAGCACTACCGCGGTTTCGAACTGCCGGGGCGTACCCTGGGCGTGATCGGTCTGGGTGCCATCGGCGTCAAGGTGGCCAACGCCGCCCGGGCGCTGGGCATGCACGTGGTGGGCTTCGACCCGGGCATCACCGTGAGCAGTGCCTGGGCGCTGGAGGCGGGTGTGCGCCAGGCCCACAGTGTGGATGAGCTGGTCAGTCGCAGCGACATGATCTCCCTGCATGTGCCCTACAACGACCACACCGCCAACCTGATCAACGCCGAGCGCGTCGGCATGCTGCGCAAGGGCGGCGCGGTGCTCAATTTCTCCCGCGCTGGCATCGTCGATGACCAGGCGGTGGTGGATGCCCTGGATTCGGGCCATCTGACTGCCTACATCAACGACTTCCCCACCAATCTCACCAAGAACCACCCGCGCTGCGTCACGCTGCCGCACCTGGGTGCGTCCACGGGCGAGGCCGAGGACAATTGCGCCATCATGGTGGCCGACCAGGTGCGTGACTACCTGGAGAACGGCAATATCAAGAACTCGGTGAACTTCCCGGAGGTGAACATGCCGCGGGCCGAAGAGTGTGAGCGTATGACGGTGGTCAACGCCAACGTGCCCAACATGCTCGGTCAGATCTCCACCACCCTGGCGGACGCGGGACTGAACATCGATGATATGTACAACAAGTCCCGCGGCGAAATCGCCTACACCGTGGTGGACGTGCACGGCACCATCCCCCGGGAAGTGGCCGACGTGATCCGCGGGATCAAGGGTGTGCTCAAGGTGCGGGTGCTCGACTGACGCCCCCGGAGAAGGCGGCATGACCGACCGGCAACAGCTCAGTGAGGTGCGCGCGCGCATCGATGAAGTCGACCGGCAGGTGCTCGCGCTGGTCAGCGAGCGCGGGCGCCTGGCCCAGGACGTGGCCCGCATCAAGCGGGAGCACGGCGAGCAGGGCGACTTCTACCGTCCGGAACGCGAACAGGAGGTGCTGCGGCGCATCCAGTCTCTCAACGAGGGGCCGCTGTCCGACGAGGTCGTCGCCCGCCTGTTCCGGGAGATCATGTCCGCCTGTCTGGCCCTGCAGCAGCCGCTGAAGGTGGGGTTTCTCGGGCCCGAGGGGACCTTCACCCAGGCGGCGGCGTTCAAGCAGTTCGGCCATGACGTGCAGTTGCAGCCGCTGGCCACCATCGACTCCATCTTCCGCGAGGTGGAGGCCGGCGACATGAACTACGGCGTGGTGCCGGTGGAGAACTCCACCGAAGGCGTGGTCAACCATACCCTGGACTGCTTCCTCACCTCGCCGTTGCAGGTGGTGGGCGAGGTGGAACTGCGTATCCAGCAGAACCTCGCCAGTCGGGAAAGCGATCTTGCGGCGGTGCAGCGGGTGTATTCCCATCACCAGGGACTGGCCCAGTGCCGGGCCTGGCTGGATCAGCACCTGCCCGGTATCGAGCGGGTCACCGTGGACAGTACCGCCGAGGCGGCCCGCATTGCCGCCACCGAGGCGGGCAGCGCCGCCGTGGCCGGCGATGCCGCCATTACCCTGTATCAGCTCACGACCCTGGCCGAGGGCATCGAGGATATCCACGGCAATACCACCCGGTTCCTGGTGATCGGCCGGCAGTCGCCACCGCCCACCGGCGACGACAAGACGTCCCTGGTGGTCTCCCGCGCTGACCGGCCGGGCGGTCTGGTGAATCTGCTGCAGCCCCTGGCGCGGCACGACATCAACATGACGCGCCTGGATGCCCGGCCCTCACGTCAGGGTGTCTGGGAGTACGCCTTCTTTATCGATCTGCTGGGCCACGCCGACGATGAGCATGTACGCGCGGCCCTGGCGGAGATGAGCGAGGAGGCGTCGCTGTTCCGCGTGCTCGGGTCTTACCCCCGGGCGGCACGATAATCCCATCCCGTGGAGTCATCATGACCGAGCTGCGATCTGCTTTCGAGCAACTGGCCGTGGAGGGTGTTCGGAGTCTGCAACCCTATGAGCCGGGCAAGCCCATGGAGGAATTGCAGCGGGAGTACGGGCTCACCGACATCATCAAGCTCGCGTCCAACGAGAACCCCCGCGGACCCGGTGAGAGCGCCCTGGCGGCGGCCCGTGAAGCGGCGGCGACCATGCACCGGTATCCGGACGGCAATGGTTTCCGCCTCAAGCACGCCATCGCCACCCACCACGGCGTGGCGCCGGAGGCGATCACCCTGGGCAACGGCTCCAACGACGTCCTCGCCCTGGTGGCGCAGGTGTTCCTGGGGCCGGGGCGCGAGGCGGTGTTCTCCGAGCACGCCTTCGCGGTCTATCCCATTGTCACCCTGGCCGCCGGAGCGCAGGCGCGGGTGGCGCCGGCGCTGGGTCCAGAAAGCGGCATGCCCCGGGGGCACGACCTGGAGGCCATGCTGAGCCTGATCAACGATGATACCCGGGTCGTGTTCGTGGCCAATCCCAATAACCCCACCGGCACCTGGGTGGAGCGGGAGGCCCTGAAGACGTTCCTGCAGTCCCTTCCGGAGCACGTCATCGCCGTGGTGGACGAGGCTTACTGCGAGTACGCCGAGGACACGCGCATGCCGGATGCCACCCAGTGGCTGAGCGCGTTCCCGAACCTGGTGGTCACGCGCACCTTCTCGAAGATCCACGGCCTTTCGGGCCTGCGGGCCGGCTACAGCCTGTGCCATCCGGCGGTGGCCGACCTGTTCAACCGCGTGCGCCAGCCGTTCAACATGAACAGCTGTGCGCAGGCGGCCGCGGAGGCGGCGCTCGCCGACACCGACTACGTACGGGAGTCGGTGACGCTGAACAACACCCAGCGGGAGTGGCTGCGGGGTGAGCTGGACGCCCTGGGGCTGGATGTGCTGCCTTCGGCGGCGAATTTCCTCTGCGTGCGCGTGGGCGATGCCGCCGCCGTGAACGAAGGACTGTTGCGCGCCGGTGTCATCGTGCGGCCGGTGGCGGGCTACGGTCTGCCGGAGTGGATCCGCGTGACCATCGGCCTGCCACAGGAAAACCAACGCTTCGTTCAAGCCCTGCGCAACATCCTGGGAAAGGACTGATGGCTGCCGCAGGCCTGCAGTCCGTAGCGCTGATCGGGGTCGGGCTGATCGGTGGCTCCTGGGCCCTGGGGTTGCGCGAGGCCGGGCTCGTGGATGGCACCGTCACCGGTTGCGGACGGTCGCTGGATAACCTGGAGACGGCGCGGGAGCGGGGCATCATCGACCACGCCACCACGGATCTGCGGGACGCCGTGGGTGGCGCCGATCTCGTGGTGCTGTCGGTCCCTCTCGGCGCCGTGCGCGGCGTGCTGGAGACCATCCGCGATGACCTGGCCGATCACGCTATCGTGACGGACGTGGGTAGCGCCAAGCAGTGCGTTGTCGATGATGCCCGGCAGGTACTGGGCGATGCCGCCAGCCGTTTCGTCCCGGGGCATCCCATTGCCGGCAATGAGAAGAGCGGGGCCGCCGCCGCATTCCCGGAACTGTTCCGCGGCCGCCGCGTGATTCTTACCCCGGAGGCGGACACTGAGCGGGCCGCCGTGGAGCGAGTGCGGGCCCTGTGGGAAGCCGTTGGAGCGAGCGTTGCTTGCATGACCGCGGCGCACCACGACGACGTGCTTGCGGCCACCTCCCATCTGCCGCACATGCTGGCCTACTCCCTGGTGGACACCCTGTCGCGCTGGTCGGACCGCGACGAAGTCTTCGCCTACGCTGCCGGCGGCTTTCGCGACTTCACCCGTATTGCCTCCAGCGACCCGGAGATGTGGCGGGATATCTGCCTGGCCAACCGGGAGGCGCTGCTGGAGGCCATGGAGCGCTACATGGCGGACCTGCAGGAACTCCGGGAGGCCGTGCGTCACGGTGACGGCGATCGCCTGGAGGCCGTGTTCAGTCACGCCAAGGCCACCCGCGACCGTTTCGTCGCCATGCTGGAATCCTAAGGATCATCATCGTGAGTCAGTCAGCGCCCCCCGTCGATTTTCAGGTTCACCCCGGCGGCGCCCTGCATGGTCGCTTCCGTGTGCCGGGTGACAAGTCCATGTCCCACCGCGCGGTGATGCTGGGTGCCCTGGCAGAGGGGGACACCGAGGTCAGCGGTTTCCTGGAGGGGGCCGACGCCCTGGCGACCCTGGAGGCATTCCGGCGCATGGGCGTGAGCATCGAGGGGCCGCGCCACGGGGAGCTGCGTATCCGCGGTGTGGGCCTGCACGGCCTGCGTGCCGCCGATGGCCCGCTGGACGTTGGCAACTCGGGCACCTCCATGCGTTTGCTGGCCGGGTTGCTCGCCGGTCAGCGCTTCGACTCCGTGCTGACCGGGGATGACTCGCTGCGCCGGCGCCCCATGGGACGCGTGACCGAGCCCCTCGCCACCATGGGGGCGCGCATCGAGGCCACGCCGGAGGGAACGGCGCCGCTGCACATCCGGGGGGACCAGTCACTGCAGGGCGTCCGTTACGAAATGCCGGTGGCCAGCGCCCAGGTGAAATCGGCGCTACTGCTGGCCGGGCTGTACGCCGACGGCGAGACCTGGGTGCACGAACCGGCACCGACCCGTGATCACACCGAGCGCATGCTGCAGGGCTTCGGCTATCCGGTGCAGCGCCAGGGCGCCTGGTCCGGGGTCAGCGGCGGCGGCCGACTGCAGGGCGGTGCCCTGGACGTACCGGCGGATATCTCTTCGGCGGCGTTCTTCCTGGTAGGGGCGAGTATCGCCGCCGGCAGCGACCTGGTCCTCGAGCATGTGGGCATCAACCCCACGCGGACCGGCGTGCTGGATGTGCTGGGCCACATGGGCGCCGACATCGAAATTCGTAATCGCCGGGAGTCGGGCGGCGAGGAGGTGGGCGACCTGCGTGTGCAGGCACGCCCGCTGCACGGGCTGACCATCCCGGAACGGCTGGTGCCCCTGGCCATCGACGAGTTCCCGGCGCTGTTCATCGCCGCTGCCTGCGCCCACGGTCGCACGGTGCTCACCGGCGCCCGCGAGCTGCGGGTGAAGGAGAGTGATCGCATAGCGGTCATGGCAGATGGTCTGGCCGCCGTGGGCATCCACGCGGAGCCGCGGGAGGATGGCATAGTGATCGAGGGCGGCCGTATCCGTGGTGGTACCGTGGACAGTCATGGCGACCACCGCATTGCCATGGCGTTCGCCATGGCGGGGCTGGTGAGCGAGGCGCCGATCACTATTCGCAACTGTCGCAACGTGGACACGTCGTTCCCCGGTTTCGTCGTCCTGGCCCGCGAGGCCGGCGCAAACGTGGAAGAGATGCACGACGGGGAGGCGCAATGACGAGCACAATGATTCCGGTGCTGGCCGTGGACGGGCCGGGCGGCTCCGGCAAGGGGACCGTCTGTCGGGCAGTGACCGACGCCATGGGTTGGCACCTGCTCGACAGCGGCGCCATCTACCGGGCCCTGGCGGTGGCTGCCCGCAACCGCGGCGTCGATGCGGACCAGCCCGATCGGCTGGCCGACGTGGCGCGCAGTCTGAACGTGGTGTTCGAGCCGGTACCCGACGGTGATGTGCGGGTGCTGGTGGACGGCGACGACGTGACCCTGGACCTGCGCAGTGAGACGACCGGTGATCTCGCCTCCCGGGTTGCCGCGGTTCCGGCGGCCCGTGACGCGCTGTTGCAGCGGCAGCGCGATTTCCGCAAACGCCCGGGGCTGGTCGCCGACGGCAGGGACATGGGGACGGTGGTGTTTCCCGACGCCACGGTGAAGGTGTTTCTCACTGCCAGTGCCGAGGAACGCGCCCGGAGGCGTCATAAACAGTTGAAGGATCAGGGGGTTGATGTTACTCTCGCCAGTCTTCTGGACGAGATCGCCGTCCGGGACCAGCGGGATCGCAACCGCGAAGTTGCGCCGTTGGTGCCCGCGGCAGACGCCGAAGAGCTTGATACCACAGGCGTCCCCGTGGAAGACGTCGTCCAACGGGTACTCAAGCTGCTGCGAAACAAGCTATCATAGAGGATTATCCCGGGTGGTCGTCAGGCAAGGTGCCCGCCGACCGGTTTTATTCACTAACGCAACCACAGGCATCGGTCCGCGCCCGCGCGGTGGATGCTCCAGGATTAACTGACCAATGACCGAAAGCTTTGCCGAACTGTTTGAACAGAGCCTCGCCCAGACCGACATGCGCCCCGGCGCCATCGTCACGGGCAAGGTGGTGGACATCCGCGGTGACCATGTGGTGGTCAACGCTGGGCTGAAGTCCGAGGCCGTGATCCCCGCCAACGAGTTCTACGGGGAAAACGGGCAGATCGAGGTCGGCGTCGGCGACGAAGTCGAAGTCGCGCTGGACGCCGTGGAGGACGGTTTCGGCGAAACGCGTCTGTCCCGCGAAAAAGCCAAGCGGGCCCATGCCTGGAAGCATCTCGAGACCGCCTACGAGAATGGCGAGACCGTGACCGGCATCATCAGCGGCAAGGTCAAGGGCGGCTTCACGGTCGATCTCAAGCACATCCGCGCCTTCCTGCCGGGTTCCCTGGTGGATATCCGGCCCGTGCGGGACACCACCTACCTGGAAGGCCGCGAGCTCGAGTTCAAGGTCATTAAGCTGGACGAGCGCCGCAACAACGTGGTCGTCTCCCGCCGCGCGGTGGTCGAAGAAGAGTACAGCGCCGAGCGCGAAGCCCTGCTGGAGCGCCTGCAGGAAGGCCAGCAGCTCAAGGGCATCGTCAAGAACCTCACCGACTACGGTGCCTTCGTGGACCTGGGCGGTATCGACGGCCTGCTGCATATCACCGACATGGCCTGGCGCCGCGTGAAGCACCCCTCCGAGGTGGTGGAAGTCGGCCAGGAGATCGAGGTCAAGGTCCTCAAGTTCGACCGTGAGCGCAACCGGGTCTCCCTGGGTCTCAAGCAGCTGGGCGAGGATCCGTGGGAGAACATCGCCAACCGCTACCCGGAGAGCACCCGCGTGGTGGGCCGCGTGACCAACATCACCGACTACGGCTGCTTCGTGGAAATCGAGGAAGGCGTGGAAGGCCTGGTGCACGTCTCCGAAATGGACTGGACCAACAAGAACGTCAACCCTGGCAAGGTTGTGGCCGTGGGTGACGAGGTTGAGGTCATGGTGCTCGACATCGACGGCGAGCGCCGTCGCATTTCCCTGGGCATCAAGCAGTGCCAGGCCAACCCCTGGGAGCTGTTCGCTGCCACCCACAACAAGGGCGATCGCGTCTCCGGTCAGATCAAGTCCATCACCGACTTCGGCATCTTCGTTGGCCTGGAAGGCGGTATCGACGGCCTGGTGCACCTGTCCGACCTCTCCTGGGACGACACCGGCGAAGAGGCGGTGCGCAACTTCAAGAAGGGCGACGAAGTCGAGGCCGTGGTGCTGTCCGTGGATGCCGACCGCGAGCGTATCTCGCTGGGCATCAAGCAGATGGAAGACGATCCCTTCTCTGCCTGGATGGCCGATCATCCGAAGGGCAGCATGGTCAAGGGCACGATCCGGGAAGTGGATGCCAAGGGTGCGGTCATCGACCTGGGTGACGGCGTCGAAGGCGTGTTGCGCGCTTCGGATATCTCCCGGGAACGGGTGGACGATGCCCGGAGCCACCTCAAGGAGGGCGAGGAGGTGGAAGCCAAGTTCGTCGGCGTTGACCGCAAGAACCGCTCCATCAGCCTCTCCATCAAGGCAAAGGACTACCAGGAAGAGACCAAGGCCGTGCAGGACTACAGCCGTGGCAGCGCCACCGCAGGGACCACCACGCTCGGCGATCTGCTCAAGGAGCAGATGGACAGCGGCAGTCAGGACGACTGAGGCGGCGTCCATGTCCGGGTGACGGCGTAACGGGCCGTCACCCGGATCTCTCCTGAAACGCTCCATTCATCGGTTTGCCGGCAGTGAAGCCCAGCGGGGACTGCCCGAACCGCACGGAATCGTCTGGACACCAGAATGACGAAATCCGAATTAATCGAAGTCATTGCAACCAAACAGCAGCATCTGGCCTACCGGGACGTCGAGGTGGCCGTGAAGACGTTGCTTGAGCACATGAGTGAGGCGTTGTCGTCGGGGTACCGGATCGAGATCCGTGGCTTCGGCAGTTTTTCGCTGCACCACCGGCCACCACGGATCGGGCGCAACCCGAAAACGGGTGATCCCGTTGCCCTGCCGGCGAAGTATGTGCCACATTTTAAGCCGGGGAAGGAGTTGCGGCAGCGTGTCAACGGCGAATAGCCAGCGGCCTGCGTGCCGCAGCGCTGTTGCCCACCGCGGTGATCATTCCTGGCGCCGCCGCGTGCGCCCTCATTTCGGCGGGAGATGAAGTCTTATGCGTCGGTTGCTCGGGTTGGCGGCAATTCTTCTCATCATCCTGTTCGGATTGAGTTTCTCCCTTCTTAACGCCACTCGCGTGGATGTCGATTACTACTTCGGCGCCATCGGCATGCCGTTGTCGCTGGCACTGGTCGCGGCGCTGATCGTCGGCGCCGTGCTCGGTGTTCTCAGTGCACTGGGCGTGGTGCTGGGGAAGCAGCGGGAGCTGCGCCGCTTGCGCAAACGCGTGCGCGACAGTGAAAAAGAGCTGAGTGAGCTGCGCCGCCTGCCCCTGAAGGATAACCACTAGGCCCCGGCATGCTGGAACTCTTCTGGCTCCTGCTCCCGGTTGCCGCCCTCTCCGGGTGGATCATCGGGCGTCGCGGCCGCCCCGCGGGCGACCGTTCCGGGCCCGGTGACGGGCTCCGGGGAGACTACTTCCAGGGTCTCAACTACCTGCTCAACGAACAGCCGGACAAGGCCATCGAGGTCTTTACGCGCATGGTGGAGGTGGACTCCGACACCGTAGAGACCCACATGGCCCTGGGCAATCTCTTCCGCCGGCGCGGTGAGGTGGATCGGGCCATTCGCATCCACCAGAACCTGATTGCGCGGCCGTCCCTGAATCGCGAACAGCGCACTCTGGCCCTGCTGGAACTGGGCGAGGACTACCTGCGGGCCGGGCTGCTCGATCGTGCCGAGAACCTCTTTCAGGAGGTCGTGGAAACCGGCAACTACATGCCCCAGGCGCTGACTCACCTGCTCGACATCTACCAGCAGGAGAAGGAGTGGGAAAACGCCATTCACGTGGCGGCAAGGCTCGAGCAGCAATCCGACCGCACCATGGGCCCACGGATTGCCCAGTTCTATTGCGAGCAGGTGGAGGCTGCCTGGCGCCAGGGCGAGATCAATCATGCCCGCAACCTAATCAAGCGTGCACTGACGGCGGATCCGGATTGTGTGCGTGCCAGCATTCTGCAGGGCGATATCGAGCGCAGTGTGGGCAACTACAAGCAGGCCCTGAAATGCTATCAGCGGGTGCGCGACCAGGACCGTGACTACCTGCCGGAAGTACTGGTGGGACTGCATGAGTGTTATACCCAGCTGGGCCGTGCGGACGGGTTCCGGCAGTTCCTGGAGGGCGTGCAGCGGGAGTATGCCGGTGCCTCGGTGGTGCTGGCTCTGGCCGAGCGCATCCGCCAGGAGGACGGGGAGGACGCGGCCGCACGCTACCTGGTGGCGCAACTTCGGGCCCGTCCCTCGGTCCGCGGTCTGAACCGGTTGATCGAGCTGAATCTGGGGCGCTCCGGCCAGGCGGATGGCGAGGATCTGGAAGTGCTGCGGGAGCTGTTCCATTCCCTGCTTCGGGATCGACCGGGCTACGCCTGCCGCAGCTGTGGCTTCCAGGCGCGAACCATGCACTGGCACTGCCCGAGCTGCCGTTCCTGGGCCACCATCAAGCCGATCCACGGCGTCCAGGGGGAGTGAACATGGCCGGCGGTCAGCCCTGGGTGGTGGTGGCGCTGGATGTGGATTCCGCGGCCCGCGCGGAGGCGCTGGCGGCGGAGCTGGATCCGGCCCTGTGCCGCGTAAAGGTGGGTAAGGAGCTGTTTACCCGGGCCGGACCGGATCTGGTGCGGCGGCTGCAGGCGAAGGGGTTCAGCGTGTTCCTGGATCTCAAGTTCCACGACATTCCCAATACGGTGGCGGCGGTGTGCCGTGCGGCGGCGGACCTCGGTGTCTGGATGGTCAATGTCCACGCCCTGGGCGGCGGCCGCATGCTCGAAGCCGCTCGCGAGGCGGTGGCGGTATACGGATCTGAAAGGCCGCTGCTCACCGCAGTCACCGTGCTTACGAGCCATCAGCGCGAGGATCTGGTTCAGGTCGGTCTTGATCACACCCCGGAAGCGCTTGTGGACAGACTCGCGCACCTGGCCCTGAACTCAGGTATGGACGGTCTCGTGTGTTCCGCCAGGGAGGTGGAGGCGCTGCGGGTCGCGCACGGTCGCGACCCGGTTCTGGTGACACCGGGTATCCGTCCGGCCGACGCTGCTGCTGATGATCAGCGCCGAGTGGTGACACCCCGAGAGGCCCGCCGCCTGGGCTCTGATTACCTGGTCATCGGCCGGCCGATTACCGGCGCGTCGTCACCGCGGCAGGCCCTGGAGCGCATCGCCGCGTCCATCGGCTGACTTGCAGTGAGCCGCAAGCCTCGCTAGTCTCTCAATTGTCCCGGCGCCCGCCGGGACCGCGGGCGGAGGCCTGCGTTCCACAATCGCAAAAGGAGTTGATCATGTGGAAGACGATTCGTCTCGTTTTTCTCTCCCTGTGCCTGTCCGTGGTTGCCAGCGGCGTTGCCCTGGCCGATACCGTGGACATCAACACGGCGGATGCGCCCACTCTGGCAGAGCAGCTCACCGGCGTCGGTGACGCTCGAGCCCAGGCCATCGTGGACTACCGCGAGACCAATGGCGCCTTTGCCAGCGTGGAGGCACTGACCGATGTGGACGGTGTTGGTCCGTCCACACTGGAGAACAATCGCGACCGTTTGACTGTCGGCGACAACTGAGCGCCGCGATTGCGTAACGAGCCCGTGCGCCCGCCTTCCGGCGGGCGCTTTGATTTGGGGGCATTGTCCTCGGGTTCGGCTCAGCCGTCCCGCGGGGCGGTCTCCGTGACGGAACTGCGACCGGCATGATCGGCGTGCCAGGCAGTCAGGGCCGGCCGGCCCTTGGGCCAGTCGAACTCCGGGAAGCGGAACGCCAGGTAGTCCAGCGCCACCAGCGTGGCAATGGCGCCGAGCTCCGGAAACGGCCCCGGGGGCGCCTTGTCCATGGCGTCCAGGGCCGAGACTACGGCCCGGTTACGGCGCTGTCCCAGTGCGGACTCATCGAAGGCGTCGCCGGCGATCTTGCGTCCGAGCAGCTTGTGTACCGCCGTGTCGATCAGGCCCATGGCCAGCCCCGCCTCGCTCATGTTGCGGCTGTAGCCGGTCTTGGGCAGCAGGGAGTGGCTCGGCCACTCCCGCTCCAGGAAGCGGATGAGCAGCAGGCACTCGGTCAGCGGTGTGCCGTCGTCCGTGACCAGGGTCGGGACCCGGACCAGCGGGTTTGCCCGCACCAGCTCCGGAGCATCCTCCCACGGGTTCACCACATGGTGGGTGACGGCGTCATTCCTTTCCTTTTCCATCAGGGCCACGCGCACGACCCGGGCGTAAGGTGAGGTCAGGCTGTAATAGAAATCCATGGGGGCTCCCCGGGCTGCGTCATTGGACCCTTGGTAGTATCGCCCATGTCGCCACCGGGTGCACAGGGGGGATTGCCGGCGCATGTCACAAAACCGTCATGGGGAGTTCATGGTCCTGTCAGACGCCCTTCCCATACTCCACGTCAGCCGCTTACAGACCAGGCGGCTTGAACAATCACGATCGAAAAACGGTGGAGTCAACCCTATGTTCCGTAACAGCCTTGTGACACTGACCGCCTCGGCCCTGGCGCTGGCCGCCGCCACCGCCTCCGCGGATGTCGACCCGGACCTGCCGTCCTACAGTGGCGTCTCCGGTATCTCCGGCAACCTCTCCAGCCAGGGTTCCGATACGCTGAACAACCTCATGACCCTGTGGGCGGAGGAGTTCAACGACGTCTACCCCAATGTCAACATCCAGATCGAGGGCGCCGGGTCCTCCACCGCGCCCACCGCCCTCGCCGAGGGTACAGCCAACTTCGGGCCCATGAGCCGGCAGATGCGCGAGTCGGAAATCCAGACCTTCGAGGAGGCTCACGGCTACCCGCCGACGCTGGTGCGCACGGCGATCGACACCATCGCCGTGTTCGTCAACCGCGACAATCCCATTGAGGGGCTGACTCTCCCGCAGGTGGACGCCATCTTCTCGGAGACCCGCCGCTGTGGCCACCCGGAGGACATCACCACCTGGGGGCAGGTGGGTCTGGACGGCTCCTGGGAGGATCGGGACTTCACGCTGTACAGCCGCAACGCCGTCTCCGGCACCTACGGTTACTTCCGTGAGCACGCCCTGTGCGACGGCGACTTCAAGGATGCTATCAATGAGCAGCCCGGCTCCGCCTCGGTGGTTCAGGGTGTAACCGAGTCCCTCAACGGCATCGGCTACTCCGGAATTGGCTACCGCACCTCCGGCGTGCGCGCCATTTCCCTGGGGCAGGAAGACGGCGAGTTGTTCGAGCCCAACGCCGAGAACGCCGTGAGTGGTGATTACCCGCTGGCCCGCTTCCTCTACGTGTACGTGAACAAGGATCCCAACGAGGATCTGCCCCCCATCGAGCGGGAGTTCCTGCGGCTCGTACTGTCCGCCGAGGGCCAACAAGTCGTGGTCCGTGACGGCTTCATCCCGCTGCCGGAGAGTGCCGCGTCCCGGGCGCGGGCCGAACTCGGCATTGACTGACTGACGGCTCGGTGTCCCGGTGACGCGTCTCCGGGACCGAGCCAGCGCAGGCGTCACGGTCCATGCGGTCGTGGCGCCTTTTTTGCGTTTCCGGCGTGTCACATTTCCTTCGTGAAATGGTAACCAAACTGTCATGGGCTACGACTACCATCCGCACCAGTCAAGCCAACACCGGGCCCTTGCCATGACTGAAGCTGCAGCATCCGACTCATCAGGCGCCGGCGCCACCGGGGCGCGCTCGTACATGCCGGGACCCCGCCAGCGCGAGCGGCTGCGGCGTTGGCGCGCCATCAAGGACTGGGCGGGCAAGGGCACCATCGCGACCTTCGGCATCGGGGTGATCGGCACCCTGATCCTGATTTTCGTCTACCTGTTCTCCGAGACCGCGCCCATCTTCGGCAGTGCCGAAATGGAGGCGGCCGGCGCCTATGACGCGCCCGGAGACGGGGGCGCGGCCACCCTGCACACTGCCATGGAGCGCTACCGCGAGGTGGGGGTGCGCTTCACCGATGATGCCCGTGCCGTCTTCTTCCGTCCGGCCACCGGGGAGGTGCTCCAGGAGGAGGTCCTCAACCGTCCGGAAGGCGTGGAAGTGACCGACTTTGCCACCGGCGAGGCGCGGAGCCGCCTGGTGGGCTACGGTCTGGACAATGGCACGGCCATATTCGCCCGCCACGACTACGACGTCTCCTTCCCCGGCGGCGAGCGGCAGATCACGCCGAACATCACCTACCCCGAGGGCGACGGGGAACCGTTGGACGTCTTCGCCGCGGACGGGCACTCGGTGGATGTCATCGGCGTGCAGCGCGGCGGGCGGGGCACCGCCATTGTCGCGGCGAACAACGAGCACCAGCGATTGCGCGTGGTGCTGCTGGAAGAGGACGAGGACTTCCTCACCGGGGATGTCACCGTGGAGCGCAAGGTCTACGAGATGCCGTGGCCGGATGACGGCGTCGAGGTAACCCAGATTCTGCTGGACACCACTATGCGCAACCTGTTCGTCGGCGGCGCTGACGGCCGGTTGCATTACTACGATATCTCCCGTCTCGGAAACCCGCGCCTGGTAGCCAGCGAGCGGGCCATCCAGGGCGACGACGCGGAAGTCACCGCCCTGGAATTCCTGCTCGGCTCCGTGTCACTGATCGCCGGCGGCTCGGACGGGTCGGTGTCCCAGTGGTTCCTGGCCCGGAACGAGGCCGGCGAGCGTCGGCTGACGCGGGTGCGCAGTTTCGAGTCCCACGATGCCCCGGTGACCAGTATCGGCCCGGAACATGCGCGCAAGGGCTTCGCCACCGCCGCAGCCGACGGCACCGTCCGGCTGCACTACGCCACCTCCCATCGGACCATGGCGCGTCTGGCCCTGGGCGAAGAGATCAACGTGGATTCCGTCTCCATGGCGCCGCGCCAGGACGGCATGCTGATCGTCGGCCAGGATGGCGGCTTCCGCTACCTGAACGTGCACAACCCTCATCCGGAGGTCTCCTTCGGCGCACTGTGGCAGAAGGTCTGGTACGAGGGTCGGAACAACCCGGCGTTCGTGTGGCAGTCGTCCTCCGCGACGCAGGAGTTCGAACCCAAGTTCTCCATGGTGCCGCTGACCGTGGGCACGCTGAAAGGGGCGTTCTACGCCATGCTGTTCGCCGCCCCCCTGGCCATCCTGGCTGCCATCTACTCCGCGTACTTCATGGCGCCGCGCATGCGCACGCTCACCAAGCCCACCATCGAGATCATGGAGGCGCTGCCCACGGTGATCCTGGGTTTCCTGGCGGGGCTGTGGGCCGCTCCCTACGTGGAGAACAACCTGCCGGCGGTGTTCAGCGTTCTACTGCTCATGCCTCTGGCGTTCATCGTCGGTGCCTGGCTGTGGACCCGGGTGTTGCCGGAGGGCGCCCGCGGCCTGGTACCGGCGGGCTGGGAAGCGGCGCTGCTGATTCCGGTGGTGGTGGCGGTGGGCTGGTTCGCGGCCAGCATGAGCCCCTATGTGGAAGTGTGGTTGTTCAACGGTGACATGCGTCAGTGGCTCACCAGCCAGGGGATCAACTACGACCAGCGCAACGCCCTGGTGGTGGGCATGGCCATGGGCTTCGCTGTAATCCCCACCATCTATTCCATCTCCGAGGACGCCATCTTCAACGTGCCCAAGCACCTCACCCAGGGCGCACTGGCGCTGGGCGCGACGCCCTGGCAGGCCATGGCCAGCGTGGTGCTGCTCACCGCCAGCCCGGGCATCTTCTCGGCGGTGATGATCGGCTTTGGCCGCGCCGTGGGCGAGACCATGATCGTGCTCATGGCCACGGGCAACAGCCCCGTCATCAACTTCAACATTTTCGAGGGCATGCGCACCCTCTCCGCGAACATCGCGGTGGAGATGCCGGAGGCGGCGGTCGGGGGCACCCACTACCGCATCCTGTTCCTGGCGGCCCTGGTGCTGTTCCTCATGACCTTCATCCTCAACACCCTTGCCGAGGTGGTGCGCCACCGTCTGCGCAAGAAGTACAGCAGCCTGTGATCACGGACCCGGGAGACCTGCATGCGTAACTGGTTCAAGCGAGGCACCCCCTGGATCTGGCTGAATGCCGGGGCCGCGGCCTTGAGTCTGGTGCTGGTGGTGGGACTCATCGGCCATATCAGCTTCATGGGGCTGCAGCACTTCTGGCCTAACGATATCGTCGCCTTCGAGTATGCCGAGCCGGGTGAGGAGCCGGTGCGGGTTCTCGGCGAGGTGGACCGCTCCGAGGTGTTAAGCGTGCGCGCGGCCCGTGAGCGCGGCTTCGAGGTGGACGAGGACGGCGACCTGGTCACCCGCCACCGTATCAAGCGCGGCAACCGCGACATCACCGACCGGGACTTCACCTGGTACGTGGCGGAGAACATGTCCGAGTGGCGCTACCCGGAGGACGCGGTCCGCCTGGAACGTCGGCAATGGGGTGATTTCTTCGGCTTTATCCGGGAGATGCGCGAGGGCGATGAAGTCATTGCCGACGGTGATGAGACCTGGGAGGTGTTCGAGCGGCTGTTCTCGGAGAATGTGCCGCGTATCGAGGAGATCGGGCGCATCGAGCGCGTGGAAATCGGCAACGTCAACGCCGAGATCGAGGAGCTCCGGCTGGCCGAGCGACGCCTGCGCGCCGACGAGACCCTCGCCGAGGCCGAGCGGCAGGAGCGCGCCGCAGCACTGCAGGAAGAGCGTGACCGCTGGGAGGCGGAGTACGACCAGCTGGTGGAACGCCGCAACGAGTTGCTGGAGGAGGTGGGCCGCTACCAGGCTACCTTCGAGACCATCGAGGGTCGCGAGGTCACCATGGCTCTGGGCGATATCGTCAAGCCCAGTCGTCCCAACGCCATGAGTCTCGGTGACAAGGCGGTGTTCTACGTGGGCGAGTTCTGGGACTTCGTCTCCGGTTATCCGCGGGAGGCCAACACTGAGGGTGGCATCCTGCCGGCGATCTTCGGCACCGTGCTCATGACCCTGGTCATGGCGGTGTTCGTCACCCCCTTCGGCGTGCTTGCCGCCATCTATATGCGCGAGTATGCCAAGCAGGGGCCGCTGATCCGCACCATTCGCATCTCGGTGAACAATCTGGCCGGGGTGCCGTCCATCGTCTTCGGTGTCTTCGGCCTGGGTTTCTTCGTCTACTTCATGGGCGGCGGCATCGACCAGCTCTTTTATTCCGAGCGACTGCCATCGCCCACCTTCGGCAAGGGCGGCGTGCTCTGGGCCTCGCTGACCCTGGCCCTGCTCACGCTGCCGGTGGTGATCGTCTCCACCGAGGAGGGGTTGTCGCGCATTCCAGGCTCCATCCGCCATGGTGCCCTGGCCCTGGGGGCCACCAAGGGCGAGATGCTGTGGCGCACCGTGGTGCCACTGGCGACACCGGCGATGATCACCGGGCTGATCCTGGCGGTGGGCCGTGCCGCCGGCGAAGTGGCTCCGCTGATGCTTGTGGGCGTGGTCAAGCTGGCGCCGGCGCTGCCGGTGGACGGCAACTTCCCGTTGATCCACCTGGACCGCAGCTTCATGCACCTGGGTTTCCACATCTTCGACGTGGGCTTCCAGAGCCCCAACGTGGAGGCCGGGCGCCCGCTGGTGTACGCCACCGCCTTCATCCTGGTGCTGATCATCATTGTTCTCAACCTCACCGCGATCGGGATCCGCAACCACCTGCGGGAGCGTTACCGCGCCGAGAGCGACTGACCCCATGCGTGCCGGTGGCCAGGCCTCCGGCTGCGATCAACGAAAGGCAGGATTCCAGCCATGAGCGACACCGAGACCCGCACCACCCCGACCCACGCCACGAGCACCGAGCGTGGCCGCGCCGGCGGACAGCGGCAGCTGAATATCCGCAACGAGGACATCTGCGTCGAGATCGACCAGCTCAAGCTGTGGTACGGCGACGACCAGGCCCTCAAGGGCATCGACATGAAGATCCCGCGCCAGCGGGTGACCGCCTTCATCGGTCCATCGGGCTGCGGCAAGTCCACCCTGTTGCGGTGCATGAATCGCATGAACGACCTCATCGACGGCTGTCGCATCGAGGGCGGGATCCGAATCGACGGCGAGGACATTCACGACCGCTCCGTGGACGTGCCCGAGCTGCGACGGCGCGTCGGCATGGTGTTCCAGAAGCCCAACCCGTTCCCCAAGTCCATCTACGAGAACGTGGCCTACGGCCTGCGGCTGCAGGGGGTGCGCAAGCGCCGCGCCCTGGACGAAGTGGTGGAAAAGTCCCTGCGCCAGGCGGCGCTGTGGGACGAGGTAAAGGATCGCCTGCACGAGAATGCCTTCGGGTTGTCCGGCGGGCAGCAGCAGCGGCTGGTGATCGCCCGCGCCGTGGCCATCGAGCCGGAGGTGCTGCTGCTGGACGAGCCGGCGTCGGCCCTGGACCCGCTGGCGACGCTGAAGATCGAGGAACTGATCTTCGAGCTGAAGAAGCACTACACCATCGCCATCGTGACCCACAACATGCAGCAGGCGGCGCGGGTGTCCGACTACACGGCGTATCTTTACCTGGGTGAGCTCATGGAGTTCAACGACACCGATACGCTGTTTACCAATCCGTCGAAGAAGGCGACGGAGGACTATATCACCGGCCGGCACGGCTAACGCGCCGGGCCGCCATCGGGCCCCGATCGGGCCAAGGAGCGAGGGTCATGACCGACGATTCCATCGACGAGAACTTCTTCAAGCAGCACATCTCCCACCAGTTCAACGAGGAGCTGGAGGATATCCACAGCCGCGTGCTGGCCATGGGCGGCATGGTGGAGCAGCAGTTGACCGACGCCGTGACCGCCATGGTCGACGGCGACAAGGAGCTGGCGCAGACGGTGGTGACCAGCGACTACAAAATCAACTCCCTGGAAGTGGAGCTGGACGAGGAGTGCACCCACGTGCTGGTGCGCCGTCAGCCCACCGCCAGCGATCTGCGTCTGGTCATGGCCGTGGTCAAGACCATCACCGACCTGGAGCGCATCGGCGACGAGGCCGAGCGCATCGGCCGCATGGCGCTGCACCTGTTGGATGACGATCGGGCGGTGGCGCCCATGAAGGAAATGGGCGCCTTCGGCAACCATGTCCGTGACATGCTGCGCGGTTCCCTGGACGCGGTGGCACGCATGGATGCCGCCGCCGCCGTTCGGGTGGCGCAGCAGGACATCCAGGCGGACAGCCAGTACGAGGTGGTCCTGCAGCGCCTGATGGATCAGATGATGAAATCGCCGGAGAGTATTCCCCGGATCATGGACATCGTCTGGTCGGCCCGCTCCATGGAGCGCATCGGTGACCGCGCCCGCAATATCTGCGAGTACGTGGTCTACTTCGTGCGCGGCAAAGACGTGCGGCACACCAGCTTCGACCAGATGGCCCGGGAGGCCACGGGAGACCGCGGTTGAGGTGGGCGTGGCAGTCCCTGGCGGGGGTGTTCTTCCGCCCGCGCGCGATCCTGCAGCAATGGCGGGAGCAGGACCCGGGCATCCGGCCCCTGCTGCTGGGATTCACGGTGCCCATGATCGTGCTCAGCGTGCTGGCGGCGGGTGGCGCTCACGCGGTGATCCCGTCGGGTTTTCCACCGGAGACACGGCCCGACCCGGTGGCATTCGCCCTCTACAGCGCGCTCACGCAACTGGTGGGCGTGCTGGGCCTGGCCGCCGCCGCCCATTACCTGTGCGACCTGTTCCAGGGACGCTCCGATTTCCACCGCGCCCTGGCGGCGGTGTCCGTGGCGCTTATCCCCGCCTGGCTGGGTAACGTGGTCGCCGCGCTGCCCTGGCCCTGGGGGCCGCACCTGGCGCTGGCGTGCGTCGCCTACAGCTTCGTGCTGCTGTACGCGGCGTTCGTGGTCGTCCTGGGCATGCGCCCGGGCAACCGCATCGGCCACTACGCCGCCAGTCTTGGCGCCGCGGCACTGGTGATCTTCGCCTTCGGCTGGCAGGCGGTGAGTCTCATTCCCGGTGCCGCGCCGGCCACGCGGCTCGGCACCACCTGGCTGATCTGAGGACATCATTAATGTATCAACGTGTTCTGAGTGCTTCCCTGGCACTGTGCCTGATTGCTCCGTCCGCGCTGCACGCGGCTGCGCCGCAGTGGTCGGAGTCCGCCGTCGCGGACCGGTCCGCCACCGAGCGGCTGGCGATTGCCCTGGAGCATTCCGCGGAGGGTGCCTACACGGAAGCCCATGAGTGGCTGGAAGCCGCCGCGGACGCCGGCAGCAGTGAAGCGAAGATTCATCTGGGCTATTTCCATCAGCACGGCCGCGGAGTGGAGCAGGACGGCGAACGGGCGCTGGAATGGCTGGAGCGGGGCGTGGAGGCGGGTGAGACGGGTTTCGCCTTGCGACTGGCCTGGGATTACCTGGAAGGGGAGTTGGTTGACCCGCACCGCGAGCGCGCCGAGCACTGGTTCCAGCATGCCATCGAGCACGGCTACCACGAGGCCCATCTGGGCTTGGGCTCGATTCTGCTAACCGACGTGGTGGGCGGGGACGAACGCCGTGCCGACGAGGCCCGGGCCCACTTCGAGGCGGCCCTGGACGAGGGGCTGGTCCTGGCCAGCTATTACCTGGCGCGCATGTACCGGGAAGGATTGGGTGTGGACCGGGATCCGGAGCGCGCAATGCACTATCTGGAGATCGGCGCGGAATCCGGCGACCCGCAGATCAGCAGCGTCATGGCGGACTGGCTGGAGGAAATGCGCCACGAACTGTAGGAACTGTAGGGCGGACCTTCAGGTCCGCCGTCAAACGACACGCGAGCCGGGGCGCTTCATCGATGCCTGTTCGGCGGACCTTCAGGTCCGCCCTACGCCTGTTTGATGCACCGCTGCACCGCAGCATGGATGGGTAGGGTGGACCTTCAGATCCACCATTGTGGGCTTCGGTTAACCGCCTTCTGCCGCCGCCACCGACCTCGGCCCTTCCGGATACAGCCGTGTCGCCGGGAACCGCGCCCGGAACGTACTGCCCCGGCCCACCGTACTGTCCACCTCCAGGGTGGCGTCGTGGCGTTGCAGCGCATGACGCACGATGGACAGCCCCAGGCCGGTGCCGCCCTTGTCGCGGGAGCGTCCCTCGTCCACCCGGTAGAATCGCTCGGTCAGTCGCGGGATGTGCTCCGGGGCGATGCCGATCCCGGTGTCGGTGACCTCGAAACAGCCGCTGCCGTCGTCGTCGATGTACCACCGCAGCGTGACCTCGCCGCCGGAGGGCGTGTATTTAACGGCGTTCTGGACCAGATTGGAGAAGGCACTGCGCAGTTCCGCGTGGGTACCGTGAATGAGTACTCCCTCGGCAATGCTGCAGTCCAGCTCCACCGTGTTGCCGGCCACGACACGGCCATCCCGGCAGATACTGCGGATCACCTCCGCCACCCGGACCGGCTCCTCGGACTCCGGGTCCGGCTGGGCATCCAGGCGTGACAGCAGCAACAGATCCTCGAGAATACTGCGCATGCGCGCCGACTGCGCGTACATCTCCTCCACGGGCCGTCGCCATTCCTCGGCCGCGGCGCCGTCGTCGTCGCGCATGTGCTCGAGGTAGCCGGTGATCACGGTCAGCGGCGTGCGCAGTTCGTGGGAGGCGTTGGCCACGAAGTCCCGGCGTACCTGCTCCAGCCGGTGCATGCGGGTGATGTCGCGGATGATCAGTAGCCGCTGGTCGCGGCCGTAGGGGATCAGTTGCAGGGACAGGCGCACGCCGTCCTGGAACGGGCTGTCCAGCTCCACCGGCTCGTGGAAGGCATCGCCGTGGAAGTACTCGGCAAAGCGCGGGCTGCGCAGCAGGTTGAGAATGTGCTGACCCATGTCGTCGCCGGTGTTCAACTGCAACATCCGCTGTGCTGCCGCGTTGAACCAGACAATGCGGTGATCCGGCGTCAGCACCACGGTACCGTCCGGCATGGCGGCCGTGGACTGCCGGAACTCGCGCAGGATCGCGCGCAGACGCTTCTTGCGGCGGTGGTTGCGCCGCTGCATGGAGTAGACCTGATCGTAGATCTCGCCCCACAGGCCCGTGCTCTCCGGGGGATGCATGCTGCGCGAGTAGCGAAGCCATTGCACCAGGCGGTACTGCTGCCAGATGTGCCAGGCGAGATACCCGGTTACGCCGAGGAGCAGCGCCGGCCAGACAAGATCAAGCACGAGCCCGGCACCGATTGCCGGAATCATGATGAGCGCGATCCGGCGGATTTCCGCCGGCCAGGGTGAGTGATAGATCATGCCGCGTCCGATCCCTCAATCGCCGGGTGCGGAGTACTGGGCCACGGCAGGGAATGCGCATTCGCACGATGGGCCGCCCTCAGTCGCGGGTGGAAAAACGATACCCCGCGCCCCGCACGGTCTGCACGAACCGCTCCGCACCGGTGCCGTCCAGCGCCTTGCGCAGACGCCGGATGTGGACGTCCACGGTGCGCTCCTCGACATACACGTTCGGCCCCCAGACGTGATCCAGGAGCTGTTCGCGAGTGTAGACCCGTTCAGGGTGTGCGACAAAGAATTTGAGCAGGCGGAACTCCGTGGCGCCCAGATGCACGGCCTCGTCATGCACCAGGACCCGGTGCGCTGCCACCTCGATCCGCAGCGGCCCCGTTCCCAGCACCTCGTCACTGGCATCCCCCGCGGCCCGGCGAAGCACTGCCTTGATGCGGGCGATCAGCTCCCGCGGACCGAAGGGCTTGGTGACGTAGTCATCGGCGCCGGCGTCCAGCCCCCGGACCTTGTCCTCTTCTTCGGTGCGGGCAGTGAGCATGACAATGGGGATTTCCCGGGCCAGGTTCTCCCGGCGCAGGGCCCGAGCCAGGTCGAGCCCGCTGACATCGGGCAGCATCCAGTCCAGCAGGATCAGGTCGGGTCGCTGGTCCGCGATGGCGACCCGGGCCTCGGCGCCATCCGCTGCCTCTACAACGTTGAAGCCCGCGCGTTCCAGGCTGAACTCCACCATTTCACGGATGGGCTGCTCATCGTCGACGACCAGAATCGTTCGGGTCATGCCGGCCTCGGGCGTCTCTGAAGTTGCCGGTATTGAAGCAGTGTAATATGACACGTCTGTGACCATCACGTTGCAATCCTGTGAAGGGCTGGCTACATGATCCGTCGCCGGATCGCGGAGGAGACCGTCTCCACCACGACCACCACGGCCACAATCACCATGATGATGGTCAGGGCCACGTCGTAGCGGTACAGGCTCATGGCCGTGTTCAGTTCCACGCCGATGCCGCCCGCGCCCACCAGGCCGAGGATCACCGCTGAGCGGATGGCCTTTTCCACCCCGAACAGGCTGGTGGCGGTCATGGACGGCATGGCCTCCGGCAGAATAGCGCCAAAGATCACCGCGCTGCGCCCGCCGCCGGTGGACTGAATTGCCTCCGACGGCCCGGCGCGGATCTCCTCGATGCGCTCGGCGAAGAAGCGGGCGCAGAAGCCGATGGTGTCCATGATGATGGCGAGAATGCCGGCCAGCGGGCCGAGGCCGACGGCGGCGACGAAGATCAATGCCCAGATCAGCTCGGGGATGGTGCGCAGTACGGCCGTGATCCCCCGGGCCATGACCCGGACGATGGGGTGGGGCGCGGTGTTCCGGGACGACAGCAGCGCCAGCGGCACGCTGAGTACCACGCCGAAGGCCACACCGACGATGGCCATGTTCAGCGTCTCCAGCATGTAACCGGTGATCGGGCCGAGCCGGCTCATGTCCGGCGGCACGGCCCGGGAAATGAAGTCGCCCATGTTGCCGACGCCGGCGATCAGGCGCGAGCCCTCCACGTCCACGGCGACGATGCCCTGGATGAAGAAGGCGAGAAAACCCACCAGGACCACCCAGGTGAATACGGAGGGCAGCTCGAACCGGCTGGGCTGGGGGCCATGGTGGTCCCGGGGCTGTTCGGGGGAGGCCATTGAAGTCAACTCCTGAACGGTCGAAGTAAATCGGGCGGTGCCTCAGGAGACCTGCCTGAGCGGCACCGTCGATTCGGACGGGGTCTCGTCCACGCGCACGTTGCCCTCGTAAAGAGACTGCAGTTCGGTGCGGTCGGTCTGGTTCATGGGGCGGTCCACCTGCACGTGGCCGGCTTTCATGCCGATGACGCGGTCGCCGTACTCCAGGGCGAAGTCCAGCTGGTGCAGCGTGCACAACAGCGTCATGCCTTCCTCACGCACCACGCTCCACAGCAGATTCATGACTTCCCGCGCCGCCTTCGGGTCGAGGCTGGCAACGGGCTCGTCGGCGAGCACCACGGAGGGGCGCTGCATGAGCATGCGGGCGATGGCCACCCGCTGCTGCTGACCGCCGGAGAGCTGATCGGCGCGCTGATGCGAGCAGTGGGCCAGCTGTACGCGCTCCAGGCAGTGCATGGCGTAGTTGCGCTCTTCCTTCGATGCGAGTGGCGCGGCGACAGAGAAGAAGCTGCGGTGACGCGCCAGTCCGCCGTAGAGCACGTTCTGGAACACGCTCAGGTTGGTGACCAGGTTGAAGTTCTGGAACACCATGCCGATCTGCCGGCGCACCCCGCGCAGCTTGCGCTGGCTGCAGCTGGCCACGTCGGTGCCGTGCACGTGGATGGAGCCCTGTTCCGGGCGTGCCAGGCCGTTCATGCAGCGCATGAGCGTGGATTTGCCGCAGCCGTTGGCACCGAGTAGTACGGCGCCTTCGCGCTCCGGGATGCGGAACTCGATGCCGCGCAGGACATGGACCGTTCCGAAGCGCTTATGGACGTTGTCCACCTGGATAATTGTCATGGGGAAGCCTCCGTCGGGATACGGCGCGTTTCCCTGGCCGTTAAGTCATCGGGGCGGTCCGGGTTTACCCGATCCGCCCCGATGCACCGCCAGGCGTGTGCCTCAGAGCTCGAGGCCGAGCACTTCATAGGCTTCGCGCACCATGTCGTACTCGTCGTCGGTGATGTCGTTGACGAAGGTCGCACCCAGGTACTTGGAGCGTTCCTGACCCTCGTCGGTGTCCGGTTCGTCGGCAGCCGGCTGCACGAAGGCCTGGAACAGCTGGTCCTCGTACTGCATGGCCGTCTCGCTGATGGCGCGGATGCAGTTCTCGCCCAGGGCGTCCCGGGCCACGAAGACGTCCCGCGGCATGGTGCCGCTGTCGGCGATGATGTCGTACTCCAGGTCCGGGTCGTACTCCTCGATGATGTCCACATCCCGGTAGCCCACCGCGGCGGCGTCCACGTCGCCGTTGACGAACGTCTGAACGCGGGCGTCGCCGGCGTGGGTGTAGCGCACGTCATCGCCCAGGCTCAGGCCGGCATCCTCGATCATCCAGCCCTGGGTGATGTGGTTGGTGGTGGAGCCCACGTCGCCGAACGCCAGGTGATGGCCTTCCAGATCCTCGATGCTCTCCATGCCGAGGTCGCTGTGGGCGACGATGTAGGCGCCGTAGCCGTCCCGTTCCAGGCCGAAGGACGGCGACACGTTACCCGAGACGGCGGTCATGACCACGTACTCCGAGGGGCCCGCCAGTACCAGATCGATGGAATCGTAGCGCAGGGCATTGGCCGCGGAGGTACGGTCGCTGAGCGGGAAGAATTCCATGTCGACGCCGGTGAGTTCACTGAACTCCTCGGCAAAGGGGGCGAACGCCCGGCGCAGTTCCTCGGCGCCCTCGATGCCGGTGTCGGCCAGGCGCAGCGGGCTATCACAGTACTCCGCCACGTCGTCTGCCGCGCTTGCCGCGGCCAGGTTGGGAAGTGCCATCAGGGCCGCCAGGGAGAGTGCGGAGAGGGTGATGGTGCGTTTCATCGGAAACCTCCAGTCGCTCGTGAATGAATCAGGTAACAACGGCTGGCAGGGTTGCAGCTGCGGATTGCATGACTGTTGAAGGGGTGTGACGGATTAATGACAAACGGGCAGCCGATGCCGCGGTCCGCGGTCGCGGGGATGGCCGGCGGCACCAAGTGCGATCAGCTCACGCGGGAGAGGACCGGGGTGCCCCGGGGGCTGGCTTCTCTGGAGCCCGCTGCCTGTTCCAGCAGGTGGGCAAATCGCTGACCGACCTGGTTCCAGCTGTGCCGTCGCACGCTGCAGCGCGCCAGGGCGCCGAAGCGCTGGCGCAGGCGCTGCTCCCGTCCCAGGAGAATGCTCAGGGCGACGAACCGGTCGGCGTCGCCGAACGGTGCGATCACGCCGCTGTAGAACGGGCGGATGTGCTCGGCGGCGGCGCCGCTGTCGAAGGCCGCCACGGGCAGACCGCTGGCCATTGCTTCCATGACCACGTTACCGAAGGTGTCGGTGAGACTGGGGAACAGAAACAGATCCGCAGAGGCGTAATACTCGGCGAGGGTCTGGCCGTTGAGCGTACCGGTGAAAATGAAGTCCGGGTTGCGGTCCTGCAGATCGGCCCGCGATGGCCCGTCGCCGACAAGGACGAACCGCGCCTGCGGATTGCTTGCCTGTATGGCGCGGAATGCCCGCACGGCCAGCTCCAGATTCTTCTCCGGGGCGATCCGGCCGACGTACAGCACCACGGTGCTCCCCGGCATGACGCCCCAGCTTGACCGCAGGCTCCGGTCACGGTGTTCCGGGGAGAACTGCGTGGTGTCCACGCCGCGGGGCAGGACATCCACACTGCCGAAGCCCGAGCGCCGGAGTTCATCCGCCAGTGCCGCCGTGGGCGCCAGGGTCAGCGCCGTGCGTCGGTGAAACCGCCGCAGGTACCCCTCCAGGACCGGGGCGGCAACCCCCAGCCCGTAGTGTCGACTGTAGTCGGCGAAGTGGGTGTGGTAGCCGGACACGGCCGGCAGCTGCAGACGCTTTGCAGCGCGGACAGCCGCCCAGCCCAGAGGGCCCTGGGTGGCGACGTAGACAACGTCCGGCCGCTGACGGTGCCATCGGGAAGTCAGGCGGCGGACCGCGGGCAGGCCGAAACGCACGCCCGGGTAACCGGGCAGGTCCAGGCCCGGCAGGGTCACCGTGGCAACGTTGCCGTCATCTCCGGAACACCGGGCGGCGGGCGTGATGACGTCAACGGTGTGGCCGGAAGCGGCGAGATGATCCACCAGTCTGCCCAGCGTCATGGCGACACCGTTCGTCTCAGGGCGATACGTCTCGGATACCAGTGCGATGTACATGGTGGTCAGCTCCCGAACCATTGCCTGTGCCGGAGTCTTGCGCGGACACATGACCAGCGGATGACGCCGATGTAACCGTTTCGTGACCGTGGGTGTCGGGGGAGTGCCGCGTGAGGCCGCTGCTGGTGGTGTCGGCGCAACAACCGTCGCATGTCACCAAACGGTCACCGCTTGGTCAGCAAATCGTCATGTCCGCGGCCTAATGTTGGCGCCGGAATTTCATACGAACTACCCGATGGAGGCATTGTGAACACCACCACCAAACTGACAGCACTGGGCATTGCGGCAGGCATGGGCCTGGCCGGCGTTTCGCAGGCCTTTGCGTATCCGGAATTCGAGGTACGCGGCCGCTTGCACCTGGACGCGGGCTTTTATGACGAGGATAACGTCGAGTTCGACGACGGCTTCAACAACCGCCGGGCACGCTTCGGTGTCGGCGGGGACCTTGACGAGAACTGGGATTTCCGCATCGAGACCAATGTCACTGAAGGTAGCCTCAGCGCCGCGGATTACCGCTTGCGCCGGGGTGTCGGCCCGGGCCGTTTGACCATCGGCCAGACCAAGGTCCCCATGGGTCTCAATCAGCTCACCAGTTCCAACAGCATCACCTTCATCGAGCGGGCGAGCCCCCAGAACATCATTCCGGATTCGCGCCGTCTCGGCTTCTTCTACGATGTCTCCGAGGACATGTTCACGTTCCAGACCGCACTTTTCGGTCGCGATCTGGGCGGTCGTGAGGACGGCGACATGCCGCTGGGCGTTGCCGGCCGCGGTGTGTTCAACCCGTCTATCGGCCAGGGACAGCTGCTGCATCTGGGTGCCTCGGTGGTGTACGAGGATCTCGATTCCGACAGCGGCTACGCGCCTCGCAGCTTCAGTGACCGCCCGGAAGGGCGTGCCGATCCGAATACGCGACTCATCAGCACCGGCGGTTTCGACATCATCGCCGACTCCACCACCAAGTATGGCCTGGAGCTGGCCTACCAGGCCGGGCCGTTCTCCGCGGAAGCCGAGTACCTGAACGTGGACGTGGACCGCGACAACGGTGAAGACGTCAGCTTCGACGGCTACCATGCTCAGGTCAGCTACGTGCTCACCGGAGAGTCCCGCAGCTACGGCGGCGGCTCTTTCGGCGGCATTACCCCCCGCGGCCCCGGTGGTGCCTGGGAAGTGGCGGCCCGCTACAGCCACATGGACCTCAATGACGAGGACGTCATGGGCGGCGAGCAGACCAACCTCACCCTGGGCGTGAACTACTACTACAGCAGCAACCTGCGGTTCATGGCCAACTACGTCATGGCAGACGTCAAGGACAGCCAGGCGGTTTCGGATCTCACCGGCGGCGAGACCATGGACGACAGCCCCAACTTCGTGCTGGCGCGGATGCAGTACAGCTTCTGACGCGAGCTGATTCAGCACCGATGAAAGCCCCGGCCAGTCGGCCGGGGCTTTTTGCTTCGGGCGAACGCATGATCAAGCGATTCGGGCGGCGGACTCCGTCTGCCGGGAGGCTGGCACTGCCTCCGCGTCCGCACGGTAAGCATGGGTTGCGGCCTTCTCGAATGCCACGGACATTCCCGTCCCGGCATCATGGGGCAGGGCGTCGTGGACCTGCAGCAGGCGCTGCCCGTGGCGGCAGTTGATGCGCCAGCCGTGCCCCTCGAAAACCTGCTGTTCCACCTGCACCGGCAGCGTGTTCAGATTGCTTTCCTGGGCGCCTTTGTGGCTCAGTCGACAACCCCGTGGCTGGAACATGACCTGTGTGGCGTCGCCGGTGGCCAGCCCCTGGTCGCGGCAATGTGCCCAGAGTGTCTGCTGCCCCGTCTGCACCAGTGCCCAGTCGTCCTCGCGCCGAAGGATACGACCGTCCAGGATGTTGGCGTAACCCACCAGTTCCGCGACCCAGGGCGTTGCCGGCTTGCGGAAGAGTTCGCGGGTCTCGTCGATCTGGGCAATGCGCCCCGCCTGCATGACCACTACGCGCTGCCCCAGGGCCAGGGCTTCCTGCAGGTCGTGGGTGACGTACAGTGCCGTGGTGCCCAGTTCCCGGAGCATCCGCGCCAGGTCGTCGCGCATCTGCTGCCGCAGCTGGGAGTCCAGGTTCGACAGCGGCTCGTCGAACAGCAGTACCCGCGGCTCGGTGGCCAGCGCCCGGGCGATGGCCACGCGCTGTTGCTGACCGCCGGAGAGCTCACGCGGGTAGCGCTTTTCCATACCGCCCAGGTCCACCAGTTCAAGCAGTTCCGTCACACGCTGGTCGCGCCGGCCGCGCGCGATACCCCGATACTTCATGCCGTACTGCAGGATCTGCTTCACGTTCATGTGCGGCCACAGTGCGAAATCCTGGAACACCATGTTCACCGGCCGGCGCTCCGGCGGCACCTCCAGGCCGTTGCCGTTGACCTTCTGCCCGGCGATGTGGATCTCGCCGCCGGTGGGGGTGTCCAGGCCGGCCAGCAGGCGCAGCAGGGTAGACTTGCCGCAGCCGGACGGCCCCAGCACCGCCAGGGTCTCGCCGGTGGGAATCTCCAGGCTGACCCCGTCCAGGGCGCGGACGGCGCCGATGTGCCGGGTGAGATCGTGAATGGCGACTTCCGCCGTATTGCTCGTCATTGTGAGCCTCCTGTCGCGAAGTACTGTCGGAAAAGGCGCTTCACCAGGAAGCGCGTGGTGACGATGATGCTGGCGGTGATAAGGCAGACGATCACCGTGGCCGCCGTGGCCCAGCCGTACTGAACTGTGCGGAAATGTTCATCGATGATCACCGGGATCGTGGGAAATCCCGAGGGCTGCAGCATGGTGGTGATGGCCAGGTCGAAGACGCTGGTGGCGAACACCGCCAGGCCGGCAGACAGCAGCCCCGCCAGGGTCAGCGGCATGAGGACCGTGCGGATGCGTGTCCACAACCCAGCGCCCTGGAGCGCCGCGCTGTTCAGGAACGACTTGGGCACCTGCGCCACGTTGCCGAGTACCACGCGCACGGCGATGGGGATGGATGCGGCCGCCGAGCACAGCACGATGACCCAGGGCGTGTTGTAGACCTGGATGCCCCAGTCCGCCAGCCAGCGCTGGTTCCACCAGAGGATATAGCCCACCGCCAGCACGATGCCCGGTACCGCCAGGGTGACGGTGGAGGTGATGTCGATGAACCGGCGCAGCCGTGAGCCGCTGTAGGCGAGTAGATAGGCCGCCAGAAAACCCACGGCCAGGGCAATCAGTGCGGCACCAAAGGCGATGCCGAACGAGTTGGCCATGGCGGGGAGCAGCACCGAGCCTTCGGAGAGCACGGCCCGGTAGTTCAGCAGCGTCAGGTTGTCCAGGGTGAACCCGGCACTGTAGCGCTGCAGGAACGATACCGACAGGCTGGTGCCCAGGGGTGCGAAGATCGCCAGGCCCAGGAACGTGACATTGAGCCCGGTGAGCAGGGGCCAGAAGCGCGGACGCGGCCGGTCCACGGGGCGCGCGCCGCCGGTGAGGAAGTCGGCGCCGGCGTTGCGGAGCAGCCGGATCTGGATGGTAATGGCAATCGCCACCATGGCCACCAGCACCGACGCCAGCACCGCCGCCCCTTCGAACGAGACGGGCACCGTCTGGATTTCCTGGCGGATCACGTACGGGATCAGCGGGAACCGGAACACCGACAGGAACGCGGCGGGCAGACCGAAGTCGCCCACCGTGTCCACGAACACCAGGATGGCGGCGGACAGCAGTGCCGGCAGCAGCAGCGGCAGCTTGATGGTGCGCACCACCTGGGCGGAGGTGGCACCGGCCAGGCGCGCGGCCTGCTCCAGGCTGCGCACGTTCCAGTGCAGGGCGGCGCTGAAGGCCAGGTAGGCCAGGGGGAAGTTCGCCAGGCTCATCACCATGACCAGCCCCGGCAGGGAGAAGATGAACTCGCCCAGCCAGGGCATGCCCATCTGGTGCGCCGTGCCGCCGCTGCGCCCGAACAGGACCCAGCCCTGGGCGATGATGAACGACGGCATCACCAGTACGAACCAGGCGGCGAAGTCGATCAGCCCGGCGGTGGGAAACCGGTAGGTGTGGCGCAGGTACGCCATGCCGGCACCGATGAAGGTGCCGATCACCATGGTGCCGAAGGACAGGTACAGGGAGTTCTGCACGGCAGTGCGCCACAGGCGCCGCTCCCAGAGATCGGTGAACAGGTCGAAGTCGCCGAGATCGAAGATGCCCAGGTACAGCTGCGGGTAGGCCAGGTGCAGCAGAATGGCCGCCAGCGGCAGGCCCACCAGCACCACCAGGGTTGCGGCAATGAACCAGCCCAGCAGGCTCTCGGGTTTGGGAAGGCGCGCCAGAAACCCCGTCAGCGGTGAGTTCCGGCGCGTATCGGTGGTGACCGACATGGTGCGAACACTCCGGTGATGATCGATCCGTGGCAGGCGTGTCCGTGTCCTGGCCCGGAACGTAAAGACGGGCGAAGCCCCTGAGGGCTCCACCCGTGCGTGTCATTCCGGCGCGGTCAATAGCCGCGACAGTGGCGTCTTCACTGAGCCATGTCGCTGAACCAGCGCTTGATTTCCTCTTCCACCTCGCCGGCCCATTCGTAGTCCGTGAACTCGTACGGGGTGACCTGATCCAGGAACTGGTTCGGGGGCAGCAGGTCGTTGGGCTCGGCGCCCTCGATCAGCGGCACGAAGTACTTGTTGCGGTGCTCGATCTCGGTGAGGTACTGCTGGGTCTCGGCGGAGAGCATCCACTCGATGAAGGCCTTGGCGTCATCGGACACTTCCGTGTCAGCGGAGATGCCCACGGCGCGGGCGGCGCCGGGGGTGCCTTCATCGGGGTAAACCACCTCGATGCTCTCTTCCTTTTCCACCTCGCCATAGGTGTTGGGCTCTTCCAGGCCGGCGACCCAGATGTCACCCGCGGCCAGGGCTTCGGCCACCGGGCTGTTGGAGCGGTACATGCGTACGCCTTTGTCGAAGACCTGTTCCCAGAATTCGTAGCCGGCATCCATGTCGTCCTCGAAGAACCAGGACACGTAGGGGTAGGCTGGGCCGCTGATGGCCGGATCCGGCATGCCCACGCGGCCCTCGAACTGCGGGTCGTGCAGGGCGTCCCAGCTGGTGACGTCTTCGGCGTCCACGTAGTCCGGGTTGTACACAAGCAGCGCGGGGGCGTTCACCGTCACCGGCCACCAGGCGGTCTCCGGGTCCTGTTCGTAGATCTCGCGACCCATCTCGGTGTAGTTCTCGGCGGCGTCCGGTTGCCAGCCGTCATCCAGCAGCTGGCCGGTCTCGTAGAGCCGGTGCACACTGCCGTGCCCCTGCACGTACACCACGTCCCACTGCGGGTTGGCGCGCTCGGCCTCGATGCGGGCCAGGATCTCGCCGCCGCTCATGTCGACGATCTGGGCCTCGATGCCGGTATCCTCGGTGAAACGCTCGGCAATGGCATCGCCATGGTCGTGCAGGTAGACCGTCAGCACGTCGCCGCTCGGGGTCGGCTCATCGGCCGAGACAGCGGTTGCCGCCCCAGCGACGCCGGCGAGTAGAAGCAGTCTGGCTGTGGCGGTGGAACGAGCATGGAAAAGCCGTTTCATGTGGAAACCTCCAGGGTGGGTTGCTGATGACCGTTGACCACTACCGTGGCGATAAGGAATGACGTGACAGTGACGGCATGGTGACGCTGCCATGACGGTAAGGTTACTGCAGCGCCCGCTTGTCATACCCGTGCAACACACCTGAGGTAAAACCCTTGTCATGGCGCAGAATTCAGGCGCGGGTCAGTCCCGGGCAAACCATCAGGTGACCAGCATGGCCGCGTTTCTCGAGTGCGAAGGTGTCACGAAGGCGTTCAGCGGAACCACCGTCCTGAATGGCATCGATCTGTCAGTGAGAAAGGGGGAATGCGTGGTGCTGCTCGGGCCGTCCGGCTGCGGCAAGAGCACGCTGCTCAACATCATGACCGGAATGCTCAGTCCGGATGTGGGCGCCTTGCGCTGTCGGGGTCGAACCCTGGATGAGCCGGCGCGCGGCATTCACGTGCCCATGCAGAAACGCGGTTTCTCCATGGTGTTCCAGGATTTCAGCCTCTGGCCCCACATGACCGTCGCCGAAAACGTGGCTTTCGGGCCGCGCATGCAGGGGCGCCCGGCGGCGGAGCGCAAGCGCCGGGTGCAGCATGTGCTGGAGCAAGTGCAGATGGCTCATTTGAAGGACCGCAGCCCGGATCAGCTCTCCGGCGGGCAGCAGCAGCGCGTGGCCATCGCCAGGGCCTTGGCCGTGGAACCGGATCTGCTGCTGCTGGACGAGCCCCTCTCCGCCCTGGATGCCCGTCTACGCGAGGATCTCAAGCATGAACTCGCCAGCCTGTTGCGGGAGACGGGACTGACGGCCCTGTACGTGACTCACGACCAGGCCGAGGCGTTCACCCTGGGCGACCGCATCGCCGTCATGAACCAGGGACGAATCGAGCAGTGCGCGCCACCCGAGGCAATCTACAATCACCCGGCAACGCCCTTCGTCGCCGGCTTTCTCGGCACTGGCAACCTGTTTCCCTACCAGCGCAACGGATCCGGCATCGTGATCGGTGAGGATCTGGCCGTTGCCTGCGCGACCGCCAACGTACCGGAGCAGGGCCAATGCCTGGTGCGCCGGGAAGCGGTGTGCATTTCCTCGGAGGAGTGCTGCTCCGGGGATCACCTGGTGGAGTTGGATGGCCACTGCCAGCACACCAATTTTCTCGGTGACCGGCGCGAGGCCTTCGCGCGCTTCGCCAACGGACAGGTGATCCGCGGCTTTGCGGATGGCCCGGTTCGGGAAGGGGGCGCGGTCCGGGTGCGCTTCCCGGCGGATGCCATGCAGTTTCTCGCCGGCTGACGCTGATGCCCCGTTCGTTCGTGATTCTGGCGGCGCTGTTCGCCCTGGGTGCCGCCGCGTGCAGCCAGGACACCGATAACGATGCGCTGGTGGTCTACTCCGCCGGCCCGCGCCCCCTGGCCGAGGCCGTGATCGAGGCCTACGTGGAGGAGACGGGCCAGCGGGTCGAGTTCTTCGGTGCCACTACCGGGCAGGTGATGGCCCGCCTGGAGGCCGAGCGGTACCGGCCGCGGGCGGATGTGGTCATTTTCGCCAGCGAGGTGGCCGCCGAAGCCCTGAAGGACCAGGGGCGTTTGCAGCCCTACCCGGACCCGGGGTGGCTGGAGGACACCGAAGGCGAGTGGCACGACCCTGACCACTACTATTTCGCCACGGCCGCCGCGCTGGTGGGCATGGCGGTGCGCGAGGAGGCGTTCCGGGAGGAGCTGGACTGGGAAGCACTGTTCCAGGGAGACTTTCCGGGGCGCATGACCATGCCGTCCCCCTCGCGCTCCGGTTCGGCCGCCGATTTCGTGATTGCCTACTCGCTGGCCCATCCCGACACCATGTGGGAAGACTTCCTGGGCCTGCGCCGGGCTGGCCTCGATTTCGCCGCCGCCAACAGCCAGGCCATCAGCGGGCTCCTGGTGGGCACCTACGATCTGATCGTGGGTGCGGTGGACTATCTCATCTACCGTCAGATTGCCGATGGCGCGCCGCTGGTCATGCACTATCCGCCCTCGGGATCGGCACTCGTGCGGCGGCCCATCGCCATCCTCGACAGCAGTCAGCACGTCGCGGCGGCGAGGGCGTTCGTGGACCACTACTTCAGCGCCGCCATGCAGGAGGAGGTCGCCGGGCAGCACCTGCTTCCGGCCCGGCGCGGCATATCCCCCTCGGCGACACGCGGCGAGCATGCGCTACCGGCGTTGCTGCCGTCCGACCCGGTCGCGGCGCTGGCGGAGCAGAACCGCGTACTCCGGCGTTTCCAGATTGAAGTCGAGCGCGCCGAGGTCATCGCCGACCCGAACTAGGAGTCCCCGTGTTTCACGCCCTGCCGGTCTGTTTCCGCGTCTCGCTGCCGCTGCTGCTCTGTCTCCTGGTGCTGGGCGCTGCCGCCGGTTATCCGCTGGCCATCCTGTTTGCTCAGAGCGTCTTTCCGGATCTTCTCGGGGGGTCGCTGGACGGCTTCATGGATGCCTATCTCCGGATCGGGACCACGCCGGAGCTGCCGGAGATGATTCTCACTTCCCTGGGGTGGGCGGGGGCGGTCACTCTGGTGAGCTGGATTCTGGGAATCCCCTGTGGCTATCTCCTGGCGCGCACGGATCTGCCCGGCAAGGGGCTTGCCCGGCTGTCGCTGCTGGTACCCATCATGACACCGCCCTACATTCTGGCGTTGTCCTACATCCTGGTGATGCAGGAGGGTGGTTTCGCCGATGCCGTAATCGGGGTCCCGGAGGCGTTGCGTGCCTGGTTCTTCTCCTTCTGGGGGGTCACGGTGGTCATGGCCCTGGCCTCGTTCGGCTACGTGGCCCTGGCGGTGGAGGCGACGCTGGGGTCCATGCCGCGGCGCTTCGAGGACGCCGCCACCATGCTCGGTGCCCGTTCCTGGCAGCGTGCCTGGCGGATCCTGCTGCCCCTGCTGCTGCCGGCGGTCTTCAACTCCGGCCTGCTGGTCTTCCTGGAGGCCCTGTCCAACTTCGGCGTTCCGGCGGTGCTCGGGACCCGCGCCAACCTGCCCCTGCTACCGGCGGAAATCTTCTACCTGATCACCAGCTGGCCGGCGGATTTCGCCCTGGCCACCTCGCTTTCCAGTCTGCTCTGCCTGTTCGCGCTGCTGTGCATGTACGGTAGCCGCTGGCTCTCACGCCTGCTGGGCGGTGGCGCGTTCAAGCCGGGCCAGGGTGCCGACCATCCCCTGGGGCCTGCCGGCAAGTGGGCGGGCTGGATGCTGATCGGCGTACTGTTCCTGCTGAGCTCGGTGCTGCCGTACGCCGCCATGGTGCTGACCAGTCTCATCGATAACTGGGGCGCGCCGGAGCAGGGCCTGACCCTGCGCCATTACGGGGCACTGTTCGAGCCCGGCGCCCGGGGGTTCCAGGCGCTGTTCACGAGCCTGGGGCTGAGTGTGGCCGCGGCGACGATCTGCGTGCTCCTGGGCGGCTACATTGCCTACGTGAACGTGCGCTCCAGCGGCACGCTGCAGCGCATTCTCGACGGGATCGCACTGCTCCCCCGGGTCATTCCCAAGATCGTCATGGCGGTGGCGCTCATTCTTGCCTGGAACGCGCCCTGGGTACCGTTCAACCTCTACAACACCGTGTGGATGCTGCTGCTGGCCTACGTGGTGATCTACATCACCGATGCCCTGAACTACGCCAACGCCAGCCTGCAGCGCATGGGCGAGAACCTGGAGCACGCCGCCGCCATCCTCGGTGCAGGCCGCTTCACGGTCTTTACGCGCATCGTCCTGCCGCGGCTCAAGCCGGCACTTCTGGCGGCATGGCTGACCACCTTCATCGTCTGCATGCGGGAGCTGGTGGCCTCCATTCTGCTGCTGCCGCCCGGGGTGGACACCACCGCCACCTTCATCTTCAACCAGTTCGAGCAGGGCGCCATCGCCGAGGCCATGGCCATGGCAACGGTGACCATTCTGGTGACGACCTTCGTGCTGGTGCTGTTCCAGTTGAAGCGGAGTTCTCGGCCCTCACCGTAGTGACGTGACGTCTTCGGCCCGACGGCGTTGCCTCGGTGGCCCAGAGGGCACGCGAAATGCTAAGGACTCGGGTTAGAGAACACGAGAAAACGCGCAACCATTGTTGCTGAGGCGTCATTGAACCGTTACCGGAATGTCATCCGGGACTCACGGGTCTGTCATTTTCGCTCCCTATGCTTGTCACCTGTTGTGCCGACGCGATCGCTGTCGCGTTTTTGCAACAACAGCATTGGACGCTGCGGAGGCATTTTCAGCCTTCTAACACAGGTCCAATCGGGGGCAGGCCAAGGAACGTTGTTCCCCTGATGACCGATATCACCTTTGGGAGCAACCAATGAGCATTAACAGACATGTCCTGCGTTCTTACCCGGCGTTACTTGCAGCCGCTCTGCTTGCGGCCCCGTCCGTCCATGCGGAGAGTTCCGCACAGCGCTTTGGCGGGCTTGATTACGAGCCCATGATGGATGTCGGCGACGACCCGGTGCGCACGCGCGTGAACAAGTTTCGTGTTGAGACCGAGGACGGCAAGCATCGATTCGGCCTTCGCGGCCGACTCATGACCGATTTCGCCTACGTGCAGGATCCGTTCACGACCACCGATGACGAGGACGCCGATGATGGCGACCTGGCCCGTTACGGTACTATCATCCGCCGCGCTCGTCTCGGCGCGCTGGGCGTCATGTACGACAACTGGGAGTGGCAGCTGGAAATCGACTTCCGCGACGACGAGGTCCGGTTCGCCAATGCCTACATGGCGTACCTGTTCGACAACGCCCGCTTTGCCATCGGTCATTTCAAAGAGCCTTTCAGCCTGGAGAGCTCCACCAGCTCGCGCCGCATCAGCTTCATCGAGCGTGCCGCACCGGTGGATGCCTATCGCCCCAGTCGGCAGATCGGTCTGCTCTACGAAACCCTGGTGCCCGACTACTACCTTGCCTTCGGCGCCTTCGGCGGGGATGGCGTTGCACGTGATCGCGATGTGACCGAAGGGTATAGCGTTGCTGCGCGCGGCTCCTTCGCCCCTGTGTTCGACCGCGAGCGAGATGTCTGGAGTCACCTGGGTCTTTCCGCCAACTACCGCGCGAATGCCTACGAGTGGGATCGCAGCGGCGGCGATGACAGGGAGTACGAATCAGTCCGGATGCGCACGCGACTGGGCACAAGGGCCGTGGACGGCCGGATGATTGGTGAGAATGACATGGAGAACGTCGAAGACTTCACCACCTTCGCACTGGAGGGCGGGTTCGGCGTCGGGCCGTTCTCTGTGCAGGGGGAGTACATTCGCCAGGACTTGAACCGGGATTCCGGCTCCGACGGGTTCGATGATGAACCGGGTAACGACGTGACCAGCATGACGTCCGAAGGCTTCTACGTGCAGACCAGCTATTTCCTGACCGGAGAGACGCGCAATTACCGGCCCTTCAGCGGCGATTTCGGTGCCACACGCGTCAACGCCCCGTTGAGCGCTGGTGGGCGCGGTGCGTGGAAACTGCTCGCACGCTTCGCCACTGCGGACTCTTACGAGCATCACAACCGCGAGGACAGGCAGAAACTGGATCACTATACGGTGGGTCTGAACTGGTATCCGGAAGACGACATCGTGCTGAAGCTGAACGCCATGTACGTGGACGCGCAGCGCGGTGAAGACGGCTTCGGCGACGGCCGGAAAGACTGGGACAGCATGGTGTACGCCGCACGCTTCCAGTTCGAATTCTAGGTTTCCCCAGCAGTTCCCTCAGCCAGAGCCTTGACCCCGCAGCCAGCGGGGTCTTTTCTTTGGATCTCCGGTGTTGTTACCGGAACGGCCCGCAGCTCCGCAGAGACGCCAGATCACGACTCTCGGACACCACCCGGAACCAGCCCCGCCTGCCGTCGTCCAGTTCCAGCAGCGTGGAGCTTCCGCGCGGGATTCGGCGCGGGATTCGGCGCCGGCGCACGCCCAGCAGCGGGATGTGCGCACGCCAGACGGATTTACGACCGCTTGCTTCCCGCTGGAGTACGATCTGATCGCTGGCCAGCAGGGTTCGCCCCTCGCTGATCAGTCTTCCCTCTCCCGTTTCCCAGTGCATGATGACCTCGTTCCACCGTTAATAGACGGCGATCATTGTCATCGCGAATCAAGACACTTTTCTGACCGGCGGGTGACCTTTGAATGATGCGTCGGACCGGTGGGTCACGGTACCGGCGCCATGTCACGGAAATGCCTTGCCGCTGACATATCCCCTTCAAGGTGCCGCTTCACACTTCCCGGCAACAGTGGAAAGAGGGGAGTGGTGCAGCCATGACAACCGTCGAACCCATGCGACCGGTCCGATACCGGACCATCTTCGTTTCTGACGCCCATCTGGGATTTCGCGGTGCACGCGCGGACTATCTGCTGGAGTTTCTGGACGCCACCGAGTCCGAGTATCTCTACCTGGTCGGGGACATGGTCGACATCTGGGAAATGCGTAAACGTGTTTTCTGGCCGCGAGAGCACGCCCTGGTGGTGCGCCGGATCATGGAGAAGGCCTGGGCGGGCACGAAGGTGGTCTACCTGCCGGGCAACCACGACGAGGCCATGCGGGATTACAACGGTAGCGTCATCGACAACTTCTCCATGGTCGATCAAGTCATCCACACCACCCAGGACGGGCGGCGGCTCCTGGTTCTGCATGGTGATCAGTTCGACACGGTGGTCAAGTGTTCCCGCGCGCTTTCGATGCTGGGCAGTCGCGTCTACGGCCTGCTGTTACGGGCCAACCACTGGGTGCACCTGGTGCGCCGGCTGTTCGGCTTTCCCTACTGGTCCCTGGCCGCGCATCTGAAGTACCGGGTCAAGAACGCCATGGCTTACATCTCCAGCTTCGAGGAAATGGTCGCATGGGAGGCCAGTCGTCAAGGCGTGGATGGTGTGGTCTGTGGTCACATCCATCATGCAGAGATGCGCGAGGTCGATGGGGTGCTCTACTGTAACGACGGTGACTGGGTGGAGAGCTGCACCTGCTTGGTGGAAAACCACGACGGCCGGCTGGAGCTGTTGCGCTGGCTGGAGATGCGTCAGACGGATGCTGGTGGCCCGGCCGAAGACGGACAGGTCATGCCGGCCCGAGACGTGGCATGAACGGGGGTTGAGGCGCATACAAAGAAAAGCGCCCCGCAGGGCGGGGCGCAAGGAGTCCTTTCATTGAGGAGGAGAAGCATTGCTGCTGCGGCCTCCTGCCGCACTATCACTAAGGCAATACCCGGGCCAGGTTTTGTTTTCGTTAAGTTATCAGGAAGATCCGTAGCCTTCGTGGTCATGGATGCGACGGGCGTGGCAGGGTATTGCACCGTAAAAGGGCGGGCTTCCGTGATGCTGCCCCCGAGTGGGTCAAAGGTGTGACGGGGTTCGCTTGTGCTGGGGGTCGCGGGATGTTTCCATAACCCCTCAAGTGGAGAGGGTACAGCGATGGCAGACGTATCCAGCATTGCATCCATGGCTTCGTCCATGAGCCAGGCACAACTCCAGGCTGATGTGCAGACCAGTGTCACCCGCAAGGCGCTGGACATTCAGGAATCCAATGCGCAGCAGCTCATTGACGCGTTGCCTGATGCCGGCGGCCCCTCGGGCGCGCCGGTCAATCCTGCCGAGCGCGTCGGTAGTCTGGTTGACACCAGCGCCTGACCGGGCGCTGTCCGTCAGGCCTGCTGCCGGGCAGCCTGCACCCAGCCTTCTACCTTCTTCTCCGAAATCACCACGGACTGCTCCCGTAGTGTGCGGGTGACGGACTTGATGTCAGCCGCCGCCAGATCCTCGAAGGTGCGAATGCCCATGTCCTGAAGGCGCGCGGCCATGGCTGGGCCCACGCCCTTGATGGTGGTGAGATCGTCCACCGCGTCGCCCGCGCTGGAAGGGGCCTTGGGCGAGGGAGCCGTCGCCGCCTCCGGGGCCTTGGTGCTCTCCTTGCCGGGCTTGTTTGCCGCCTCGTTGTCGGGAGTGGTCGACGCTGCCGCAGGCGACGTCGTCGGCTCCGGCGCCGAGGATTTCGCGGGTGATGCCGGCTTGGACGTGGCCTCATCCTTACGGGCGGTTGCGGTACCACTCTGTTGTTGTCCGGAGGGCGGCTGCTGCCCCCTGGACTGGTCGCCGTCGCGGGGAAGCCACCAGAACAGCATGTCCATCCAGCGCTTGAACAGGTCGGGTCCCATCATTCGTCCCCCTCGCACGGGTGCGGCGGTTGCTGGTGAAGTTCCGGTCATTTTTCCATACCCTGCGGTAGAGGTCACGAAATGATGGAGTTGCGGATGACTGCCAAGGGATACCGCTACCTGGCCGACGCGGTGAAGTGGTTTCACGCGGCGTTCGTGGTGTTCGCCGTGCTGGGGGCGTTGCTTGTGCCCTTGGGGGTATGGTGGCTGGTGTTGCACCTGGCGGTGCTCGCCTGGGCGGTGGGAATCAATTTCGGCGGTTGTACATGTCCACTGACCCCGCTGGAAAACAGGTTTCGGGAGGCGTCCGGGGACCGCGGTTACGGGGGCGGGTTCATCGAGCACTACGTGAACAAGGCCGGCCTCGGCGGGCTGCCTCGCCGGACCCTGGAGGTCCGGGTCGCCTGGCTGATTCTGGCCCTGAACGCCGTGTTGTACGTCGTGATCGGATGGATCGCATGGTAAACGAACGGTCCGCGTAGCGATCACCATGGTCGCCACGCGGACAGGGCTTCACGCCTTGCCGAGTTCCCTCATCGCCTCGGCACGCAGATCCTTGCGTAGCACCTTGCCCACCGGTGTCAGCGGGATCTCCTCGCGGAAGACGATCTGCTTGGGGATCTTGTAGCTGGTCAGTGACTGCTTGCAGTGGGCGCGGATGTCGTCCTCGGTGACGGAATCGTCGGATTTCACCACATAGGCGCGCACCGCCTCGCCGGTCTCGTCATCCGGCACGCCGACAACACCGCATTCCTGTACGCCGGGATGCTGGTTGATGACTTCCTCGATCTCGTTGGGATACACGTTGAAGCCGGACACCAGCACCATGTCCTTCTTGCGGTCGACAATGTAGAAAAAGCCGTCCTCGTCCATGCGAGCCACGTCGCCGGTGTGGAACCAGCCGTCCTCCATGGACTCCTCGGTGGCGTCCGGGCGCTGCCAGTACCCCTTCATCACCTGGGGGCCCTTCACCACCAGCTCGCCGGGCTCACCCACAGGCATCGGGTTGCCCTCTTCATCGACGATGCGGCAGTAGGTGCCTGCGTAGGGGATGCCGATGCTGCCGGGTTTCACCGGGCCGTTCAGCGGGTTGGTGGTGACGCCGGGGCTGGTCTCGGTGAGGCCGTAGGCCTGGTAGATCGGGTGCCCGACGATCTCCTGCCAGCGCTTCGCCGTGCCTTCCTGAACCGCCGTGCCGCCGCCAATGGTGATGGTCAGGTTCTTCGGCGGCGCCTCCTGGAACCAGTCTTCCGCCATCAGGCCGTTGAACAGGGTGTTCACGCCGGAGAAGAAGCGGATGTCGTACTTCATGAACGCCTGCTTCAGGTTCTCCACCGGCCGCGGCGAGGGGATGAGCACGTTGTGCCCGCCCAAGCTGTAGAAACTGCCGCTCACGCCCAGAGCGAAAATGTGGTACATGGGCAGAGCGGTCATGGCGACCCGCTTGTCAGGCAGATTCTGTTGCAGGTTGTTGTAAGACTGCTGGATATTGCTGATCAGGTTGCGATGAGTGAGCATCGCGCCCTTGGATCGGCCGGTGGTGCCGCCGGTGTACTGCAGGGCCAACAGGTCGTCCAGGCCGGGGTCCAGCGCTTGCACGTCCTTGCCCTCGGCGATCTGGCTGGCGCCCGCCTTTAGGGCATCGGGCAGTCGCGTGACCGGCATGTCCACGTTGGGAATCATCTTCTTGAGCTTCTGCACCGTGCGCACCAGGGTACGCCGCAGCGGCGGGAAGAAGTCCGCCACGCTGTGGATGACCACATGCTCCACGCTGCTCTTGGGGACCACCTCCGGCAGCTTGTCGGCGAACATGTCGATCATCATCAACAGCCGTGCGCCGGAGTCGTTCAGCGCATGGTCCATCTCCGGCACGGTATACAGCGGGTTGATGTTGACGATGACGCAACCGGCCTTGGCGGCGCCAAACATGAAGATGGGGTAGGCGAGGCAGTTGGGGCTCTGGATCGCGACCCGGTCGCCCTGTTCCAGGCCGAGTTCGTGGCGCAGGTACGCGGCGAACTGGTCGGACATGCGGTCCACCTGGGCGAAGGTCAGCGTGCCCGCTGTGCCGGTGGGCAGACAGGTGGTGAAGGCGGGCTTGTTCGCGTGCTCGCGGCTCGCCTTCCGGACCATGTCACCGAAGCTGCTGTAAGGCAGGGCGTCCAGATCGGTGCTGACGGTCTCGCCGTACCACTTGAGCCAGGGACGGGAATCGTACGCCTCGAAGCTGCCGCTGCCGGGTTTGGCGCCGGTCTGCTCCTGTGCCGTGTCGGTCATTGTATCTCTCCTCTCGTTGGGCTGTTGTTCTTGGTATTCGTCCGGGAAACGGGGGGATCGTTCCCGGAATCTGCCCGCACCGTTTGCGGCGCGGGAATCACGCTTGCGATGGAGACAGAATAGCAGGTTGTCGCGGGGCGGGAACCATGGGCGGCCGGTGACCGGCCGCCCATGAAACCAGTGCTTCAGGCCACTTCGAACAGGCCTGCGGCGCCCATGCCGGTGCCCACGCACATGGTCACCACCACGTACTTGGCATTGCGGCGCTTGCCCTCGATCAAGGCGTGGCCGGTGAGCCGGGACCCGGTGAGACCGTAAGGGTGGCCCACGGCAATGGAGCCACCGTTGACGTTGAGCTTGTCATCCGGAATGCCGAGCTTGTCGCGGCAGTACAGGACCTGCACCGCAAAAGCCTCATTGAGCTCCCACAGGTCGATGTCGTCCACGCTCAGGCCGGTCCGCTTGAGCAGCTTCGGGATGGCGTAGACCGGCCCGATCCCCATTTCGTCCGGCTCGCAGCCGGCCACGGCGAAGCCGCGGAAGATGCCCAGCGGCTGCAGGTTGCGCCGCGCGGCCTCCTTGGCCGTCATCAACACCTGGGCCGAGGCGCCGTCGGAGAACTGGCTGGCGTTGCCGGCGGTAATGACGCCCCCGGGCATGGCCGAGCGGATGCCGCTGACGCCCTCAATGTTGGTGTCCGGGCGGATGCCCTCGTCCTGGGAGACCGTGACCTCCTTGGTCATCATGGCGCCGGTGGCCTTGTCCGCCGTGGCCATGGTGGTGGTCATGGGAACGATCTCGTCGTCGAACTTGCCGGCCTCGCGGGCAGCTGCCGCGCGCTGCTGACTGCGCACGCCGTATTCGTCCTGGGCCTCCTTGGAGATGTTGTAGCGCTCGGCCACGGTCTCGGCGGTCTGCAGCATGCTCCAGTACAGTGCCGGTTTGTGCTCCGCCAGCCACTCCTCCTTCATGTAGGTGGTGTTCACGTCCGCCTGCACCGTGGAGATGGACTCCACGCCGCCGGCGACCATGATCGGGGCGCCGTCGACAATGATGTGCTGGGCGGCCATGGCAACGGCCTGCAGGCCGGAGGAGCAGAAGCGGTTGACGGTCACGCCGCTGACACTCACCGGCAGCCCGGCGCGCATGGCGCCCATGCGGGCGACGTCGTTGCCGGTGGAGCCCTCGGGCAGGGCGCAGCCCATGATCACGTCGTCGATCTCGCCGCCTTCCACGCCGGCACGCTCCACCGCGTGCTGGATGGCGTGGCCGGCCAGGGTGGCGCCGTGGGTCATGTTGAAACTCCCGCGCCAGGATTTGGCCAGGGGCGTGCGGGCGGTGGATACGATTACTACGTCATCGGTCATGTCTTTCTCCTGCGCTCGGCGGGCGATCGACCCGCCGTCATGGAATCAGTTGAAGGTCTTGCCTTCGTTGGCGAGCTTCGACAGCAGCGGTGCCGGCTCCCAGAAGCCAGGCTGGACATTGGGGTTGGCACGGAACTGCTCCATGGCCCGTTCGACGTTGATCAGTCCCACCTGGTCGGCGTAGTGCATGGGGCCGCCGCGGTGGACCGGGAAGCCGTAGCCGGTGAGATAGACGATGTCGATGTCCGAGGCTCGCTGGGCGATCCCCTCTTCGAGAATGCGCGCGCCCTCGTTGACCAGGGCGTAGACGCAGCGCTCGACGATTTCCTTGCTGCTGATCTTGCGCGGAGTAATGCCCATTTCCTTGCGGCATTCCTCGATCACGCGCTCGACTTCCGGATCGTGTTGCGGGTCCCGCTTGCCTTCCTCGTAGCGGTAGAAGCCGGCATTGGTCTTCTGACCGTAACGGCCCATCTCGCACAGGCGGTCGGCGATGACCATGCGCTTCATGTCCGGGTTCTCCTCGTACTGGCGCTTGCGGATCGCCCAGCCGATGTCGCCGCCGGCCAGGTCGGCCATGCGCAGCGGACCCATGACGAAGCCGAACTTCTCGATGGCCTTGTCGATCTGCTGCGGCGTAGCGCCTTCCTCCAGCATGATCAGCGCTTCACGCTGATACGGCCCGACCATGCGGTTGCCGATGAAGCCGTCGCACACGCCGGAGACCACAGCGGTCTTCTTGATGGTCTTGCCGATCTTCATCACCGTGGCCATGACCTCTTTCGAGGTCTTGCCGCCGCGCACTACCTCCAGCAGCTTCATGACGTTGGCGGGGCTGAAGAAGTGCATGCCCACCACGTCCTCGGGGCGCTTGGTGAAGCCGGCGATCCTGTTCAGATCCAGGGTCGAGGTGTTGCTGGCAAGGATGGCGCCGGGCTTGCAGGTGGCGTCCAGCGTCTCGAACACCTTCTGCTTCACGCCCATGTCCTCGAATACCGCCTCGATAACCAGGTCCACGTCAGAGTAGGCGTCGTAGTCGGTGGCGGTGTGCAGCAGGGCGAGCTTCTGCTCGGCATCCTCCTGCTTCATCTTGCCCTTCTTGACCCGGCCTTCGTAGACGCTGCGGATGTGCGCCACGCCCTTGTCCAGGGATTCCTGCTTCATGTCCAGGATGGTCACCGGGATGCCGGCGTTGAGGAAGTTGATGGCAATGCCGCTGCCCATGGTGCCGGCACCGATGACGCCGACTTGCTTGATGTCGCGCGTGGTCGTGTCCTTGCCGACGTCCGGGACTTTGGAGGCCTCGCGCTCGGCAAAGAAGGCGTGGCGCAGGGCCGCGGACTCCGGTGTCTGCATGAGTTCCGCGAACAGCTGGCGCTCGGTGCGGAGGCCTTCGTCAAAGGGCTTCTCCACGGCAGCGCGCACTGCTTCCAGGCACTTCAGCGGTGCCGGGTAATTCTTCGCCATCTGGCTGATGCCGTTGCGTGCATAGAGGAAGAACGGCTCGGCACGCGGATGGGATGCCGGCAGATCGCGCACGCGCTTGAGCGGCTTCTTCTCGTCCGGGGCCTTCTGTGCCAGGGCGATGGCGTCGGCTTCCAGGTCGCCGTCAGTGTAGGTGTCGAACAGGGCGCTGCCCTCGAACATCCTTGCCGGCACCGTGGTACCGGAGACGATCATGTTCAGGGCGTGCTCCACACCCACCACCCGGGGCAGGCGCTGGGTGCCACCGGCGCCCGGCAGCAGGCCGAGCTTGACCTCGGGCAGGGCGATGCTGGCGCTCCGCGTGCTGATGCGGAAGTGGCAGCCCAGGGCCAGTTCCAGGCCGCCGCCCATGCAGTTGCCGTCCACGGCGGCCACCACCGGCTTATTGCTGGTCTCGATTACGTTGATCACCGTATGCAGGTTCGGCTCCGCGGTCATCTTCGGCGTACCGAACTCGCGGATGTCCGCGCCCCCGGAGAAGGTGCCGTTGCTCCCGGTAATGACCACGGCGCGGACGGCCTCGTCCTGTTCGGCTTTGCGGATGCCGTCCACGATGCCGCGGCGCAGTTCGTAACCGAGGCCGTTGACCGGCGGGTTGTCCAGGCGGATCAGTGCGACGTCGCCTTTGACTTCATAGTGGGCGTTGCTCATGTCATCTCCCGACTTGGCTTGAGGGGATCGCTGAAGGGCGGCGTGTTGGTGGCTCTACCGGCCCGGGTGGACGCCTTCTACAGCGACAATACACTGGTGTATGGTGTGTTGGGAAAGGTAGTCCATCAACAGGACAAACGTCAATTTTCAAGAGTAAGTTTTGAAGCGTGGAGGAGAGCATGTCTCAGGCCGACGGCACCGGCGGGCGCGAGCAGTTGAGCCGGGACGACTGGCTTGATGCCGCCACCGAGCTGGTGGTGGAGGGCGGTTTCGATGCAGTCCGCGTGCTGCCGCTGGCCCGTCGCCTCAGCGTTTCCAGGGGCAGCTTCTATTGGCATTTTCGTGACTACCAGGACCTGATCAGCAGTTTCCTGCAGCGCTGGCAGGAGCGGCGCATGGCGGAACTGGGCCTGCTGACACCGGGGGATGCCGACGCACGAACGGAAACGCGCCGGATTCTGCGGCTGTTGCTCGGAGAATCCGGGCGCAGCGTACGCCGCATGCGCGTTGAGCTGGCTGTCCGTGACATGGCGCGGCGAGATGAGCAGGCCGCACGTGTGGTTGCCGCCGTCGATGAGGCCCGTATACGCCATAACCAGGAGCTGTTGTTGCGTCGGGCGGACAACGGCGAGGGCGCAGATGATCTGGCCCTGCTGCTCTACGTTGCCACCATGGGCGCCCAGCTGGTCATGACCGGGCCCGCCCGGGACGAACAGACCCTGGAGCGCCTGGAACGGCTGATCGCGAATCTGGCCATTCAGTGGTATCAGCGCGGCGGTGGACCGCTTCTGGATTGAACCCATCGGCTCTTGCTTGCCGGTGGATCACGGCGGCCATGATCCGTAGGGTAACGTATGAATATCGTGCCCCGACCTTCGGGGCCGGAGTAGAAGGAATTCACCACTGGGTGGCGCCGGCCTGAAGGGCGGGGTTGCCGGAGGAATAGCCATGACCATTCTCGTGATCGGAGCCAACGGCCGCGTCGGCAGGCAATTGTGCGAACTCGCAAGCGGTGCCGGAATGGACCTGCGCGCCATGCTCCGACACCGTGCCGAGGAGCCCGCGTTCGATGAACTGGGGATCACTACCGTGAATGGTGACCTGGAAGGAGATATGCGCGAAGCCATGGAGGGCTGCGAGGAGGTTGTGTTCATGGCGGGTTCGGGGCCGCACACGGGCGCAGACCGCACGCTCATGGTGGATCTGCACGGGGCAGTGCGCGCCATCGAGCTGGCGGAAGAGCTGGGTGTGAAGCGTTTTTTGATGCTCAGTGCGCTGCGCGCCAACGACCCGCTGCATGCGCCGGAGGCACTGCGACCCTACATGGCGGCCAAGCATGCAGCCGACCGGCTACTGGTAGGCTCCGGTGTGCCTTATGTGATTCTGGCACCCGGCAAGTTCACCGACGAGGAAGCAACCGGTCTGGTGTCCACCACCCCGGAGAGCCAGCACGACATTACCGTCAGTCGTGGCAACGTCGCCGAGGCAATGCTGGAGATTCTGCGTCACCCGGATCTGGTCAACCGTCGCATTGAACTGGTGGACGGCGACACACCCGTGGCGGAGGCCTTCAGCTGACGCGCCGATAGCCTCCCAGCTGACCGCGGGGCGATAGCACGAACTGCCACAGCTGCACTTCCCGTGCGCGGAAAAGTGCGGCGCAGCTCAGCAGGTAGTACCGCCACATGCGGTGAAAGCGCTCCCCGTAGCGGTCACGGAAGCGGGGCCAGGCCGCTTCGAAATTCCGGTGCCAGGCCATCAGCGTGTGATCGTAGTCCGCGCCGAAATTGTGCAGATCCTCGACGATGGCCAGATCCTCGGCGGCATCGGCGATCTGTCCCAGGGAGGGCAGGTCGCCATTGGGGAAGATGTACTTGTCGATCCAGGGATCCGGCGTCGAGTTGCGTCGGTTGCTGCCGATGGTGTGCAGCAGGCACAGGCCTTCGTCATGCAGGCAGCGGTTCACCGTTTCCATGAAGGTGCGGTGATTCTTGCGCCCCACGTGCTCGAACATGCCGACGCTGACAACCCGGTCGAAGGTTTCATTGACTTCCCGGTAGTCCTGCAGCCGGAACTCCACCGGCAGACCCTGGCAGCGCTCCCTGCCCAGTCGGACCTGTTCCTCCGAGATGGTGAGCCCGACGCACTCGACACCGTAGTGTTCGGCGGCGTACTGCATGAAGCTGCCCCAGCCGCAGCCAATGTCGAGCACGCGCATGCCGGGTTCCAGTTCCAGCTTACGGCAGATGAGGTCGAGTTTTGCCTCCTGGGCCTGATCCAGCGTCTGCGCCTCCTTCCAGTAGGCGCAGGTATAGGTCATGCGGCTGTCCAGCATGGCTTCGTAGAAGTCATTACCCAGGTCGTAGTGGGCCTCACCGACCTGCCGGGCACGGCGCAGGCTCTGCAGGTTCAGCAGTCTGGCCCGCAGGGAGTGGAAGATCAGGCGCAGAGGTTGCACCTGATGATGAATGCGTGCCCGGAGTACCCGGAAGAAGAACTCGTCCAGCCGCTCGACATCCCAGTCGCCGTCCATGTACGCCTCGCCCAGGCCGAGATTACCGTAGGCGAAGGCGCGTTCCGGCACGTTGCTTCCGTGCAGTTGCATGTCCCAGGGGCGGTCGCCGTTGACGTGGATATCTGCCTGCTGCAGCAGATCCCGCATCATGCGCTCAAGACTGTTGCTCCCCTGTGGACGCCGGTGCAGGGTCGTTATCGCCTTTTTCTCGCCCATGCTCGCTCCCTCCTGCCGGTTGGATTCCGAGCCGACACTGGTCTTCCTGTACCTCCTTTCAGCATAGCTAAAGAACGACCGTTCTTGAATCTCTACTCGAAGCGTCGCTCGTCCCACCAGGGGTAGAAGTCGGGCATGTCCCGGGTCGGCCCCATGCTGAACCGGGCGGGACGCTTTTCCAGGAAGCTGGTCACGCCCTCTCTGGCGTCGTCGGACTGGCCCATGTAGGCGATCGCCCGGGAATCAATCTTGTGCGCTTCCATAGGATGGTCTGCAGCCATCATGCGCCATAGCATCTGCCGGTTCAGCGCGGTCGCCACTGCGGAGGCGTTGTCGGCGAATTCCCGCGCCAGTTCCCGGGCGGCGGGCAGCAGTGAGTCGGGTTCATGGATGCTGCGGATCAGGCCGCCCCGGTGGGCCTCCTCGGCGTCGAAAAGGCGACCGCTGTAGACCCATTCCGTGGCTTGCTGGATGCCGACCAGCCGTGGCAGGAACCAGCTGGAGCAGGCCTCCATGGTGATACCGCGGCGGGCAAACACGAAGCCGAAGCGCGCCTTGCTGGAGGCCATGCGGATATCCATGGGCAACTGCATGGTGGCCCCGACGCCGACGGCGGCGCCGTTGATGGCGCCGATCACCGGTTTTGTGCACTCGTAGATCCGCAGCGTCACGGTGCCACCACCGTCGCGGATGGAGTTGTCGATGCCGTCATCCTGGCGCTTGTCCCGGTTGAAGGTGTCGCCCCCCTTTTCCAGGTCTGCGCCGGCACAGAAGGCTCGATCGCCGGCACCGGTGACGATGATGGCGCGCACGGTGTCGTCGGCATCGGCGGCGTCAAAGGCCTCAATGAGCTCCCGGCGCATCTCGCCGTTGAAGGCGTTCATGCGGTCGGGCCGATTGAGGGTGATGGTGAGAATGCCGTCGTCGATGTTGTAGAGAAGCGTCTGAAAATCCAAGGTCCTTGCCTCCTTTCTGATTTGTCCCGGCAGTGTAGGGCGCCTGACCTGCCTGTGTCAGGCCCTTGTCGTTTCGCTGACGTCCGCCGCAGGTATTTCGAAGTGAAACGCCATGATTGGGCTCGAATTTCACAGTTTCCAGGTCCATCGAAAGCCGTGTAACGCTGTGATGATTGTCTGCAATGATGCTGCCAAACAGCATCGCCGTATCATGGCTTGCGTGTCAGTTTATCCGATTGGTCAGTAGGTTGGGGTTTTCGCAATGCGGACAGCAATAGCCGTAAACGGTGGCACGATCGCGGTGTTGACAGGGGGGGTGCGAAATGTACGCTGGATAACGGCCATACAAATAACAGAAGCCGCCGCGGGATTCGCCCGCGACCAACCAAGTAAGCCAACGGAGGAGAACGCCGTGAAACAGTCCTTCAAGTTCAGTTTGTCCATCGCCACTGCCGGCTTCCTGGCAGCCTCGGTCATGCCTGCGCAGGTCATGGCCGACGACACCATAACCTGGCGGGTTCAGTCCCACTGGCCGAGCGCCAGCAGTTCCTACGGGGACAGCCTCGAGACACTTCGGGATTTGCTCGACGAGCGGACGGACGGCCGCTTGCAACTGGAACTCCACGAAGCCGGCTCGCTGTTCGGCCACGACGAGATCTTCAGTGCCGTGAGTCGTGGTGTTCTGGATATGGGGACCATCTCGCCCGCCTACGAACGGGATCGGTTGTCCCTGGCCGGTATCGTCTACGGCCTGCCCAACGCATTCCAGGACACCTGGGAGGCGGCCTATTACTACAAGCAGATGGGCATCGAGGAGATGATCCAGGAAGAGGCGGCAGAGTATGACGTCTTCTATGCCATCGAGAAGGTCTATCCCACGGAGATGGTGCTCACCGAGATTCCCGAATCCGTGGACGACTACGAGGGCATGAACATTCGCTCCTCCGGCCTGTTGCAGAGCTACCTCTCGGAAACGGGTGCTGCGGCGTCGATGATCCCCGGCGAGGAGCTGTACCAGTCCCTGCAGACCGGCGTGGTTGATGGCGCGCACTGGGGTGCGGTTCAGGGCGCTCTGAGCATGTCTCTCTACGAGGTGGCGCCCTACCATGTGCGCCCGCCGCTGAACATCGGCGGTATCGATGCCTACGTCATCAGTGAGGACTCCCTGGAAGAACTGCCGGAGGACATCCGCGAGACGGTGAAGAACACCATCGAGGAACAGTTCTGGCGCCGTACCAACGAGTACATCTATCTGGAGGAGCGCGCTCTGGCCATGGCCAAGGCCGAGCACGGCGTGGAAGTGATCGAACTGCCGGACGAGGTCCAGCAGCGCATGCTCGAAACCGCCGAAACCATGTGGGAAGAAGAGGCGGACGAGAGCGAAATGGCTGCCGAGGCCGTGGAGATCATGCGTGAGCTTCTGACCGAGCTGGGCCATCTGGACGGCTGATCACCGGTGTCTGGCCCGGCGTTTGCCAGGCCGCAAGCAACGACGCGGGCGGGCCTGACCGGCTCGCCCGCGTCGTTTACACAGGTCCCCGACGAACCCTGCAGTAGACGGAGTTGCCATGACAGCCCTGCGCATGCTTCTGCGAGGCATTACCTGGTTCAATGAATGGCTGGGTCGGGCCGTGCTGGCCTACCTGGTCCTGGTGATGTTCGCGCTGTTGTTCATCGAAGTGAACATGCGCTATGTGTTCAACGCGCCGACGGTCTGGACCGGCGAGCTCACGCAGATGCTCTTCGGTGCCTACGCCATTCTCGCCGGCGCCTACATCATGACCCAGCGGGCCCACGTCAACGTCGACATCTTCTACAGCCGTTTCCCCCGGCGCGTGCAGGCCGGTGTCGATATTCTGACTTCGGTCCTCTTCTTTGCCTTCGTGCTGGTGCTTGTCACCGAGGGCTACTCGATGGCCGCGGACTCCGTCAGCCGTTGGGAGACGTCGCGGTCCGCCTGGGATCCCCCTCTGTGGCCAGTGAAAGTGGCCATCCCCGTGGGTGCGGGGCTGCTGCTGCTGCAAGGCACGGTGAAACTGATCCGGGACTTTCTGGTGCTGTTCAATCTGGACAACGATGAGGATATTGCGCATGCCGGCGACGGTGGGGGAGATCAGCTATGAGCGTTGAAATGGTCACGCTGCTGTTCTTCGGCTCCCTGCTGTTCTTCCTTTTCCTCGGCGTGCCGCTGGCCTTCGTGCTGGGCGGCGTTTCCGTCGTCTTCCTGTACTTCAGCTGGGGGCCGGAGGCTTTCTACATGGTGGCGTCCAACATGTGGAGCACCATGAACAGCTTCACGTTGATCGCCATCCCGCTATTCATATTCATGGCCATGATTCTCGAGCGCTCGGGGGTCGCCCGGGATCTTTATCACATGATGCACCTGTGGTGGGCGGGGGTGCGTGGTGGCCTGGCTATCGGTACCGTTGGCATCTGCGCCATCTTCGCGGCCATGTGCGGTATCAGCGGTGCCGCGGTGACCAGCATGGGCACCATTGCCCTACCCAACATGCTCGAGCGCAAGTATGACAAGGAGATGGCGCTGGGCGCCATCAATGCCGGCGGGGGCTGGGGAATCCTGATCCCGCCGAGCATCATCATGATCCTCTATGCGCTGATTACTGGTGTCTCCGTCGGGGCCCTGTTTGCGGCCGGCATCGTCCCGGGGCTGCTGTTGATGGTCCTGGTGTCGCTGTATATCGGCATCCGGTGCTATTTCCAGCCGCATATGGGGCCGGCGTTACCGAAGGACGAGCGGGGAAATCTGAAAGAGAAGTTCATTGCCCTGCGCTCGGTGATCCTGCCCATGTTCATCGTCGTGATCGTGCTGGGCTCCATCATCGGCGGCGTGGCCACGGCCACGGAGGCAGCGGCCATCGGCGTGTTCGGTTCCCTGGTGTCAGCGGTGGTGTATCGCAGGTTCAGCTGGGCGATGATCAAGGAGGCGAGCATTCGCACACTGCGGCTGACAGGCATGATCATGTGGATCCTGTTCGCTGCTCACGCCTTCAGTACGGCGTACAACTCCATGGGTGCGCAGCCGATGATCACGGAGTTCATGATGTCCATTCCGGGCGGCGAGTGGGGCGTGTTGATCACCATCCTGGTGATTATCTTCCTCATGGCCATGGTTCTGGACCCCCTGGGAATCATGCTGATCACGCTGCCGGTGTTCCTGCCCATTGTCACCGGGTTCGGCTTTGACCCCATCTGGTTCGGCATCCTGTTCATCGTGATGATGGAGATCGGCTACATGACGCCGCCATTCGGGTTCAATCTGTTCTATCTCAAGGGTGTCGCGCCGCCGAGCGTGAGCATGGGCGACATTTACCGCTCGGTGATCCCGTATACCCTGGTGGAACTGTTCGGACTGTTCCTGATCATCATGTTCCCGGGCATCGCGCTTTGGTTGCCCGGTGTTCTGGGCGGTTAGTGTTCTGTCGCGAAGGTATCCGCCGGCTTCAGCAGTTCGCCGTGGCCGGCGGGTCCATGTGGTGGCTGACCGTGTTGGCGTAGTAACGCAGTAGTCCGCGATGGGCGTCCTCCAGGTGCATGCCGTCCTGGTGCTGGATCAGAACGCCGCGCTCGCGCAGCATGTCCACAGCCACGTCGATGGCGTAGGCTGGATCCCGGTGGGGGATGTATGGTGGATTCCGGCGGGTATCCAGTTGTTCCACCGCCTGTCGGTAAGCCTGTTCCAGGGCCTCCCGCGTCCAGGGACGGTCGGGCGCGTGCAGGAGCAGCCATGCCACCAGCGGCACCGGCAGAATCGGGACCACATCGCCGATGCGCTCCATGAGGTGGGTGACGAAGGTGCGGCTGAAGCCCATGCGCTCGCGTTGCCCCAGCCGGCGGGGATCTGTCTGGTGTTCCAGGCACCAGTCCCGCGCCGAGACCGGTATACCGAAACCCGCTGCCGCGTAGCCCATGCTCTCCGGGCGGCCGCGGAGGCGGCCGAGCAGGCTGCGTAGCAGTAGCCATGCCCCCTCGCCCATGGCGCGCACCGTCGAGCGGCGCTTGATGCTCCGGTTCGCCTCTGCCAGCAGGGTCCGGTCTTCCAGAACGCGGTCGTAGTTCAGTCCTACGGGGATGAACAGGATGTCCCGGTCGCCGCCCGGATCGAAGTCCCGCAGCATGTAGTCCACCAGGCCGGAACGCGGCTCGCGGAAGGCGCCGTCCCGGCTGAGGCCGGCTTCCGGGAACACCGCCTGGACCACGCCGCCCTCGACGGCCATTTGCACGTAGCGTTCCAGCACCCGGCGATAGAGGGCGTTCTGGGAGTTGCGGCGGACGAAATACGCGCCCATGGCGCGGATCAGTGGTTCCAGCGGCCATACCCGGGCCCACTCACCCACCGCGTAGGACAGCGCCGTCTGCTCCTCGGTGAGGTAGGCCACCAGGACATAATCCATGTTACTGCGATGGTTCATCACGAACACGACGCTGGCCTCCGGGTTCACGTCCGCCAAACCGTTATGATCCCGATAGGCGAGGCGTACGCGATAGAACATGCGGGCGATGGCGCGTGCGATGCGGTTGCCGAACCGGAAATAGAAGTACGCGTTGAAGGCCGGGACGATCTCGCGGGCATAGGTCTCCACCCGTTTCAGGGCGACGCCCCAGGGGGTGCCGTTGACCTCGCAGTAAGTACGCACCGAAGCGAGCACCCGCGGGTCGTAGGCTAGGCGGTCGATCAGTACCTCACGCTTGGTCAGGCTGAAGGTGGGCAGTTTCACATGCAGTCGCCGGTTGACCTCCTCGATGAGTCGGGTCAGCCGGCGGCGGAAGAACCAGCGCACGGTAGGCATGAGCAGTCGCGCCATGATCGCCCACAGCGTCACCAGCACCATGATGGCCAGCAGCCAGTACGGAACTTCCACCGGATCAGTCACCGCCGGTCTCTCCGGCCGTGTGGGGCGAGTGCGCGTTGCTGCAAGCCAAGGTCATGCTGTTCGTTTACCACGCACGCCCTGCGTCTTGCCAGTCCGGTGAGGCCGAGAAAAAGATTGACGGCATCTGTGCATCCTGTATTCTCCGTTCTGCAGTGTCTTTCCTGAGAGTAGTTTCGGTCGTCCCACCAGTCTGGTAGTCACACCGTACGTTCTTCAGTCCGACCTGCAACACCTAATCATGAATGAATGAGGAAACGTTACGATGATGACCGGTACCGTGAAGTGGTTCGACGACGCCAAGGGCTTTGGTTTCATTACTCCGGAAGATGGTGGCAAGGACGTGTTCGTCCATTTCTCCGCCATCAACGGCAATGGCTTCAAGAGCCTGGCCGAAGGCCAGCGGGTGGAGTTCGAGACCCAGAATACCCAGAAGGGCCTGGCGGCGGCGAACGTCACGCCTGTCTGAGCTATTCCTTCGGCGACACGGGCTTCGCCGCCACCCGGCGGGAGGCTTGCCGATGAACACAAGACCCCGCTCCGGCGGGGTTTTGTGTGTGCGGCTGCCGGCGCCGGGGTTTTTCCGATTTTGCATATGTGCCGGCCAGCGTTATTCTTCCGGAACCATGAACGCCCCGAACGATTGTTCCGGGCTTGGTAAAGAGGTGTCGCATGCCGGCGGGACGGCCACGTCAGTTTGATCCTTCGGTTGCACTGAACCAGGCGATGGAGCTTTTCTGGGCACGTGGTTACGAGGCAACCTCTCTCCAGGATCTACTGGGCGCCACGGGGCTCTCCCGCAGCAGCCTGTACCAGACGTTTGGTGGCAAGCACGACCTGTTCGCGCAGTGCCTGGAAACGTATCGGGACATGGTCGTGGCCAATATGTGGCAGCGGCTGGAGCAGGCACCCAGCGGTCGCGCATTCATCGAAGACTCCCTGCGCCGTACCCTGGCCGAACAGACGGCGCCCGGGGGGCCTCGCGGTTGCCTGGTACTGAATACGGCGAACGAGTTCGGCCACCGTGACCCCCTGGTCACCGAGCGTGTCCGCGCCGGTGTTGACAGCTTTCGTGACGTGTTTGCCGAGGCGGTACGCCGTGGTCAGGCTGACGGTAGCATCCGAAGTCCCAGGGATCCCCGCAGGCTGGCCGCATACATCGTGGCGGGAATGGGCGGGCTGCGTACGCTGGTGAAGGCCGACGAGAACCGGGATTACGTGCAGGATGCTTGCGATGTGCTGTTGCTGGCACTGGACCGCGACTGACGCCAGCCTTTCTATATCGGTGCGGCCCTTCAGGAGCTCCTTGCGGTTCAGTAGGCCCGCTGGAAATGGTCGATGATCGGGCGCATGGCCTGTTGCCATCGGTGTTCCAGCTCCGGGGTGATTTCGGGGTCGCGTTCCCGCACCGCCTGCAACAGCGTGTTCAGCCAGTACTCGTAGAGCGGTGGGCGCACCGGCGCACGTCCGCGACGGCTATGGACCTCGGCCATGCGCTCCACTTCCCGGGTCACGATGTCACTGCCGCTGGCGAACAGAATCGCCGTGGTGATGCCCCGGCGCAGGGCCCGGCGCTGGTGGCCGAAATCGGTGGTGGCGAAGATGGGCCGGATCTCTTCCGAGGAGTCCAGCAGCAGGGTGTAGAAGCGTTCGAGGAAATCACGGCGGCGCAGGCAGCGGCCGTAGCTCTGATGGATATCCTGAAACTGATCCGCCACGACTGCCTCCTTTGGGGTAGCGAAAGGAGGCGCAAGGATGCCTGCGGCAGGAGAGGTCGGTGTTGATGCAGATCAATGCGCCCCGGCCCTGATGGGCCGGGGAAGAATCGGGTGCGTTACTTCTCGACGAAGGCACGTTCGATGACATAGTCGCCGGCGACACCAATGCGCGGCGATTGCTTGAAGCCGCGTTCATCCAGCATGTTGCTGATGTCCTCGAGCATGGCCGGGCTGCCACAGATCATGGCGCGGTCGTGTTCCGGGTTCAGCGGCGGCAGCCCAATGTCCTCGAACAGTTTACCGTTCTCCACCAGGTGGGTGATGCGCCCCTGATTACGGTATTCCTCGCGGGTCACCGTCGGGTAGTAGATCAGCTTCTCGCCGATCATTTCGCCGAGAATTTCGTGATCGGGCAGTTCGTTCTCCAGGAAACCCAGGTAGGCCAGTTCGCTCTTGTAGCGGACGCCATGGATCAGCACGATCTTCTCGAACCGCTCGTACGCTTCCGGATCCTGGATCACGCTGAGGAAAGGCGCCAGGCCAGTGCCGGTGCTGAACAGGTATAGGTTCTTGCCCGGCAGCAGGTCGCTGAGCACCAGCGTACCCGTCGGCTTGCGGCTGGTGATGACCTCGTCGCCTTCCTTGATGTGCTGCAGTCGCGAGGTCAAGGCGCCATCCGGCACCTTGATGCTGAAGAACTCGAGGTGATCCTCATAGTTCGGGCTGGCGATGCTGTAGGCGCGCATGAGCTTCTTGCCGCTTTCGTCCTTCAGTCCGATCATCACGAACTGTCCGTTCTCGAAACGCAGGGACGGGTCGCGGGTCGTGCGGAAGCTGAACAGCGTATCGTTCCAGTGATGCACGTCGATCACGCGCTCTGTGGCCATGCTCATGTTGCCAGTTCCCCCTGGTCGTTCCGTGCCTGCCCCGCCTTGGGTAGGCGTCATGACTGTCTGTACCGGGCCATCGCGGCATCAGCTTGCAATCGTTTCAGTACCGGCGATGACGATTTGGGAGCAGGATAGGGCTAAAAGGAATATGTGTGAAATGGGTTATTCGAATAAGCTATAACCCGTTTCGGAATATGGCGAGTGAGGCGCTTCATTCGCGCGCAGCACCCGCCCGAACGCGCCGCATGACAGCGTTGATCATACGGCACCGCAACATTCTACTACATTTGTCGGCTCAGCGAAGCTGGATCCCGCCGCCGGGGCCCTGGCCGCCGCCCATGCCGCCAAAACCACCACCACCGCCTTGCCCGGGCGTCACGATGGATGTGGCCTGCTCACGCTGCATCTCCTCGATGCGTCGGACCATGTCTTCCAGTGCCTGATTCGCGGTCTCGGCAAACCGTTCCACGGCCTGCTCCAGACTGTCCGCCTCGATCTCGAAGGACAGGGGCAGCGCGCCACCCTGGGTCATGACCTGGGTCTGGCCGTTGTACGTCACCGGGCGTGATTCATCCCGCGTGCCGTCGGTGTGCACCGGGGTCATGCGGCGGATAGCGCCGACTTTGCCATCTGTGAAGGTTTCTTCCTGGACCAGCGCAGCGGTCTCCAGGGACATGTCCGGCATCTGGTCGGCTATGCTGCTCATGGTGTTCTCCTGCAATGGGTCAGTGACTTGGCGCCTTATCATGCCGTAACCCGGACTCCCTGCCCAACCCCTCCTGCTCCCGGGTCAACAGGCGCATCCCGTGGCGGTAGAGAAGCCACGAGGCCGTACCGGCGGCGAGATTGCCGAGCAGGGCGCCGGTGAATACGCCGGTGAGACCGAACATCCAGGCGCCGAGCCACAGCATGGGTAGGTAGCACAGGAACAGCCGAACCAGTGAGATGGCCAGTGCACGCAGGGGCAGGCCCAGCGCATTGCATACCGACACCATGATCATGCACACCCCCAGCGCGCCGTAGCTCAGCGGTACCCGGAGCAGGTAGTCCTGAAGCGTGGCAGCGACGGATTCATCCTGGGTGAGCAACCGGGAGAGCACGCCGGAGAGGGCGAGCCAGAGCAGGGCAATGGCCAGCTGCCAGACCAGTACGAAGCGGACCGCGATGCGGACCACCGTGCGTACATGGTGGAGTTCACCGGCGCCCAGAAACCGGCCCACCATGGGCGGCAGGGACATGGTCAGCGCCAGCACGACCACGATGGAAAAGAACTCCAGCCGCGTGCCGAGGCCCCAGGCGGCCACGGCGCTGGAGCCGAAACCGGCCACCAGTGCCGTGGCGAGCATGGCCGAGACCGGCGGCATGAGCTGGCTGACCATGGCGGGCCCGGTAATACCGGCAATCTGGCGCAGTGCCGGCAGCGGATTGATGCTGAGCAGGTCGAAGTGGAACAGTCGACGTCGTAGCAGGGCAGGATAGATGGCCAGTATTCCCACGGTGAACGCCGTCACCGTCGCCCACGCCGCTCCGGGGAGGCCCCAACCGAAGACGAAGATGTACAGCGGATCCAGCACCAGATTGATCAGGCTGGTGACCACCATCCACAGCCCCGGTGATCGAGTGTCGCCGTGGGCACGCATGACGCTGTAGCCGAAATACAGTACCGCCCCGCACCAGGCGCTCAGCAGCCATGGAACCCAGAAGGTACTGATCAGGGGCAGCAGCTCCGCGTCGGCCCCGATGCTGGTCACCACCGGCGCACGGACCAGCCAGAGCAGACCGCAGAGCAGGGCCACCGCCAGTGAACCGCTGATCACCACCAGGCCTCCGAGGCGACGGGCCCGCTCCGCATCGCCATTGCCCAGGGTGCGCGAGATGACCGCCGTGGTGGCAATGCCGAGCCCCACCTGGAAGCCGATGATCAGCTGCTGCATGGGCAGGGTGAAACCCAGCGCTGCCAGAGGTTCCACGCCCAGCTGCCCGATGAAGGCGCTGTCCACGAGCTGGAAGCCCAGTAGTGAAACAACGCCGAACAGCATGGGCCAGGTCATGCTGAACAGTGTCCGGCCCAGGCCGTTGCGAGTGAGGTCCTCGGTGGTCATCGCCGGGATGGTACGTCATCGGCAGTGGGTTTGCCGCCAGTGCGCATGCCCATCAGCTGATCAGCGCCTCAATGGCCAGGGTCAGGCAACCGGCGGCCGGCGCCAGCGGCACACTGGCGAGCAGCCGGAGACCGGTGAACCGCCAGCCCATCATGGGCGCCTCGAACACCAGCAGCCGGTGTACGGCAAGCACTGACCAGGCAGTGACCAGCGTGACCATCTGCGGTACGCCCATGCCCGCCTCCAGCAGCGCCAGCCCCAGGGGAAAGGCGATCATGGGGCCGCCGGGTAACAGACCACCGATGAGTGTGGCCAGCAGGATGCCGCGCAGGCCCGAGGCCTCACCCAGGATTGCCACCACCTGCTGTTCCGGAACCAGCGCCGCCAGGAAGACACCGGCCAGGAGGGCCGGCGGCAGCCTGAGCAGCAAAGGCTGCAGCTGAATCCATGCATCGGTGGCTACGTCGGCATGGTGGATGTCCGCGCGCCGGTGGGCTGCAATGGCAGTGAGCACCAGCAACAGTGCGATGGTGCCGTAGGCAATCACCGTCATCATGGCCGCTGCCACCGCGTCAGGAACACCGTGAGATAGCCCGCCAGGAACGGCAACGGCAGCGACACCAGCAGCCGCAGAAGGACGAGATCCGGTCCCAGGAACGGGAGTTCCCATACCAGCGCGCGGTTGAGGCCCAACACCGACCAGGCGGTGATGTAGGACACGCACACCGGCGTCGAAGCCCCTGCACGGTAGAGTCCGACCACCAGCGGAAACGCCGCAAAGGGGCCGCCCGGCGTGATGGCGCCAGCGGCGGTGGCGACAACGAGTCCGCGCAGGCCGCTGCGACCACCCAGCCAGTGCTCCATGGTGGCCCGCGGGATGAGCCGCTGCATATAGGCACCCACCATCAGCGCACCCAGGAGCACGGGCGTGATCCAGGCAAGCAGCCCCACTGCGCGGCCCAGCGTCTGGTTGAAGACCGCGCCGCCATGCAGCCACCAGGTGGCGCCGCCGGCGCCGAGTGCCAGCAGGGTGAAAAAGACCGTGGTCCCGTCCAGACGGCGCCAGGGCGGGACCGGATTGCGTCCGTGGTCGGGCATGGCCATGCTTGGCTGGTATCTCGTAACTCGGTTACGGGGCATGATGGAAAATGCGCAGTCTACAACAATGCCGGCTCTGCGGTCCGGGGCCGGGGACAAGGGGGAGAGCATGGAACCGGCATACTGTTCCACAACACGACTGGCGGTGATGGTTCGCGAGCGGGAAGTGACCGCTGTCGAGCTGCTGGAGTATTTCCTGGATCGTGTGGCCCGCCACGACCCGGCGCTCAATGCCGTGGTCGTCAGCGATCCGGAGTCGGCCCGTGAGCATGCGCGGGCCGCCGACGCGGCATTGGACCGCGGTGAGCTCTGGGGGCCCCTGCACGGCATTCCCATGACCGTCAAGGAAACCTACGAGCTCGTGGGGATGCCGGCAACAGCCGGTGCCCCGAAGCTGCGGGAGCACTATCCGCAACGCAATGCGGTCTCCGTGCAGCGGCTTGTTGACGCCGGCGCCGTGATTTACGGCAAGACCAACACGCCCCTGTACGCAGGGGACCTGCAGACCTATAACGAGATCTACGGCACCACCAACAATCCGTGGGACGTGACCCGCACCCCAGGCGGCTCTTCCGGCGGCTCCGCCGTCGCCCTGGCCGCGGGCTTGACCCCGCTGGAGCTGGGCAGTGATATCGGCGGTTCCATTCGCACCCCGGCTGCCTTCTGCGGGGTGTGTGGTCACAAGCCCAGCTACGGGGTGCTCTCAAGTCGTGGCCATATCCCGGGTCCGCCGGGAACGCTGGCGCGCGCCGACATCAGCGTTGCAGGGCCGCTGGCGCGCAACGTGGATGACCTGGAGCTGGCCATGGACCTGCTGACCGGGCCGGATGCCGAGGACGCGCCGGGGTGGCGGCTGGAATTGCCCGCGGCGCGGCATCGGCAGCTCAGTGAGTTCCGTGTGGGAGCCTGGCTTGATGACCCGGGCTGCGCCGTGGACGCCGAGGTGGTGCAGGTTCTGGAAGGCGTTGTGCGCAGGCTTGGCGATGCCGGCGTGAGTGTGGACAGCACTGCGCGGCCGCCGGGGGTCGATCTCCGCGAGTCCCACGAACTCTACTACCGGCTGCTGACGGCGACCATGGGCCGGGGGCTGCCGGAGAAGGTCTTCACCGGCATGCTGCGCCAGGCGGAGACGGCTGCCCCGGATGCCGCCACGGCGGACGACTACCCGTCGATATTTGCCCTGGGCGCTACCCAGCGCCATGCCCAGTGGCTCGGGCTCAACGAGCGGCGCCAGCACCTGCGGGCGGCCTGGCAGACGCTGTTCCGGGACATCGACGTGCTGCTCTGCCCCGTGATCCACACCCGGCCGTTCCCTCACGACCACACCCAGCCCATGGCCGAGCGTCGGCTGGTGGTCAACGGCGAGGATCGCCCCTACATGGATGTGCTGGTCTGGGCCGGGCTCATCGGTGTGGCCTACCTGCCGTCGACGGTGGTGCCGGTGGGACAGACCGCGGACGGCCTGCCGGTGGGTATCCAGGTGGTCGGCCCCTACCTGGAGGACTACACCAGCCTCGCCTTCGCCCGGCACCTGGAAGCGTTGTTCGGCGGTTTCCGTGCCCCGCCCGGGCTCTGAGCGGGGCATAGACCATGAGTTGTGGTTTCAGGTGTCGCGCGGCGCGTCGATCTCCGGTACCCAGCCATCCAGGGCGTGGGCGACCATGTCCAGGCGGTCCTGCCCCCAGAACACGAGCCTATTGTCCACCACCAGTGTGGGTGCGCCGCAGGCACCCAGGGCTTCCGCCCTGGCGGTGTTCTCCTTGATCACCGCTTTGTTGTCGTCCGCCGTAGCGCGGTCGAGCACCTCGGCTGGATCCAGGCCGTTGTCCCGGATGATGGCGGAGACCGTGCTCTGATCGCCAAGGTCCCGATCTTCGGCCCAGGCTGCGCGATACAGCGGTTGGATCAGTTCGGGGGCGACCGCGGAGACCCGCAGAGCCAGAACGGTATTCAACGGAAAGTGGCTGGTGAAGTGGAACGGCACGCCCCACTCACGGGCCCAGAGTTGCATGTCGCGGACACCCCAGGCCTGGCGGTTGGTGCTCATGGCCTGTAACGGAATCATCGGTGTACCGATGGACTTGAACAGTGCACCCAGCAGCATTGGTCGCCAGATAAGCTCTGCGCCGTGCTCTGCGGCAATGCGCTCGACTTGCGTGCAGGCAAGATAGGAGAACGGGCTGGAGAAATCGTGAAAGACCTCCAGCCGCCGACGATGACCGTCCGGATAGGATGTCTGTGCCGGCGGCGCGCCGCCCAGCGCTGCGGCCACCAACGGCAACCGATCCGCGCCCCACCAGAGATCATCGCCCAGCATGACGGTGGGCACCCCGAAGACACCGCGTGCCGCTGCCTCCTCGGTGTTGTCCTCAAGCGCTGCCAGGCTTTTCTCGGCGTAGGCCAGTGCGGGGTCCACGCCATGGTCATCCGCGAGCCGCTGCAACAGGCCCTCGTCGTCCAGCGGTTTGCCGCGCTCCCAGGCAGCGCTGAGCAGCGCGTGCATTAACGGCGCGCGCGCGTCCCCCGGCGCACCGGCCAGGAGTTGCTGCGCTAGCGCGCTTTCCGTCACCGGACGCTGCAGCGGCCCCCGTAAACGCAGGCCGGCGAGTTCGGCCTGGCGGTGGGTATCCATGCGGAACAGTGTCCGCTTGTTCTCCGGCCATTGCTGTTCCGGCTGTGACGGCAACCGCTGGCGCTGGTACAGACTTGCCAGGGACACCGGGCGCAGCAGCAGTTCGTGGCCCGTCGCCCGCGCCAGGGTCTCGATCCGGGACGCGGCCAGAAACGTGTGGGGGCAGATGACGTCGAAGAACCACTCGAGTCGCGCCATGGCGTTGTTTTCTCCTCCGGGCGGATGCAGGGGGCACTCAGCGGTGGCCCAGCGCCGCCTCCAGCGCCGTGTAGTAGTGGGAGTCTCCCGTTCCGGCCAGTGCCGCGGCCTGCCGGGCGTGTTTCAGTCCGGCCTCGTCCTTGCCCTGCTGGAGCAGCGACCAGGCCAGGTTGTGGTGCAGCGCCGTGACCTCCGGGTCGCGCTCCAGGCCTTGTCGGTAGTGGCTTTCCGCGTCGGTGTAAGCTGTGCGGGCGTAGGCCAGGTTGCCGAGCCCCAGGTGCGGGATCGCATGCGCCGGCCAGCGCCGGGCGGCCTGCTCGTAGCTCGTCTGCGCCGCGTCGGGTGCCACGTTCTCCAGCGGTGCCACCGCACGCAGGTAGGTGTCGGCGTCGACGGTCGCCGGGAATTCCCCCGGGGGATGCAGCGTCATGGCCCAGTGATCGCCGCTGCGCCAGGTTCGCAGGAACCGCCTGAATGACACTGTCTCGCGCCGGGTTGTGCCGGAGCGCAGGATCATTTCCTGCGCCTCCAGGTCGTAGCCCACCGTCACCGCGTAGTGCCAGACCGGATACGCCTCCAGCGCCAGGTTCTGCAGCACCAGCACCGGGTTCCCGGCGGCCAGTTCCTGCAGCAGATCACCGAAGTCCGGCTCCAGCGGGTAGGGCACCAGGCCCTGGCGCCGGCTGGCCGAGCGGAGCTCCGGCTGGAGGCTGCCCTGGCGAGCGGGGAGGTAGACCTCCGGCTTCAGGGCGTCGGCGTCGGTGTCGACGCCGGCGACGTTCATCATCGTGGCCAGGGCGGCGGGGCCGCACTGGTAGGCGTCCTGCGGGTGGAACGGCACGTCCGTGAGTTCCACCTGGCTCGTCAGCCCGTATGCCGTGGTGTCCAGCCCGGCCTCCTCGGGTGCTGGCCCGGTCGCGCAGCCTGTCAGCAGCATAAGGCCGACTGCGGCCAGCAGCGCGCGCCGGGTCATCGCAGGACCAGCAGCAGGAGGATGATCACCAGAAGCAGAACCACCGTGCTGCCACCGGCGGGCAGGGCGTCGATCTGGGCGGTGAGCTCTGCCGCCTCGGCGTCGGAGAGGCTTGCTGCCCGTTCGGCAGCATGCTCCGGGTCCACGCCACGGGCAATCAATTGCTCCTGGACATCGTCCCGTTCCAGTAGCCCGATCAGGCGTTGCTGCTCGCTGCCCATCGGCTGTTCCAGGGCGGTTTCGGTGCCAACAATGCCCGCTGCGGCGGTCTGCATGGCGAAACCGCTGACAACCAGCACGACGATCAGGGGCAGGGCCAGAAGGCGACGGATCAAGGAACTCTGCATGGATTCACTTCCCGTGTTGCGGATGGTTGGCTCGCAGGCGCGCTGGTAATGCGCAGCGCCCACGCTGCCCTACACTCTACCTAGGCATGCGCAGGCTCGCTATCCCGCGCCGTCAGGGTCAATCGGCGGGCTTCGCTGACCGGCCAGGCTGTCGTCGCGCAGTGACAGTTACCCGGTACCGCTGGTTGCGGTTACCGTTGCACACTCCCTGGGCTTCGGCCGGGAGCGACGAGACTGAGAGACGTTCTGGAGGTGAAGGGCTCATGGCCATGTTCGATATCGGTAAACGAGGGAGCGGGCACGACCGTGATCGGCCCGAAGATGAACTTCCGGAAACTGCGCCTGTGGCGCCGGTGGCCCAGGACTGGGAAGCACCGGGGCAGGGCGGTGTGCGCCGTCGCGAGGCGGCGGTGATCGGGCCGTCGATCCACATTGATGGGACCCTCAAAGGTGAAGAGGATCTGCTCATCGAGGGGCACGTTACAGGCGCGGTGCAGTTGCAGGATCATAGCCTCACCATCGGTGCCAAGGGCCAGGTGGAAGCCGACCTCTACGCCCATAACGTGATCGTGGAAGGGACGGTGAAAGGCGATCTCTATGGCGTCGAGCGGGTGGCAATCCGCGGCAGCGCGAGAGTGCGCGGCAACGTGACGGCACCGCGGGTGAGCCTGGAGGATGGCGCCACGTTCAAAGGGGCCATCGAAATGGACGCCGATGCCGTGGCCGCTGCCATGGGCGGGCCCTCGGGCTCGGCGGCGACGAGGTCGGCGGCGGGCGCGGACAAGGGCGCGACCACGGGGGGCGGCGGCAGTGTATCCACCGGCGCGTCCACTGGGTCGGATTCCGGGAGTGCCACGGCGCCGGAGCAGGGGGCCGGCAGTAGCAAGGCGACCAAGGAGGAGGGCGGCGAACAGACCGGCAAGTCTGGCAGCGGTAGCGCGACCTCCCGCAAGACCGGTGCCGGAAGCGGATCCTGACGTCCCGGTGGTGGCGGTTCCCGGATTGGTGTATGAGCGTGCTTACTAACCTTCTGAGAAGGTGAGTAATGGCAGTGAAAGCGGATGCCGTGTCCTCGTCCTCCCGGGCCGGTGGTGAGCTGCTGCAGGTGCCACTCCTGGCGGAAAGTCTCACGCGCCTGGGCAGCGATGAGCGCATGACGCTGCTGGACCTGGGGCCGCCGCGGTCTGCCACGGTGGCGTACCTGAGTGGATACCGGTGCCGGCTCGGCATCGCTGATGCGCTCCTGGAGCTCGCTGACGCCGATGACCTATTGAAGGGGGCGGGAGCGGACGAGTACCTACAGCGTGCCCTGCCTGCTCGCTCGTTTGCCGACAGCGAGCTGATCCTGTGCTGGGGGCTGGCGGATTACCTCTCCCACGGCGGGATTCGTGCCCTGGGGCAGCACCTTGCGTCACTCGCCGTGCCCGGAACGGTTCTGCACATGCTGATCGCCTATGGTGCCGCCGTGATCCCGTCGCGCCCTCTGGTGTACAGTCTGGCGGCGGATGGCCTTCGCGGCGATCGGCAGCCGGCCGACGACGCGGGTGTGCGGCCACCCCGCCACAGCAGCGGGGAGTTGCAGCGGTTGTTGCCCGATTGGCACCTGGACCGTTCGGTGCTGCTCAGCAACGGCATGCAGGAATACCGGTTCCGATGCTGATCGGCCATTCCTCAGCGATGCTGATTCACGAACCACCGGATCAGGTGCCCGGCGATGGATATCTCGCCGGGCACCTGGGGTAAATCCTCCGGGGTGAACCAGTCGGCGTGCAGGATCTCCTCGCCGTCCACCTGGATGTCACCACCCGCATAATCGGCGATGAAAGCGACCATCAACGAGTGCGGGAACGGCCAGGACTGGGAGGCAAAGTAGCGGATATTCTCCACCTCCAGGCCGACCTCCTCGCGCACTTCCCGGCGCACGCACGCCTCCAGCGTCTCGCCCGGTTCGGTAAAGCCGGCCAGAACGCTGTAGAAACCCTCAGGGAATCGGGGCGCACTGGCGAGCAGTAACTGACGCCCGCGGCGGACCAGGGCCATCATGGCCGGCGTCAGCCTCGGAAACTGGCTGTAGCCGCACGCGGGGCAGACCCGCGCCCGTTGAGCCTCGGCGCGGTACGTCGCTGCGCCGCAGCGCCCGCAGAAGCGGTGATTGCGATCCCACTCCAGAATCTGGAAAGCGCGCCCGGCGAGCAGAAACAGGTCCATGTCCATACGCCCATGGAGGCGGAACAGGTCACGCTCGATAAGGTCCCCATCGGGTGCTGCGCCTGCGAGTTCGGCGGCGAAGCAGGGGGTTCCATCCAGGCGCCCGAGAAAATGCGGTTCCGGCTGTTCGGCGTGTTGCGGGCGCGGATCGCCAGCGCCATACAGGGGTTGCACCCGCCGTTCGTCCAGTCGGCTCAGCAACAGGTCTCGCTGGCGAAACAGGAACCACCAGCCGTCTTCGTCATCGCGCACCAGCGGTTCAATGGCAGGATCAAACGGTCGCTGAATATCGAAAGCGGATACTTCCACAACAGAATCCTCGGCCGGGAAAGTCCGCATTCAACAGCAGGCAGTCCCCCCCCTGCAACCCGGCATCGATCAGCAGGCGTCTGCCAGCACGCCCGTGGCTGGGTTGTCCCCGGGGTTGGAGGCCCGGGGCAGGCGCCGGTGAAGCTCGGTCATTATGTGCCGGAGTTGCTCCAGGCAGCGGATGGTGGCTTCGAAACCAGCGGGCGGCGTGGCGCCGGTTCCGCTCAGCCGTTCCAGGTTGTTGCGCAGGGTCAGGGTGAGGGACTCGATCTCCCCGGCTGCCGTCTGCAGCTGCTCGCAAGGACGCGGGTGATCACTGTCACGGGCGAAGGTCTCGTGTTCGTGCAGGTGGTCGAGGGAACGGGCCAGCTCGCCGCTACGCAGGGCCCACTCTTCCAGGCTCTGCAAGCCGGCCGGTGTGGCTCCGAGGCCGTGTTCCTGCCACTGCCTGGCACGCTGGCTCACATAGGTACTGAAGCTCACGATCAGCATGCTGAACTCTCTGGACATCCCCAACTCCGATGACTGATTTAGTCCGAAGTTGTACAGTTTCTGTATCGATATTGCAAGGCTGACGACGCGGCAAGGGTGGGTTGAGCGGCTCGAAGCGCGGAAGCACGCGGGGACCGGACACTAGAGAATGCCCGTGTCCAGTCCGGCGGCCATGTACAGCCCCAGCTCTTCACAGTCCGTCACGAACTGGTCCTGGAATTCACCGCGGCAGATCAGGGGATCCTGGGCCGGTTGCCAGCGCAGCCCGGTGACAATGGACTCCACCGCCCGGCGGGTGCCGGTGCCGTCCCGGCCCGCGCGCACGTAGAGTGCATAGGGCAGTCCCTGGGTCTCCTCCAGGCAGGGGTAGTAGATGCGGTCGAAGAAGTCCTTCAGGGCGCCGCTCATGTAGCCCAGGTTCTCGGTGGTGCCGAGAATGATGGCATTGGCGGCAAGCACGTCGTCGGGACCGGCCTCCAGCGGGGGGACGTGGCGGGTACTCACGTATTCCACGTCTTCGTGGCTCGCCCCTCGCAGTACCGCATCCACCAGCTTCTGTGTGTTCGGTGACGGCGCATGGGCGACCACAAGCAGATGCCGGGTTGCGCTCATGGGCGGCCTCCTCGTATCGGTTGAGGCGATTTGCTGCGCTCGTTATGACACTTCACAGTAACGCGTTATCCGTGCCCTGTCTCGGGGCGCAGGGACTACCATCGGGGAGATGCCGTGGCGCAGGAAACCCGTGCAACACTGCTGGCGCTCGGAGCGGTACTACTGTGGTCCACGGTGGCCACCGCCTTCAAGCTCTCGCTGGAGTACCTGCAGCCCATCCAGTTGCTGGCGTGGGCAAGCGTGGTATCGCTGCTGACTCTGGGGGCGCTGCTGGTGGCCAGTGGCCAGCTGTCGGTGCTCCTGGCCACGGCCCGGCGGGACGCGCTGCGGTCGCTGGTTCTCGGTCTCTGCAATCCTTTCCTCTACTACTTGGTGCTATTCGAGGCCTATGACCGCCTGCCGGCACAGGAGGCGCAGCCGCTGAACTACACTTGGGCCTTCACCCTGGCGCTGCTGTCCATCCCGTTGCTGGGGCAACGTTTGAGCCGCTGGGACGTGATCGGTGGCGTGATCGCCTATGCCGGCGTCTGGGTGATCGCTACCCGGGGCGACATCTTCGCTCCGGAATTCGCTAATCCCATCGGTGTCCTTCTGGCGCTGGGCAGTACGGTGCTCTGGGCGCTGTACTGGATCGGTTCCGCGCGGGACCATCGGCCGCCCCTGGTGGCACTGTTCAGCAACTTCGCCATGGCGACGCCGGTGGTGCTGCTGGTGTGTGCGCTGACAGTGGGGCTGGTGCCGGATGACTGGCGCGGGCTGGTGGGGGCGGCCTACGTCGGCATGTTCGAGATGGGGCTTGCCTTCGCCCTGTGGCTCGGCGCCATGCGCCTGACCAGTAGCGCCTCGCGGATCGGCAATCTGATTTTCCTGTCACCGTTCCTGTCCCTGGTGTTCATCAGGATACTGGTGGGCGAGCACATCATGGCGTCGACCTTCGTCGGCCTGGGTCTGATAGTGCTGGGCCTGGTGCTCCAGCAGACCCTGCGACGCGCCTGAGGAAACACGGGCCGCGGCCCGTGTTTCCTCCAAGCTCAGTCAGCAGCGGGTTCAGTCAGCGGTCAGTGCCTCCAGCGTCAGCTCCGCGGTGCGGGCGCTGGATGGCGGGTTCTGGCCGGTGACCAGGCGGCCGTCGTGCAGGGCATGGACCTGGAACGCCGGTGCCGGCTCGACCAGGGCACCGAGCTCGCGGAAGCGCGTCTCCAGCAGGAACGGCACGTCCTGGTCCAGTTCCACGGCCCGTTCCTCCTCGTCGGTGAAGACGGCCACCCGGCGATCGGCCACCAACGGCCGGCCGTCCTTGCCTTTGACGCCCACGAGCCCCGCCGGACCGTGGCAGACTGCCGCTATGACCTTGTCCCCGGTCGCGAACGCCTCAAGAAGCGTTACCAGCTGCGGGTTCTCCGGCAGGTCGAACATGGTGCCGTGGCCCCCTGGCAGGAACACCGCGTCGTAGTCGGCCGCCTGCACGTCGCCCAGCGAGCGGGTATTCTGCAGACGCTGTTGTGCTTCCTGCCACTCCTGTTTCTGGGCATCGTCCGGGGTGCTGCGGGGGTCCACCGGAGTCGCGCCGCCGCGTGGGCTCGCCACGGTGACGTCGGCGCCGTGCTGCTTGAAGATCTGGTAAGGAACGGCAAACTCTTCAAGCCAGAGCCCGGTCTGTTTGCCGCTGGTCATGGTGTCGGCGCTGGTGACAATCATCAGGATCTGCGGTGCGGACATAGTGCCTCCGTCAGGTGGCAAGAGTGTTCCCGGTAGCCCGGGTGGCAGGGGTCAGGTGTGGGGGCGTCCAGGGGGAAATCAATGGGGGCGGTGGTTGCGCTGTCGGCGGACGCGGCCGGAGTCGATCCCGACGGTATAGAATGCTGGCAGCCACCGTCGACCGACGGTGGCTGCCAGAGTAACTGACGCGGTAAGCCGTTGCCGCAGGATCAGGCCGTGCCGGAACGCTTGAACTTGCCGTCCGGTACTCGCGGGCCGGCATTGCGCAGCTCTTCGCTGGCCTGATCGGCGTACGCCTGGAAGTTTTGCTGGAACAGCTGCGCCAGATGTGCCGCCATCTCGCGGTACGCGTCCTGGTCATCCCAGGTGTTCGCTGGCGTGAGAACCTCGCTGGGTACGCCGGGGCAGGACGTGGGCACCGCCACGCCGAACACCGGGTCCGGACTGGTCTCCGCCTCCGCCAGGGAGCCGTCGTGGATGGCATCGATGATGGCGCGGGTATGCGCCAGGCTCATGCGCTGCCCCTGCCCGTAAGGACCACCGGTCCAGCCCGTATTCACCAGCCACACATTGGCACCGCTGTTGCGGATGCGCTCGGCCAGCAGATCGGCGTAGCGGGTCGGGTGCCAAACCAGGAACGGTGCGCCGAAGCAGGCCGAGAAGGTGGCCTCCGGTTCCGTGACGCCCATTTCGGTGCCGGCAACCTTGGCCGTGTAACCACTGATGAAGTGGTACATGGCCTGGGCCGGGTTGAGGCGACTCACCGGTGGCAGCACGCTGAAGGCGTCGCAGGTGAGGAAGATGATGTTCGACGGAGTGCCGCCGGTGCACGGAATCTTGGCGTTGTCGATGAACTCCACCGGGTAGGAGCAGCGGGTGTTCTCGGTCAGACTGTTGTCGTGGTAGTCCACCTGTCGCGTCTCCGGGTCGAAGACGACGTTCTCCAGGATGGAGCCGAAGCGGATGGCGTTGTAGATCTCCGGTTCGGCCCGCGGATCCAGATCGATGACCTTGGCGTAGCAGCCGCCTTCAATGTTGAACACGCCGTTGTCGCTCCAGCAATGCTCGTCGTCGCCGATCAGCCGCCGGCGCGGATCCGCCGACAGGGTGGTCTTGCCGGTCCCGGACAGGCCGAAGAAGACCGAGACGTCGCCGTCGGTGCCCTCGTTCGCCGAGCAGTGCATCGACAGCACGCCCTGGCCGGGCATGAGGTAGTTCATGATGGTGAATACGCCCTTCTTCATCTCGCCGGCATACTCTGTGCCGAGGATGACAAAGCTGCCCGACTGCAGGCAGAGGCTGACGCTGGTGCCGGAGCTGACACCGTCGATGCTCTCATTCGCCCTGGCGCGGCCGGCATTGTAGATGACGTAGTCGGGCTCACCGAAGTCGGCCAGTTCATCACGGGTGGGCCGGATCAGCATGTTGTACATGAACAGGGCATGGTAGGCGCGTTCGCAGATGACACGGATCTTGACCCGGTAGTTCGGATCCCAGCCGGCGAAGCCGTCCACCACGTACAGCCGCTCGCAGGCAGACAGGTGCTGCCGGGCCTGCTCGCGCAGGCTCTTGAAGCTGTCGGTTTCCAGGCCGATGTTCACTGCCCCCCACCACACGTCGTCCATGATGTCCGGGTGTTCCACCACGCGCTTGTCCCCGGGGCTGCGGCCGGTCTTTGCTCCGGACTGGGCGATGAGTGCGCCGCTTGCGGAGATGGCGCTGCCTTCCTCGTAGGCGAGGGCCTCTTCATAGAGGCGTGCGGGGGTGGGGTTGCGCAGGACGGTGTCCACGCGGATGCCGTGTTGCTCGAGACTGAAGGTCACGCTCCTGTCCTCCTGGTGTTTTCCGCCGTGGGGCTCCCTGAATCAGCGTGCGCCGACACGCCGCCCCCTTGCCGGACTAGATTGCTGTGAACGGGCTGCGCGCCAGCCATTGCAGTGATGATCGAAGGCATTCCGCCCGGATACCGGGCCTGCCCCTTGGAGTCAAGCGATCTTGCCGGTCAGGGCGATCGCGACTCGACCGATCGGGGAAAGCCAGCGCCAGCTGTTTCGGAGTTGCCGCGGCGGCACGGCGCGCACTTGCGTGCGCTGCCGGAGCATGGGGTCATGCTGCTGCGCGGCTCTCGACTCCGATAAAGGAGGGATGATACACGATTGGGCTGCAAACTCCGAAAACGCCTTACGGTTTTTCAGAAGTCCCAGACGTTCTCGATAAGAGGCTCGGCTGCCCCCGCGGCGCATATCCGCACGGTCTCGCTTATGCCGATTCCCCAGCGTCCGGGGAGGCGCAGGCACAACGGCAGGTGAAAGACCATGTTCTCCCGGAACAGTGTGTCCTGTCCCCGTGCAATGAATCCGGACCCTTCCACCCATGAGGGCGGGAATCCGGCCCCGACGGTGTATCCGAACACGCCAGAGAAGAACGCCTCATCGGCCACCGGCGCCATGGTGGCTTCCGCCGCGCGGGCGGCGTCATCGAAGGTATGGCCCGGGCGCATGTGTTCGGTCAACGTCTCGAATAGCGCCCGGCAGGTCGCGCGAATCCGTTCCATGTGCTGATCCGGGGTGCCGCAGATGCGCGTGCGCATCATCGGCGCGGTGTAGCGGTGGACGCTGGCACCGAATTCCATGAACACCGGGTCGCCGTCGCGTAGAACGCGACCGTTGTGATTGGTGTGGATGACGCTGCTGCGCGGGCCGGTTGTGACAATCGGCTGCATGCTCATGAATTCGCTGCCGCCACCCAGCATGGCCTGTGCCCCGGCTGCCGCGACGGCGCTGTCAGTAGTGCCTGCCGTGATGGCTGCCTCCGCCGCGTCCAGGCCCTGGCGGGTGATGGCGGCGCTGCGGCGAAGGTAGTCCATTTCGGCGGCGCTTTTCACGCGCCGGATGGCCGGCAGCAGATCGCCGGCGTCGTGAAAACCGCACCCGGGCAGGGCACGGCGCAACCCATCCAGCAGAGCGGGGCGGAAACCCGGTTGCCAGGCGTCATAACCCACCGTGCGCGTGCCCGCGAGCAGGTCGGTGAGCGGTGCCAATGGTCCGCCGGTGTCTTCCCAGCGATAGCCCATGAGCTCACTGACGCGGGTGCAGACCACCGCAGGTCCGGTTTCGATGGAAGGCACTTGCAGGGCCGCATAGCCGGGACCGAGGACAAGGCAGGCATGGACCGACACCTCGAAGGTGGTGTAACCGGTGAGGTAGAAGATGTCCGCGGGGGCAGTCACCAGTAGCGCCTCGAGACCGCGTTGCGCCATGGCGTGACGGACTTTGTCTTCACGCCGATCCAGTTCCTCGGCACTGAAGGCCACTTCGGCGCCGGCCAGCTCCCGGCGCAAGGCGTCGCGGTAAGTCTCGTGATCCATGGGGCGCTCCATCGATGGCCGACGCAGGCTTTGTTGGCAAAGGCTCGTTGGTCCCAAGCCTAACGCGGACTCGGGCAACGGGACAGTGAAGGAGGCGCCGGACAAGTCCACGATCACCCACGGTGCCATCAGGCTGTGGCAGAATCTGCTGCGGATTGGCACCGGCAAGGGGAATTCTGACTCATGACTGATCACGACAACGCGCCGCCGCCGGCGACCCCGGGGCGGGAGCTGCCACTGCTCCATGCCCTGTTTGCCCTGGTGGCAGTGGGCCTTCTTTATGCGCCGTTGGTGGAACTGGGCGACGGGGGCGTCTGGACGCTGATGGATATCGGCGGGGCGTGGGCCATGGCCACCCTGATTGTGCTTGCCCTGCTGGGTATTGCCGCGCTGCTGCTGATTGCTGCGGATCGGGTCACGTGGGCGCGTCTACTGGTGGTGGACATGCTCATTGTCATTGCGCTGATCCCGGTGGTGGTCGGGGTGGTCATCAACTGGGAGGCACCGGTTGTCGGTGTCGCCGGCTTCGGCTGGGGTTTCTGGGCTGCCATCGCCCTGCTGGTCGCCCGTTTCCCGCTGAGCATCTGGATTCGCACCCACGCCGCACGCGCCCAGGCGCAACTGCAACACCAGGATACCGATCAGGCCGGTGGCCGCGGCGAGTGATCCTCGCCGCCGGCCTGGTTAGTGACGGTTCAGCCCGATACGGCCCGGACCGGTGAGGATCAGGACCACAGCGGTGAACAGGAAGAAGGCCTGCAGCTCGATGGCCCAGCCACCGGTTCCCGAGAGCGCGAAGATCTCGTGAGAGTGGGCCAGGAAGATGGCAAACAGCATGTTGATGACAATCAGTAGCGCGCCGATGCCACAGTACCACCCGGCGATGACCATCAGCGGCGCCAGGATTTCGCCGATGAATACGCCGAAGGCCAGCCACTGGGGCAACCCGGCGCTGGCCAGCATGCCCTGAATGTGGTCGACGCCGCCCAGCAGTTTGGCGATGCCGTGGGGTAGCATCAGCAGGCCCAGCGTCAGGCGCAGCAGGAACTTGCCCAGGTGGTCGTTCTGCAGAAAAGTCATCGGTGTCGCTCCTGTCCGTCGCGTTCCTTGGTTGCGTCCGCCGCAATGCCGGCACAGTCTCGCGGAAGACCCGCGTGCTGTCGACCCGCTGGAGTTTCCGCTCCTGATCTGTTGCGATGAGCGGTCAGGTTTCCACTATCTCATTGAGGAGTTCCATTCATGCCCGCAGACGTCTTCAAGCTGACCGTCACCCTCCCGCTGCAGACCGCCCGGGAAATCATTGCCGCGAGTCTCGCCGAGGGGCGCCGCCGGGGGTTGCAGCCTCTCACCGTCGTGGTGGTGGACGCCGGAGGGCACATCGTGTCCCTGGACCGCGAAGACGGCTCCGGCATCCGCCGCGTGGAAGTCGCGCGGGGCAAGGCCGGTGCCGCTCTGGGTATTGGCATCGGCAGTGGTGTGGTCGGTGAACGCAACCAGGGCCGTGATGCCTTCCTGGCCAGTGTGGCCACGGCGTCCAACGGCGAATTCGTGCCCGTCCCTGGTGGTGTTCTGGTGCTGGACGGTGCCGAGCGGATCATCGGTGCCGTGGGTGTCAGCGGTGACGCCTCGCCGGAGGACCAGGCCTGTGCCGTTGCCGGTATCGAGGCGGCTGGCTGCCGAGCCGGACTGGACGCCGCCGGCTGAATACCGTATAGGTGTCAGGCGCCGGGGCGGAGTGTCCCCAGCGCCTGATGCAATCGCACCGGCACGTCGGCATCAAGCTCTCGCTTCCATGTGACCGTCGCCGGCGGAAACAGCAGGATTACCGTCGAGCCCATGTTGAAGCGCCCCATCTCTTCGCCGCGTTCCAGCTGCACGGGGTTGGTGTCATAACGCCGGGCGTGCAGCGCGCGTCCCCGGGGCGGGGTCACCTCGCCGGCCCAGGTCGTCTCGATGCTGCCCACGTTGATGGCGCCCACCAGCACCATGGCCATGGGGCCGGCGGAGGTGTCAAAGAGGCAGGCGACGCGTTCGTTGCGGGCGAACAGCCGTGGCACCGTGCGCACCGTATGGCGCCCGACACTGAACAGCCGTCCCGGGATATGGACCATCTCCCGCAGGGTTCCGCCCGCCGGCATGTGCACCCGATGGTAGTTCGCCGGTGACAGGTAGATGGTGGCGAAGGCGCCGTCCAGGAACGGCGCCGCCCGGTCCGCCGATCCCCCAAGGAGGTCCACCAGCGAGTAGTCCTGGCCCTTGGCCTGGATGATCCGCTGGTCGTGCAAATGACCCAGGGCGCTCACGGCGCCGTCCGCCGGGCAGCACAGGGCGTCATCGTCCTCCGGCATGGGGCGCGCACCGGGTTTCAGGGCCCGGGTGAAGAAACTGTTGAAGTCCGGGTAGGCGTCCGGGTCCGGTTCCAGCGCCTCGCCCATGTCTACGCCGAAACGGCGGATGAACCAGCGGGTCAGCGCTCGCCGCAGCCATTTCCGCCGGCTCCGCGTGACCCGGTGGGTGAGCCGGGAGACCGCGTGCTGCGGTAGCGGGTACAGGGGCAGCGACTTGAGCCGGTCGGCAAGGCTGGCTGCGCCGGTGAGATACCGCTGGTCACCGCTGTGGGTAGCCCGCCCGGAGGATTCAGGACGAGCCATGGAAATCGAGAATGGTGGCCAGGTCGCGACCAATTTCCCGGGCCCGATGCGGCGAGCCGAACATGGCCTGGAAGCGCCCGTCCGGGTTCACCAGCAGCACCGAGGCGCCGTGGTCCACCATGTAGTCGTTGCCGCCGTCTTCGTCATGGCGGATGTGGGCAATGCCCATGTCTCGCGCAAGCACGTCGATCTCGTCCAGGGAGCCGGTGATACCACGGAAATCATCGCGGAAATTGGTGACGTACGCCTCCAGGCGCTCCGGCGTGTCGCGTTTCGGGTCCACGGTGACGAACACGGTCTGCAGTTCTCCGCCCTTGCCCTGATCCTCCATCATCTCGTGAACGCGGCTGAGCTCGGCCAGGGTCATGGGACAGATGTCGGGGCAGTGGGTGAAACCGAAGAACAGCAGGGTCCACTGACCCTCGAGATCCGCCCGGGTGAAGGAATCGCCGTTGTGATCCACCAGCTGGAAGTCGGTGATATCACGGCCGCCTTCCATGTAGGTGGCATCGAGGTCGGAGTTCGCCAGGGTGGCGGGCGCGAACAGGTTGTTGGCCGCCCACATGCCGCCGATCAGTGCGACCAGGGCAGCGGAGATGCCGGCGATGGTGATCAGGGAAGTCTGCAGTGTCTTTGTCATGGTGCGGGATTCTGTCACAGGCCTGGTGTCAAGGAAACGCTGAACGATGGCAACAGTCTGACTGCGGCATCGCCCGCCGGTTCCCGGGGCCGGCAAAATGCGCCGCTGTCGGTTATCATGGCGCGCTGATTGAATCACCCGGAGTACGGCATGTTCGAGACACACCGCCCCGTGGAGTCCCTGGTCACACTGCGCGACTATGTGCGCTGGGGTGGCAGCCGGTTCCGCGAGGCCGGTCTGGTGTTCGGTCACGGCACCGACAACGCACTGGATGAAGCCGCGGCGCTGGTGCTGCATACGCTGCACCTGGAGCCGGACATGTCCGAGCCGTTCTGGGATGCCCGGGTGACGGCCGCCGAGGGCGAGGCCATCGTCGCGCGCATGGAGCGCCGGGTCGGCGAGCGTCTGCCGCTGCCGTACCTGACCCACGAGGCATGGTTCGCGGGACTGCCTTTCTTTGTGGACCAGCGGGTGCTCGTGCCGCGTTCACCGGTGGCTGAACTGATCGCGCACCGCTTCGCGCCCTGGCTGGATGCGGACGCGGTGGAGCGGGTTCTGGACATAGGGACGGGCAGCGGCTGTATTGCCATCGCCTGCGCCCTTGCCCTGGACAACGCCGTGGTGGACGCCGCCGACATCTCCGAGGATGCCCTGGAGGTAGCCCGGGTGAACATCAAGCGCCATCATCTGCAAGAGTGGGTGCAGCCGGTACAGGCCGACGTCTTCGATGGTCTCGTCCCCGGGACGCGCTATGATCTGATCGTGGCCAATCCTCCGTATGTGGATGCCGGGGACATGGCGTCCCTGCCGGAGGAGTACCGCCACGAGCCGCGCCTCGGGCTTGCCGCCGGTGACGACGGTCTCGACGTGGTACACCGGGTGCTGGCCGAGGCGCCTCGCTGGCTGAGCGAGAACGGGCTGCTGGTGGTGGAGGTGGGCAACAGCGCGCCGGCGGTTGAAGCCGCGTGGCCGGAAGTGCCCTTCGAGTGGCTGCAGTTCGAGCGCGGGGGCCACGGCGTATTCGTGCTGACGGCAGCAGAGCTTGCCACCCACGCCGGCGCGTTCCGCCGCGACCGGGGCAGAGGCGCGGTGAGCTGACCATCAGTAACGGGGCCCGGTGTGGCCGCCGTAACACAGAGATCGCAACCAGAAGGCTGATATGTCCGGAAATACGTTCGGCAAGCTGTTCCAGCTCACCACCTTCGGTGAAAGCCACGGGCCCGCCCTGGGTGCCATCGTCGACGGTTGTCCGCCCGGTCTGGCGCTGACCGAGGCTGATTTGCAGCACGATCTGGACCGCCGCCGCCCCGGTACGTCCCGATATACCACCCAGCGCCGGGAGCCGGACCAGGTGCGGATTCTCTCCGGCGTGTTCGAGGGGCGAACCACGGGCACTCCCATCGGTCTGCTGATCGAGAATACCGACCAGAAGTCCAAGGATTATTCCGAAATCGCTGCCACCTTCCGACCGGGGCACGCCGACTACACCTACATGCAGAAGTACGGCGTCCGCGACTATCGTGGCGGGGGGCGCTCGTCGGCCCGCGAGACCGCCATGCGCGTGGCGGCTGGCGCGATTGCCAAGAAGTGGCTGGCCCAGCGTTACGGTGTGCACATCCGTGGCTATTTGTCGCAGCTGGGCCCGATACGGCTTGCCCTGCGGGACTGGCAGGCGGTGGATGACAACCCCTTCTTCTGCGGTGACCCGGAACGGGTGCCGGAACTCGAGGACTACATGAACCGCCTGCGCAAGGACCTGGACTCCGTGGGCGCCGAGGTCACGGTGCTGGCAGAGGGGTGCCCGCCGGGCTGGGGTGAGCCCGTGTTCGACCGCCTGGATGCCGATCTGGCTCATGCGCTCATGAGTATCAATGCGGTGAAGGGGGTCCAGATCGGTGCCGGTTTCGACGCGGTGAGCCAGCGGGGGACCGAGCACAGGGATGAACTCACCCCGGACGGCTTCGTGGGAAACAATTCCGGCGGCGTGCTCGGCGGCATCTCCACCGGCCAGGACGTGGTGGCTTCCATGGCGCTCAAGCCCACCTCCAGCATCGTCACCCCCGGGCGCTCCATCAACGCCACCGGACAGCCGGTGGAGGTGGTGACCAAGGGTCGCCACGATCCCTGCGTGGGCATCCGCGCCACGCCCATCGCCGAGGCCATGATGGCGCTGGTACTCATGGATCACGCCCTGCGCCACCGCGCCCAGAACGGCGACGTGGAACCGCCGCTGACGCCCATCCCCGCGGAACCGGGCCGTCGGGGCGAGTAGCGCGTGCCGGCCGGCCTGCCGTACTGGCGGCTCTCCGCCTTTTACTGCTTTTTCTTCGCCGTGCTGGGCGGCCTCGCCCCGTACTGGGGGCCGTACCTCAATGCCGAGGGGTTCTCGGCGGCGGAGATCGGCCAGCTCATTGCCATCCTCCACGCCACCAAGATCGTCGCCCCCAACGTCTGGGGGTTGATCGCCGACCGGACCGGCCGGCGGATGGCCGTAGTCCGCATCGGCGCGCTGGCGGCACTGGTCACCTTCGCCGGCGTCCTGCTGGGCAGCAGCTTCTGGTGGCTCGCCCTGGTGATGGCACTGTTCAGCTTCTTCTGGAACGCCGCGCTGCCCCAGTTCGAAGCCAATACCATGAACCACCTGGGCCAGGCGGATCACCGCTACAGCCGGATCCGTCTGTGGGGTTCTGTGGGGTTCATCATCTCGGTGGTGGGTTTCGGCGAACTGATCGACCGCTTCGGCGTGCACATACTGCCGTGGCTGTTGCTGGTGCTGTTCGTCGGGCTCTGGGTGTCCAGCCAGATCGCCCCGGAGGCCCGACAGCACAGCCATCACCAGCACAGCGATCCCATCCTGCGGGTGTTGCTGCGCCCCGATGTGATCGGCTTCTTCCTCGCCTGCTTCCTGCTCAAGGCGAGCCACGGGCCCTACTACGCCTTCTTCAGCATCTACCTGGAAGAGGTCGGTTACAGCAGCAGCATGATCGGCATTCTCTGGGCCGTGGGCGTAGTGGCAGAAATTCTGCTTTTCCTGGTCATGCACCGCTTGCTGCCGCGCTTCGGCGCCCGCTGGCTGATGACCGTGGCCATGCTGCTCTCCGCCCTGCGCTGGATTCTCATCGCCGCCGCGCCGCAGCTCCTGCCCGTGCTCCTGTTCGCCCAGGGCCTGCACGCCGCCTCCTTCGGCGTCTACCACGCCGTGGGCATCGCCCTGGTGAACCGCTACTTTGTCGGCAGCAACCAGGGCCGTGGCCAGGCGCTCTACAGCAGCATCACCTTCGGCGCCGGCGTGGCCGTGGGCAGCCTGGCCAGCGGACTGCTCTGGGACGTCCTGGGCGGCAGCATGACCTTCTACCTGGGTGCGCTGGCCGCTGGACTGGCCGCAGTGATTGCCATGGCAAGCCTGCCGGGGCGACACGCCGAGGAGCCGGTTCCGGCATGATGGTTACGGGGTGCTTCGTACGGTTTGCGTTCGCGGCGAATCTGGGGCGCCGGGGCGGGGACTTTGGTTCCGGACACGCCGCAAGTACGTCCTTGTAGGCTCGGCTCCAGCCATCCATGGCTGGAGACGGTCCGGAACCAAAGTCCCCGCCCCGGCGCGTGCCGTGGAGGTGAATCCGGTGGTGCATCCGGGGCTGCTGGTGCCTCGTCATGGGTTGGCTGGAGGATGACTGCTGGGGCGACTAGCGGAGCCCCGGAACGCAGGCCGTCCGGCCCCGAAGGGGTGGCCGCAGGGATGCGGCCACCGGCGCCCAGCGCATGGATGCGCTGTAAGCCGGCCAGGCCGGAGTGGAGGGAACTTTTCTTCGAGAGAAGAAAAGTTAGGCGGAGCTCCGGAGCCCCAGCAGTCATCCCCCAGCCAACCCATGACCCATCCGTAAGCTGCCAATAGCCTGAGTCAGGGGGCTTGAACGAAGCCAAATTGCGCCACATCTCCGTGGATACATCGCTAACGCGGAATCCGTTATACTTACGGGTTTGCAGGCAAACTGAACACTGAAAGGCCGCGGGCCGGGTGAGGATATGGCAGGCAGAACGCTCTACGAGAAGCTCTGGGATGACCACGTCGTTCGTGACAACGAAGACGGCACCTCGCTTCTGTACATCGACCGCCAGCTGGTCCACGAAGTGACCTCGCCGCAGGCGTTTGAAGGGCTGCGCCTGGCTGGCCGGCAGCCCTGGCGCGTGGACGCCAACCTGGCCGTCACCGACCACAACGTGCCCACCACCGACCGCAGCCAGGGCATCGCCGACCCCGTCTCCAAGCTGCAGGTGGACACCCTGGACGACAACTGCCGCACCTACGGCATCGTCCAGTTCGGCATGACCGACCCGCGCCAGGGCATCGTCCACGTCATCGGCCCCGAGCAGGGTGCCACTCTGCCCGGCATGACCATCGTCTGCGGCGACTCGCATACCTCCACCCAGGGGGCCATGGGTGCCATGGCCTTCGGCATCGGCACCTCCGAAGTGGAGCACGTGCTCGCCACCCAGACCCTGGTGCAGAAAAAGAGCCAGACCATGTTCATCGACGTGGACGGTGAACTTGGTCCCGGTGTCACCGCCAAGGACATCATCCTGCACATCATCGGCACCATCGGCACTGCCGGCGGCACCGGCTACGCTATCGAGTACGGCGGCTCCGCCATCCGCAGCCTCGGTATGGAAGGGCGCATGACCATCTGCAACATGTCCATCGAGGCCGGCGCGCGCTGCGGCATGATCGCCGTGGACGACACCACCATCGACTACATCGCCAACCGCCCGTTTTCGCCCACCGGCGAGCAGTGGGAGCAGGCAGCGCAGTACTGGCGGACGCTCCACAGTGACCCGGATGCCGAGTTCGACAAGGTCGTGCGCATCAATGCCGCCGACATCGAACCCCAGGTGTCCTGGGGCACCTCCCCGGAGATGGTCGTGCCCGTGAGCGGCAAGGTGCCGAATCCCTTCAAGGAAGCCGACGAGAGCAAGCGCAGCGCCTACGCCCGGGCCCTGGAGTACATGGATCTCGAGCCCGAGACACCCATGAAGGATATCCGGCTGGACAAGATCTTCATCGGCTCCTGCACCAACGCGCGCATTACCGACCTGCGCGAGGCCGCCAAAGTCGTCGCGGGCAAGCGCATCGCCGACAACATCAAGCTGGCCATGGTGGTGCCGGGCTCCGGTCTGGTGAAAAAACAGGCCGAGGACGAGGGCCTGGATCGCATCTTCAAGGACGCTGGCTTCGAGTGGCGCGAGGCGGGCTGCTCCATGTGCCTGGGCATGAACCCGGACCAGCTCTCCCCCGGCGAGCGCTGCGCGTCCACATCCAACCGCAACTTCGAGGGCCGGCAGGGGCAGGGCGGTCGCACGCACCTGGTCAGCCCCGCCATGGCCGCGGCCGCCGCCGTGGCCGGCCACTTCGTCGACGTCAGGGATATCTGAGATGGAACCGTTCAGTCAGCACAAGGGGCTGGTGGCGCCGGTGGAGCGCAGCAACGTGGACACCGACGCCATCATTCCCAAGCAGTTTCTCAAGTCCATCAAGCGCACCGGTTTCGGCGACAACCTCTTCGACGAGTTGCGCTACCTGGACCACGGCGAGCCCGGCCAGGATTGCAGCCAGCGGCCGAAGAACCCCGATTTCGTGCTCAACCAGGAGCGCTACCAGGGTGCCACCGTGCTCCTCACCGGGCGCAACTTCGGCTGTGGCTCCTCCCGCGAGCATGCCCCGTGGGCGCTGAAGGACTACGGCTTCCGGGCGATCATTGCGCCGAGCTTCGCCGACATCTTCTACAACAACTGCATAAAGAACGGTCTGCTGCCCGTGGTCTTGTCGGAGGAGACCGTGGAGCGGCTGTTCCGCGAGGTGGAGGCAACGCCTGGGTACGAGCTGGCGGTGGATCTGCCGAACCAGACCGTAACCACGCCGTCCGCCGAGAGCTTCGGCTTCGAGATCGACGGCTTCCGCAAGCACATGCTGGAGCAGGGCCTGGACGAGATCGGTCTGACCCTGCAACACGCCGACGCCATCCGTGCCTACGAGGAGCGGCGCCGGCAGGAAGCGCCCTGGCTGTTCCGCGCCTGAGCCGGAACGGCCGCACGCCAACCACGACCTTGCGAGACCCGCAATGACCCGACAAGTGCTCACGCTGCCCGGCGACGGCATCGGCCAGGAAATCGTGGCCGAGGCCACCAAGGTACTGGATGCCCTGCGCGCTGACTTCGGCCTGGACATCACGTTGGAGCAGGGGCTGATCGGTGGCGCGGCCTATGACGCCCGCGGCGTGCCGCTGCCCGAGGAAACCCTGGAGCAGGCCCGCGCCTCAGCCGGAATTCTCCTCGGCGCCGTGGGCGGCCCGCAGTACGACAAGCTCGAGCGCCCGCTGCGTCCCGAGCGGGGCCTGCTGGCGATCCGCTCCGAACTCGGTCTGTTCGGCAATCTGCGACCGGCCATTCTGTACCCGCAGCTCGCGGAGTCCTCGGCGCTCAAGCCCGATGTGGTGGCCGGGCTCGACATCATGATCGTGCGCGAACTCACCGGTGGCATCTATTTCGGCGAGCCCCGGGGTATCCGGACGCTGGAGAACGGCGAGCGCCAGGGCTACAACACCCTGGTCTACAGTGAGTCGGAGATCGAGCGCATCGGCCGTCTGGCCTTCGAGACGGCGCGCAAGCGCGACAAGCGCCTGTGCTCCGTGGACAAGGCCAACGTCCTGGAGGTCACCGAACTCTGGCGCGAGGTCATGGATCGCCTGTCCGCCGACTATCCGGACGTGGAGCTGTCCCACATGTACGTGGATAATGCGGCCATGCAACTGGTGCGCACTCCCAAGCAGTTTGACGTCATCGTCACCGGCAACATGTTCGGCGACATCCTCTCCGACTGTGCAGCCATGCTCACGGGGTCCATCGGAATGCTGCCATCGGCCTCCCTGGACGAGGAGGGGCGCGGCATGTACGAGCCTGTGCACGGTTCGGCACCGGACATTGCCGGGCAGGATCTGGCCAATCCGCTGGCCACCATCCTCTCGGTGGCGATGATGCTGCGTTATTCTCTCGGGGAGGCCGCCCACGCCGAGCGCGTGCAGCGCGCGGTGGGCCGAGTGCTGGATCAGGGGCTGCGGACGCCGGATATCCACACTGGCGACACCCGGCGCGTCGGCACCCGCGAGATGGGCGACGCCGTGGTGGCGGCACTGTACGACTGAACGCGGGGTGGCGCGGCGCCGCTCCGAGGCAATCGAACGAAGCGAGGTGACGTGATGAAGCGCGTAGGATTCGTAGGCTGGCGGGGCATGGTCGGTTCCGTGCTCATGCAGCGCATGCGCGAGGAGGGGGACTTCCGGGATATCGAGCCGGTGTTCTTCACCACGTCCCAGACCGGCCAGCCCGGCCCCGACGTGGGCAAGGACGTGCCCGCGCTGAAGGACGCTAAGGACCTGGCCGAACTCCAGGCCATGGACGTGATCGTGACCTGCCAGGGTGGTGATTACACCAGCGCCGTCTATGCCGACCTGCGCAGGCAGGGCTGGAACGGCTACTGGATTGACGCTGCCTCCACGCTGCGCATGGCCGATGACAGCATTGTCGTGCTGGATCCCGTGAACGCGGACGTGATCCACCAGGGCCTGGCGGATGGGGTGAAGACCTATGTGGGCGGCAACTGCACCGTCAGCCTCATGCTCATGGGCATCGGTGGACTATTGCGCGAAGGCCTGGTGGAGTGGATCAGTCCCATGACCTACCAGGCGGCCTCCGGCGCCGGCGCCCAGAACATGCGCGAGCTGATCGCGCAGATGGGCTACCTGCGCGACGCCGTTAGCCAGGAACTCGCCGATCCCGGCAGTGCCATCCTGGAACTGGACCGCAAGGTGCTCGCCGCCATGCACGATGACGGCTACCCGCGGGAGCATTTCGGCTTCCCGCTGGCCGGCAGCGTACTGCCGTGGCTGGACAGCAAGATGGACAGCGGCCAGAGCAAGGAAGAGTGGAAGGCCGGAGTCGAGACCAACAAGATCCTTGGTCGCAGCGACCGGCCCATTCCCATCGATGGCATCTGCGTGCGCGTGGGCGCCATGCGTTCCCACGCCCAGGCATTGACCATCAAGCTCTCCCGGGATGTGCCGCTGGACGAGATCAACACCATCATCACCGAGGCCAACCCGTGGGCCAGCGTGGTACCCAACGACAAGGAAGACACGCTTCGTGACCTGACGCCGTCGGCGGTGACGGGCACACTCAATGTGCCCGTCGGGCGTCTGCGCAAGCTCAGCATGGGCGCGGACTACCTGGGCGCCTTTACCGTCGGCGATCAGCTGCTCTGGGGCGCCGCCGAGCCGCTGCGGCGCATGCTGGGCATCCTGCGGGAGCAGTAAGCGCCTGTCACTCCCGGAGGATCGGTCCTCCCGGGGGCGATTTCCGGGGAGTCGCCTGCGGCTCTGACGGCGGGCGCGACATTTTTACCGGATTGTCCCTTTTTTGCTGCAAGGGTTTGAAATTAACCGGGCTGAGGGCTACTGTGCTCGAGTCGATCAGGCTACCCGGGCGCGTGTACCGTTTCCGCAACCGGGCGGTCTGCCCCGATTTCCGTCGCAGAATGGGAACGGTCGCACAGACTTGTAACAGGGATAAGAATCACAATCGCAAGGGCTGACGGCTTGGCCGGGCAATTTTTGGCCGATCGGCCCCATCGATAAGGGAATGCCATGGCACGCAGACTGGCTCGCATCGCAGCGCTGACCACGTTCGTTATTCCATCAATCTCGGCAGCAATCGGCGTTGGTTCACTGGAAACCGAATCGGCGCTGAACGAGCCGCTGGAAGCGCGAATCCCACTGGAATCGGCGGACCTGGAAGAGCTCGAAACGTTGAGTGCGACGCTGGCATCTCCGGATGCCTTCGACCGCGCCGGCCTTGAGCGGCCGTTCATGCTCTCGCGCCTCGAGTTCGAGGTGGTCACCGAAGATACCCGGGAGCCCTATGTGCTGATCCGCACTTCGGAGCCGGTCCGGGAGCCCTTTCTTGCCTTCCTGGTGGAGCTCAACTGGGCCGGTGGTCGGCTGATACGCGAGTACACCATGCTCCTGGATCCACCGGTGCACTCGCCGGAGCAGGAGACGGCGCCGGCCGCGGCCGATGCCCCGGCACCTGATGAGCCCACACCTGACGCCGATGCCCCTGCGACGGTGTCCCCCGGCGATCCCGGTGACCCGGAAGCGGTTCGCGAGGTGGATACCGCCGACGAGATCCAGGTGCAGGACAACGATACCCTGTGGGAACTCGCCGACGAGGTCCGGCCTGACGATGGCGTCTCCGTGCACCAGATGATGATGGCCCTGCTGGAGGCCAATCCCGAGGCGTTCTCCGACGGTAATGTCAACAATCTGCGCTCCGGCGCGATCCTCCGTGTGCCCGAGCGCGAGGCCGCCGAGGTGCTCACCGCCGGAGAGGCCAGGCAGGAGTTCGCCGCGCAGGTCGAGGCGTGGCAGGCCGGTCGCGCACCGGAGCCTGCGGAGCCGGATCCGGCCGATGAGCCGGCAGTCGCGGAAGACGAAACGCCAGCGGAGGACGACGGCCGCCTGGAAGTGGTTGCCGCCGGTGAGACCGCCGGTGAAGACGCCACCGCCTCGCTTATGGACGATGACCTGGAAGCGTCCCCGGAGACCGTGGCGCGGTTGCAGTCGGAACTCGCCGCCATGCGCGAGGAGGAGGCGTCGCTGCGCTCGGAGAACGAGGAGCTGCGCCAGCAGACCGCGGAACTCATGGAGCGGGTCGAGGCGCTGGAGCGCACACTGGACGTCCAGGTCGAAGGTGCGTTGCCGGGCATGACCGACGAGCCGGTGGAAGATGACATTCCGCTGGCAGATGCGCCGGAAACGGCGACGGATCCGGAGGAGGAAGCGGCGGCCGTCGCAGATGAGGAACTGCCGGCGCTCTTCGACGAGGACTCCGCCCTGGCACAGGATCTCGCGGCGCTGGATGAAGAGCCGGCGGTGGAGGCCGTCGACCCTGCCGATGAGCCTGCAGTGGAAGACGATCCCGCGGCGGACGTCGCGGTGGAGGACGAAGAGCCCGCGCCGGTGGCGGCCGATGAGCCGGCTGCACCGCAGGCGCCCTGGGAGGATACCCGTCTGCTGAGCATGGCCGGGGGCGCCGCGGCGCTGATTGCGCTGCTGGTGCTGCTCATGATTCGCCGCCGGCGCAATGCTGCCGAGGATGCTTCGGGCATGGTTGCGGCTTCGGCCGGAGCCGGCGTTGCCGCGGCGGATGCGGATGAGGCCGATCTGCAACAGGACCTGGAGGCGGATGGCGACGGTGTGCAGGAGACTGCGGGCCGCGATGGCGTCGATCCGCTGGAAGAGATCGAGGTCTACCTCGCCTATGGTCGTTACGACCAGGCCGGTGATCTGCTGGCCTCTGCCATTGGCAATGAGCCGGACCGGACCGACCTGCGGCTCAAGCAGCTGGAAGTCCATGCGTTGACGCATGACCGTGCCGCGTTCGAAGCCGATGCCCAGGACTTGTACGGCATGGTGGACGGCGTCGACGATCCGGTCTGGCAGCAGGTGCAGGAGATGGGCCGGGAGATTGCGCCCGAGAATCCGCTGTTCGCCGCAGCCGCCGCGCCGTCCTCACTGGCATCGGCGGATGAACCGGACGACGTGCCTGAACCCGTCCAGCCTGTCGAGCCTGCGGCGGAAACCCCGGAGCCTCTGGACGAGCCGTCGACTCCTGAAGAAGAGAAGGCCGGGCCCGTGGCGCCGACCACGGAGGCTGACGGTACAGACGAGGACGATTTCGGCGATCTCGACTTCAGTCTGGATGATGTCGACGAGGACAGCGGGGCAGAAGCGCCTGCCGAGAAGGCGGCTGGGGCTGCCGCTGCTCCCGCGGAGGACGAAGACGCGTTCAGTCTCGATTTCGATTTGGACGATTTCCAGGCGCCGGCCGATGGTGGCAAGCCCGTCGCCGAACCGGCCGGGGAGAGGGGTCAGCCTGCGGATCAGCCGGAAGGCGAAGACGAGCTGTCCCTGGACTTCGAAGCCTGGGAACGTCCCGAGGGCGAACAGCCCAAGGGCGGCGATGCCCAGTCGCCGGCGTCCCCGGAAACCGGGGAGGATGATGACGATGCGCCCTCGTTCGATCTTGATGATCTGGATGTCGGTGATGACCCGGTTGCCGAGGAGGAAGGGCTGCGTTACGACGGGCCGAACGGCGCCGACGACGATCAGGGCACGGATGAATCGCTGTCCGCGGCCGACGACGACGGTGCTGCCGGGGCCGCCTTTGCCGCGGGTGACGGCGACGATGACGATGACGATGACGATGACGACGATCTCTTCGATGCCGGTGACGAGAACAGCACTAAACTGGATCTGGCCCGTGCCTACCTGGACATGGGTGACAGCGAGGGGGCCAGGTCGTTGCTGGACGAAGTGATTGCCGAGGGCTCCGACGAGCAGAAGCAGGAGGCGCGCTCCCTCTACGAGGAAGCCTGAGGCAGTGACCGCAGTACGGATCGCCATGGGCGTGGACTACGCCGGCAGCCGTTATGCCGGCTGGCAGGAGCAGCGCCATGCCGATTCGATCCAGAGCCGGGTGGAGGCGGCGTTGAGCCGTGTCGCCAACGAGCCGGTGCGGGTGGTAAGCGCCGGTCGCACCGACGCCGGCGTCCATGCCCTGGGGCAGGTGATTCACTTCGATACCCGGGCCCGGCGCCGGCTGCACGGCTGGCGCCTGGGCGGAACCACCTATCTCCCCGACGATATCGCCCTGCCCTGGGCGAGAGAGGTCTCGCCGGATTTCGATGCCCGCCGGAGCGCCCTGCAACGGCATTACCGCTACGTCATCCTCAATCGGCAGGTTCGTCCCGGCTGGCTGCAGGGGCGGGTCGCCTGGCACTGGAAACCCCTGGATGCCGACCGCATGCAGTCCGCCGCCCGGTGTCTCATCGGCGAGCACGACTTCAGCTCCTTCCGCGCGGTGGCCTGCCAGGCACAGCATGCCCGGCGGGAAGTGACCGACGTTCGGGTTGTCCGCGGAGACGGTGATTTCATCTACCTGGATGTGAGTGCCAATGCCTTTCTCCACCACATGGTTCGCAATATCGCCGGTACGCTAATGACGGTGGGCGCCGGGGAGCGCGAGCCGGACTGGGTGGCGGAGGTGCTTGCTGCGCGGGACCGGACCCGCGGCGGCATGACCGCGCCGGCGGAGGGGCTCTATATGGTGGCGGTGGATTACCCCGCGGAGTTCGGCCTGCCGGCGCCACCGCCGCCGCCCCGCTTTGCCTGAGGGTGATGCACCGGGTTACTATCGGGAGCTTTGCAAGCGAGGGTCGGCGCGTGCGCACGCGGGTCAAGATATGTGGTATCACCCGGCCAGCCGATGCGGCCGCGGCGTCACGTCTCGGTGCGGACAGCATTGGCCTCGTGTTTCATGAATCCAGTCCGCGTGCCGTGGACCTGCAGACCGCCCGCGCGGTGCGCGCCGCCGTTCCGCCGTTCGTCACCGTGGCGGCCCTGTTCATGGACGCCACGGTGGAACGGGTCCGCGAGGTGCTGGCGGCGGTGCAGGTGGATCTGCTTCAGTTCCACGGCAGCGAGTCACCGGAGTACTGCACCGGCTTCGGTTGTCCCTACATCAAGGCGGTGCCCATGGGGGGCGGTTCCCCGCCCGAGCAGGTGATCGGTGCACATGAGCAGGCCCTCGGTTTTCTCCTGGATAGCCATGGCGTCGGGGAACAGGGCGGCAGTGGCATTGTCTTCGACTGGAAGGCGATCCCCGACCTCCACGGCCGGCCGTTGATTCTTGCCGGTGGCCTGACGCCGTACAACGTGGCCGAGGCGGTGCGCCAGGTGGGGCCCTGGGCGGTGGATGTCAGCAGTGGGGTCGAGAGCGCGCCGGGCGTCAAGGACGCACGGCGCATGGCGAGCTTTATCAACGAGGTCCAACGTGTCTAACACCAGCGAAGCAACACGCGAGCCGATTGATTTCGCACGGTTCCCGGATGCCCGGGGGCACTTCGGCAAGTACGGCGGCCAGTTTGTCCCCGAGACGCTGATGGCGCCGCTGCGGGAACTGGCCGAAGCCTACGCCCGCTACCGTGAGGATCCGGACTTCGTCGCCGAGTTCCAGCGTGACTGTCAGGACTTCGTCGGCCGGCCGTCACCGCTGTATCTGGCAGAGCGCTGGACCCGGGAAACCGGTGGCGCGCGGATCTACCTCAAGCGGGAGGACCTCAACCACACCGGCGCCCACAAGGTGAACAACACCATCGGCCAGGCGCTGCTGGCCAAGCGCATGGGCAAGACCCGGGTGATCGCCGAGACCGGTGCCGGTCAGCACGGCGTTGCCACGGCCACCGTCGCCGCGCGCCTGGGTCTGCAATGCGTGGTCTACATGGGCGCCGATGACATCAAGCGCCAGTCACCCAACGTCTACCGTATGCGCCTGCTCGGTGCCGAGGTGGTGCCGGTGACCTCCGGTTCGCGCACGCTCAAGGATGCGCTGAACGAGGCCATGCGCGACTGGGTGGCCCATGTGGACGATACCTTCTACATCATCGGCACCGTGGCTGGCCCCCACCCGTATCCCATGATGGTGCGGGATTTCCAGTCCATCATCGGCCGCGAGACCCGGGAGCAGATCATGGCCGTGGAGGGGCGTCTGCCGGATGCGCTGGTGGCCTGCGTGGGTGGCGGATCCAACGCCATCGGTCTGTTTCATCCGTTCCTGGGCGACGAATCCGTCAGCCTGTACGGGGTCGAGGCGGGGGGGCACGGCATTGCCACCGGCGAGCATGCCGCGCCGCTGAGTGCCGGTCGTCCGGGTGTGCTGCACGGCAACCGCACCTACCTCATGGAGGACGACAACGGGCAGATCATCGGCACCCACTCGGTCTCCGCCGGTCTGGACTACCCCGGCGTCGGCCCCGAGCACGCATGGCTCAAGGATATCAATCGGGCCGTGTACACTTCCGTGACCGACGACGAGGCCATGGCGGCATTTCATGCCCTGACCCGCACCGAAGGCATCATCCCGGCCCTGGAGACGGCCCACGGCCTGGCCTATGCCGAGAAGCTCGCCCGGGAACTCGGACCCGATCGCTGCCTGGTGGTGAATCTCTCCGGGCGCGGCGACAAGGACATCCAGACCGTGGCCGAACTGGAGGGAATCGAGCTGTGAGCCGTCTTGCCCAATGTTTCAGGACCCTGCAGCAGCAGGGGCGTACCGCCCTGATCCCCTACGTGACCGCCGGGGATCCGGAGCCGGGTTTCACGGTCCCGCTCATGCACGAGATGGTGGCCAGCGGTGCAGACGTGCTCGAACTGGGCGTGCCGTTCTCCGATCCCATCGGTGATGGCCCGGTGATCCAGCAGGCCTGCGAGCGTGCCCTGCGCCATGGCACCGGCATCCGTGATGTGCTCGCCATGGTGCGGCGGTTCCGCGAAAAGGATACCGAGACACCCGTGGTGCTCATGGGCTACATGAATCCCGTGGAACTCATGGGTTATTCGGCGTTTGCTCGCGAGGCCCTGGAATCCGGCGTCGACGGTGCCCTGATCGTGGACATGCCCCCCGAGGAAATGGCTGAAGTGGCCGAATACCTGGAGGGGGAAGGGTTGGACTCCATCTTCCTGGTGGCGCCCACCACCACGGAAGAGCGCATGCAGCTGATCTGCGACAAGGCCCGGGGATTTGTGTACTACGTTTCCGTGAAAGGCGTCACCGGCGGTGACGGCGGCCTGGACGTGGAGGCCGTTGGCGGCCGCGTGCAGCGGCTGCGGAGCATGACCGGGTTGCCCGTGGGTGTGGGCTTCGGTATCAGCGACGCCGACATGGCCGCCCGCATGGGGGCCGTGGCGGATGCCGTGATCGTCGGCAGCGCTCTGGTGCGCCGCATCGATGCCAATCAGGACGACCCTGATCGTGCGCGTCACGAGATCACCGCTCTGGTTGCGGACATGCGGCGCGCATTGGACGCCGGTACAGTGCCTGCCTGAGAATGTCGGCGTTGAGGAACACTGAACACAGCCGGTTTTCCATTCACCGTGAACAGGACATGCGATCATGAGCTGGTTCCAGAAACTCATGCCCTCCAGGATTCGCACCGACGCCACGGAGAAGGCGCGGAACCGCAGCATCCCCGAAGGCCTCTGGACCAAGTGTCCCGGTTGCAGCGCCGTGCTCTATCGCCCGGAGGTGGAGCGCAACCATGAGGTCTGCCCCAAGTGCGCGCATCACATGCGGATCGGCGCGCGGGTGCGGCTGCAGAGCTTCCTGGACGACGCGGACGCCACCGAGATCGGTGCCGCCGTGAAACCCGTGGATGCGCTGCGCTTCAAGGACAGCAAGAAGTACAAGGACCGCCTTGCCCAGGCACAGAAGAGTACCGCTGAAGAGGATGCCCTGATCGCCTACCAGGGGCGGCTGCGTGGTCAGCCCGTGGTGGCCTGCGCCTTCGAATTCGAGTTCATGGGGGGGTCCATGGGCTCGGTGGTGGGCGAGCGCTTCGTGCGGGCCGCCAACGTGGCCCTGGAAGAGCGTATTCCCATGGTCTGCTTCGCCGCCTCCGGCGGTGCCCGCATGCAGGAAGCCCTGTTCTCGCTGATGCAGATGGCGAAAACCAGCGCGGCCCTTGGCCGTATGCGGGAAGAGGGCGTGCCGTACATCTCTGTGCTCACTGACCCCACCATGGGCGGCGTGTCCGCCAGCCTGGCCACCCTTGGCGATATCAACATCGCCGAGCCCGGCGCGTTGATCGGCTTCGCCGGCCCCCGGGTCATCGAACAGACCGTGCGCGAGACGTTGCCGGAAGGCTTTCAGCGCTCGGAGTTCCTGCTGGACCACGGGGCCATCGACATGATCGTCGATCGCCGCGACATGCGTGACACTATCGCCCGCCTTTTCGCCATCCTCACTCACCAGCCCTCTCCGGACCAGCGCGACCCGCAGGAGGAGGCGGTGGCCGACACCACGGCCTGAGCGAGTGTCCTGTCCCCAGAGGACAGGCAAAATGCAACGCACTTCGGGGACAGGACACTAGTGCGCTACCACACCCTTGATGCATGGCTGGAATGGCAGGCGGGGCTGCACCCCCGCGCCATCGATCCCGGCCTGGAGCGGGTCAGTGCCGTGGCCGACCGCCTTGGCCTGCGCCCCGCCACCGTGCCGGTGATCACCGTCGCCGGCACCAACGGCAAGGGGTCATCCGTGGCCCTGCTGGTCGCCATCCTGGAAGCCGGCGGGTATCGCACCGGAGCCTACACCTCGCCTCACCTGCTGCGTTACAACGAGCGCATCCGTATCGGTGGTGCGGAGGCGGACGATGAGGCCATCATGGCGGCATTTGATGCCATCGATCGGGCGCGCGGCGAGATCAGCCTGAGCTACTTCGAGTTTGGCACCCTGGCGGCGCTCTGGCTGTTCCGCGAGCAGAATGTTGATGTTTGTCTGTTGGAGGTGGGCCTTGGCGGCCGCCTGGATGCGGTCAACATGATGGACCCGGACGTCGCGCTGCTCACCAGTATCGGTCTGGATCACGCCGAGTGGCTGGGTCATGATCGCAATGCCATCGGCCGGGAAAAGGCGGGCATCATGCGACGGGATCGGCCGGCGGTGTTCGCCGGGCCGGCCATGCCGGAGGTGATCCGGGAAATGGCGACGGCGCAGAGAACGCCGCTGATCGTGGCCGGGGAGGGTTACCACTGGCGGGTGCACGGGTCCGGCGCCTGGGACTGGCAGGGCTGTCATGGCAGCCAGGAAGGGTTGCCGGCGCCGGCGCTACCGGGCGATATGCAGTACCGCAACGCCGCCGGCGTGCTCACGGCGCTGGAGTGCATGCAGGGGCCCCTGCCGGTGTCGCGGGAGGCGCTGGCGGCGGGTTTGCAGCGCGTCCAGCTGTCGGGGCGGTTGCAGGTGTTGCCGGGCCCGGTGGAGTGGCTCCTGGACGTGGCCCACAACGCCGACGCGGTATCGATACTGGCATCCGAACTGCGGCGCCGTCCTGTCACCGGGCGGTGTCACGCCGTGCTGGGCATCATGGCCCGCAAGGATCTGGACCCACTGCTGGAGGTCCTCCGTGGCCATATTGATGTCTGGTGGCCCCTGGCCCTTCACGACGCCGATGCCCGTTCGGCGCCCCAGGTGATCCGTGAACTGGAGCTTCGGGGCGAGGCGGTGGCCGGCAGTGGAGACGCTCCCGCCCTGGTGCAGCGGCTGCGCCAGGAGACGCGGCCGGGGGACCGGGTGGTGGTTTTCGGCTCCTTCCGCACCGTGGAGGAAGTATTGCATGCTGTGCAGGAACTCGGCGAATGAACGCCAGAGCGCGACTGATCCGTATAGCGGGTCGGTTACCGGGAAAGGGAGGACGGCGCAGTGCAACAGCAGCATAAACAAAGGCTCATTGGCGCGGTGATCGTGGTTGCACTGGCGGTGATCTTCCTGCCCATGCTGTTGCAGGGGCCGGTGGATCGCGGCACGACCTACGTCGCCATGGATATTCCGCCCCGGCCTGAGGTTGAGCGTGGACCTGACGCGGATCCCGGTGAAGCGCCGCCCACGGGGGAACTGGAAGCCGTGCCGCTTCCCGATGAACCAGAAGATGATGTGGCCGCCGATCCAGGTGACGCCCCGCCACCGGAGCTGGACGAACCCGTGGACGCCACGCCCGAAGAAGAGGGTGAACAGGAATCTGCTGCAGCGCCCTTGGAGCAGCCTGAGACGGATCAGGAGGTCGAGCGTGTGGACGATTCCGCCGAACCCGAGGACGAGTTGGCCTCCTGGGCGGTTCAGGTGGGCAGCTTCAGTCAGGAATCCAATGCCCTGGGCCTGCGTGACCGGTTGCGGGAGCAGGACTTTTCCGCCTACGTGGAGCGTGTCGACCGCGACGATGCGGACCCTGTATACCGGCTGCGGGTGGGTCCGGTGAGTGAGCGCGCGGACGCCGAAGCCCTGCTGGGCCGTCTGGCGGATGACGCGGATCTGGACGGTCTGGTGGTCTCACATCCCTGATGCGGGCGACCATACGCTGGCGTGTCAGGGCAGCTTTCTCCCTGACGGGGGCTTTGCTACCATTCACCCCTTCGTGCTGCCCCGGCGCTGACCTCCGCTCATGAATTGGCTCGATTACGCCATCCTCGCTGTGATCGCCGTCTCCGTGGTGATCAGTCTGATCCGTGGTTTCGTGCGCGAGGTCATCTCCCTTGTGGTCTGGGTGGCTGCCTTCTGGGTCGGCATTCGCTACTCCGACAACCTGGCGGTCCACCTCAGCGATTATATCGCCTCGCCGACCCTGCAGCTGGGCGCCGCCTTCGCTGCCCTGTTCGTGGCGACCCTGATCGTCGGCGCGGTGATCAACTACGTCGCCGGACAGCTGGTTGGTCGCACCGGTCTCACCGGCACGGACCGGTACATCGGCCTGATTTTCGGCCTGGCACGGGGGGTGGTCGTGGTGGCCGTGCTGGTGCTGGCCGCGGGGCTGACGGCGTTGCCGCGGGAACCCTGGTGGCAGGATTCATTGCTGGTGGCGCAGTTCCAGCCCTGGGTCTGCGAAATCGGAGTGCGCGAATGGCTGGATGATCTGATGGTCTACGCGCCGCTGGCGGATGACCCGGATCTTGACGGCACGCCGGCACCGGAATACTGGCGGGAGTTCTGTGAAGGCGCCGGGGAGACCGAGCCCCCGGATCTGGAGGCGGAGGAGGACTAGGCCTGGCGGCCGAAGCTTCACCGCCCCGTGACAGCGAGCGGCAAGAGGATTCAGCGTTCATGTGCGGCATTATCGGAATGGTGGCTCACGGGCCGGTGAACCAGGCGATCTATGATGGCCTCACCGTACTGCAGCATCGCGGGCAGGATGCCGCCGGGATCATGACCTGGGAAGACGGACGTCTCTACCTGCGCAAGCGCAACGGCCTGGTGCGCGACGTTTTCCGTACCGAGCACATGATCCAGCTGCGCGGGCATATCGGCATCGGCCACGTGCGCTACCCGACGGCGGGCTGCGCGAGCAGCGCCGAGGCGCAGCCGTTCTATGTGAACTCGCCCTACGGCATCAGCCTTGCACACAACGGCAACCTCACCAATGCGGAGCAGCTCAAACGGGAGCTGTTCCTGGAAGATTTGCGCCACATCAACACGGCCTCCGATTCGGAGATCCTGCTTAACGTCTTCGCCCACGAACTGGCCCGCCCGGGCAAGTTGCGGGTGGACGAAAACGACATCTTCGATGCCGTCTCTGGCGTGCATCGACGCTGCAGCGGTGGCTATGCCGCGGTGGCCATGATCAACGGCTACGGCATGCTGGCCTTCCGCGACCCCCACGGCATCCGCCCGGTCTGTTTCGGTGAACGCGAAACCCCGGAGGGCCGGGAATACCTGGTGGCCTCGGAGAGCGTGGCCATGGACACCCTGGAGTTCCGTCTGGTGCGGGAGCTGGCGCCCGGCGAAGCGCTGTTCGTGACCCTGGAGGGCGAGTTGCACACACGCCAGTGCGCCGATGCCCCCGAGAACAGCCCCTGTCTGTTCGAGTACGTCTACCTGGCACGCCCCGACTCCATCATCGATGATGTGGCCGTGTACAAGGCGCGGCTGCGCATGGGGCAGCACCTGGCCGGCAAGATTCTGCGGGAATGGCCGGATCACGACATCGATGTGATCATTCCCGTGCCGGACACCAGCCGCACCTCCGCACTGGAAATGGCGCAACACCTGGGCGTGAAGTACCGCGAGGGCTTCATCAAGAACCGCTATATCGGGCGAACCTTCATCATGCCCGGGCAGCAGGAACGGCAGAAGTCGGTGCGTCAGAAGCTCAACCCCATCGGCCTGGAGTTCAAGGGCAAGAACGTACTGCTGGTGGATGATTCCATCGTTCGCGGAACCACCTGCGGACAGATCATCCAGATGGCCCGGGACGAAGGGGCCCGCAACGTCTACTTCGCCTCGGCGGCGCCGCCGGTGCGTTATCCCAACGTCTACGGCATTGATATGCCCTCGGCCCGGGAACTCATCGCCCATGACCGATCGGAGGAGGAGGTTGCCCGCCTGATCGGGGCCGACCGGCTGATCTACCAGGACCTCGACGATCTGGTTGCCGCCGTGCAGCATGGGAATATGGCGCTGACCCGGTTCGACGCCTCGTGTTTCAACGGCGAATACGTGACCGGCGACGTGACCTCCGATTACCTGGAAGCGCTGGACCAGCAGCGAAACGACGATGCCAAGAATCAGCGCGAGAGTGCGGATTCGCTGGTGGATCTGCAAAGTGAACCGGATTGATCGCGGCCATCGCGGCTGTCGCTTTCGGCGCCGCGGGCGCGACATGGACAGGATTATCGAGGACAGCTGCATGACGGAGGACCGCAAGCCAACGGGATTCGACACCGACGCCGTGCGTGCCGGCCAGGTGCGCACCGGCGAGCAGGAGCAGTCGGAGCCGCTGTTCCTGTCGTCGAGTTTTACCTTCGACAGTGCCGCCCAGGCTGCGGCGCGTTTTGCCGGTGATGAACCCGGCAACATCTATTCCCGCTTCACCAACCCCACGGTGCGCACCTTCGAACAGCGCCTGGCAGCCCTGGAAGGCGGTGAGGCCTGCGTGGCTACGGCCTCCGGCATGGCGGCCATCAACGCCATGTGCATGGCGCTGCTGCAGTCGGGTGACCATATCGTGTGCTCACGGGGTGTATTCGGCACCACCACATCCTTGTTCACGAAGATCCTGCCCAAGTTCGGCGTGGAGACCACCTTCGTCAGCCCCACCGATTACCAGGGCTGGGAGGCGGCCATCCGTCCGCGAACGCGTTTGCTGTTCCTGGAGACGCCGTCCAACCCGCTCACCGAGGTGGCGGACATCACCCGGTTGGCTGCCCTGGCCCATGGTCATGATGCGCTCCTGGTGGTGGATAACTGTTTCTGCACGCCTGCGCTGCAACGGCCCCTGGATCTCGGGGCGGACCTCATCATTCACTCGGCCACCAAATATCTGGACGGCCAGGGGCGCTGTGTCGGCGGCGCCGTGGTCGGTGACGCCAAGCGCGTGGGCGAGGACATCTTCGGCATGCTGCGCACCGCTGGCCCCACCATGAGCCCGTTCAACGCCTGGGTGTTCATCAAGGGCCTGGAGACCTTGCGGCTGCGCATGCGTGCCCACTCGGAGAATGCCCAGGCCCTGGCGGAATGGCTGCAGGAGCATCCGCGGGTCACCGGGGTGAACTATCCCGGGTTGCCGGGGCACCCGCAGCATGAGCTGGCGCAGCGTCAGCAGTCCGGGTTCGGCGGCATTGTCTCCTTCGAGGTGGATGGGGGGCGCGACGCGGCCTGGGCGGTGGTGGATCACACGCGCCTGCTCTCCATTACCGCCAATCTGGGCGATGCCAAGACCACCATTACGCACCCGGCGAGCACCACTCACGGTCGGATCACCCAGGAGGAGCGGGATGCGTCGGGGATCACGGAAGGGTTGTTGCGCCTGTCCGTCGGCCTGGAGGACGTGGCCGATCTGCAGGCTGACCTGGAGCAGGCGCTGGCGCGGATGTAACAGGGGCGTCTTGTGCGCAACTGACGTCGCTCCGCGGGGTGCCAGTCAGCCCTCGTAGGAGCGACGTCAGTCGCGATGCCGGCAGTAGCCGGCGACGGGGGATGTGCGTTTCCTTGATCGGGAGGTGGCCGATGGACCATCGCGAGCTTTTGCAACACCTGTTCCGCGCGGCCCTGGATCGCGTTGGTGGACGGCCCGCCGTTCGCCACGCTCTGGAACAGGATCCGCCCGCCGGCGACACGCACCTGCTGGCCATCGGCAAGGCCGCGGCAGCCATGAGCCAGGGTGCCATGGACGCCCTGGGCGAGCGGCTGATCAGCGGCCTGGTCATCACCAAGACCGATCACCTGAGTCATGCCGTCAGTGATGATCCCCGGCTGCGCTGCCTGGAAGCCGCACACCCCGTGCCGGATCAGCGCAGTCTCGCCGCCGGTGAGGCGGCGGTGGAGTTCCTGGAGCATCTGCCCGAGGGTGACGAAGTGCTGCTCCTGATCTCCGGCGGCGCCTCTAGTCTGGTGGAGCGCTTGCCGGATGGCCTCACCGCCGACCACCTGGGCGACCTCAATCGCTGGCTGCTGGGGCGCCACCTGGCGATCGACACCATGAATGCCGTGCGGCGTTCGGTGTCCCGGATCAAGGGCGGTCGACTGGCGCTGCACCTGCACGGCCGCCCAGCGCGGTTGTATCTGGTCTCCGACGTCCCGGGCGATGATCCCGGCGTGATCGGCTCCGGCCTTTTCGTGCCCGCGCAGGCCGCGGCTGCGCTGCCGCAAGGCGTGCCGGACTGGGTCCGCGACGCCGCCGCCCGGGTGTCGCCACCGCCCGGCGAGGACGCACCGGAACTGGCTGGCCTCCGGCGGCGGATTGTCGCCCGCAACGCCGATGCCGTCGCCGCCGTGCGCGATCGCGCCGAGCATCTGGGGCTGCCCGTGCGCGTCCACGATGAGCAGCTCACCGGTGACGCCCTGCGCGCCGGCGAGCAGATCGCCGAAGGCTTGATTCACGGCCCGCCGGGGGTTCAGGTCTGGGGCGGCGAGACCACGGTGGCGCTTCCGGACGCGCCGGGACAGGGCGGCCGTGCGCAGGCCCTGGCGCTGACGGCGGCGGCCTGCATCGAAGGGTATCGCGACCTGTGGGTGCTGGCCGCCGGTACCGACGGTACCGACGGTCCCGGCGATGCCGCGGGCGCGCTGGTGGACGTGCACACCTGCTTCCGCGGCAGGCAGGCCGGGCTGGACCCGGAGGCCTGTCTGGAGGCCGCCGACAGCGGCCGGTTCCTCGACGCCAGTGGCGACCTCGTGCGAACGGGGCCAACAGGAACCAACGTCATGGATGTCGTCATCGGTTACCGCGGGTGACAGGACACGAGACGATGATGGAGCGGATTACCGAGCCCGAACTGATGGACGGCGCGGATCAGGCTGCAGCCTACGCCGGGGCGGATTTCGAAGAGCCCAACAGCCACTTCATCCAGCTGTTCGCCGAGTATGTGGGGGCGCCCTCCGGCCCGGTTCTGGATGTCGGCTGCGGGCCCGGAGATATCGTTCTGCGGTTGGCGCGGCAGTATCCGGAGGTCGCGATACACGGCCTGGACGGTGCGGACACCATGCTCGCTTTCGCCCGCGAGGCGCTGGCGGCGGAGCCGGAGCTGCAGCCGCGGGTGGAGTTCGTCCTGGGGACCGTTCCCGGCGCCGCTCTGCCCGCCGACGCCTATGCCGCCGTGACCAGTAACAGCCTGCTGCATCATCTGCACGATCCCATGGCGCTGTGGCAAACGATCCGGGCGGTTGCGCAGCCCGGGGCCGCGGTGCTGGTGATGGATCTCTTCCGGCCAGCGGACCGGGCAGCCGCCGCGCGGATCGTTGACGCCTACGGCGCCGGCGAGCCGGAGATCCTGCGTACGGATTTTTTCAACTCCCTGCTCGCGGCGTTCACTCCGGATGAGGTCCAGGAGCAGTTGCGTGCCGCAGGACTTCCGGGCCTGAAGGTTGCCGTTGTCTCGGATCGGCATCTTCTGGTTCATGGTCGTGTCTGACCCCTGATCCCCCTGATCGGGCATCGAGGATTGGTCATTCCCGTACCAAAGTGAGTACCCTTGTTACGCTGAGTGTGGTGTCGCGTTTCTCCCCGGGAGATGCGACAGTGCTCCATCTGGCGACGTGGCGACGGAGGTGGCCCATGGCGAAGCGTGACGAGTATCTGGAAAAGTTCAAGGCTCAGCTCGATCAGTGGAACGCCGAACTGGCGCGACTGGAGGCTAAGGCGCAGGAGGCGCAGGCGGACGCGCGACTGCGCTACGAGGCCGAGATCGAGGAGTTACGCCAGCGCCGGGAAGAGGCCCGGGAACGGATGAAGGAGATGGAACGCGCCGGTGAGGACGTCTGGGACGATTTCCGCAAGCGCGCCGAGAAGGCGTGGAACGAACTCGACGAAGGCTTTCGCAAGGCCTGGTCGAACTTTCGCGACTGAAAATACAGCCAACACTGAAACTGGACAGGAGACTCGATCGATGCCACAGATCTCGTTGCGCGGCACCATGGTGCAGACCGTCGGTGAACTCCCGGAACTGGGCGCCCCGGCGCCGGAGTTCACGCTGACCCGAACGGACTTCTCCAGTCTGGCCCTGAGCGATCTCAAGGGCAAGAAGGTGGTGCTGAACATCTTCCCGAGCATTGATACGCCCGTGTGCGCGCAGTCGGTGCGGCGGTTCAACGAGGAAGCCGCGAAACGGGACAATGCGGTGGTCCTGTGCGTCTCCGCGGATTTGCCGTTCGCGCAGTCGCGTTTCTGCGGCGCCGAGGGCATCGAGGACGTGGTGCCGGTCTCCTGCTTCCGCACTCCGGAATTCGGCCGGGATTATGGCATTGCCATGGCCGACGGGCCGCTGGCCGGTCTGCTGTCGCGTTCCATGGTGGTGCTGGACGAGGATGCCCGTGTGTTGCACACGGAGCAGGTCCCGGAAATCTCTCAGGAGCCTGACTACGAGGCGGCCCTGAAACACCTCTGACGGCAGCGGCCGTCGACGCCGGTCCGGCCGCGACACACGCGGCCGGGGCCGTTCCCTGACGCGCTTCGGCGCCGGAGTACCCGAGCAGTCATGACCGAGACCCGTGATCCCCGCGAACTGCAGGAAGACACCGACGAGCATCGCCTGAGTCTGCGTAATCTCAAGCCGGACGACTACGAAGACATCCGGGAGATCATGGAGGAAGTCTACCCCTCCATGGGGCCGTGGACACGCAAGCAGTTCAACGCCCAGCTCAACCGGTTCCCCGATGGGCAGATCTGTGTCGAGGACAACGGCAAGGTCGTCGCTGGCGCGCTGACCCTGATGGTCGACTACCGCCGGTTCGGTGATCGCCACACCTATGATCAGATTACCGGCAATGGCTACTTCACCACCCACGATCCCAACGGCGATGTGCTCTACGGCGTGGATATCTTCGTCAGCCCCAAGTATTCAGGGATGCGCCTGGGGCGGCGGCTGTATGATGCCCGCAAGGAGCTGTGCCGCAAGCTGAACTGCCGCTCCATCGTCGCCGGTGGCCGCATCCCCGGGTATACCGAATACGCCGACGAGATGAAGCCGGAGGAGTACATCGAGCTGGTGAAGCGCCAGGAGATCTACGATCCCATCCTGAGCTTCCAGCTGGCCAATGACTTCCACGTCCGCCGGGTGATTACCAATTATCTCCCCGAGGACAGGGACTCCAAGGCCTTTGCCACTCTGGTGCAGTGGAACAACATCTTCTACCAGGAAGAGGACGAGAAACCGCTGATCGGCGGTGAGAAGAGCGTCGTGCGTGTGGGCGCAGTGCAGTGGCAGATGCGCTCCATGCACTCGGTGGAAGAGTTGATGCAGCAGGTGGAGTTCTTCGTCGACGCCCTGGCCGGCTATAACGCCGATTTCATCATGTTGCCGGAGTTCTTCAACGCGCCGCTGCTGTCGAACTTCAACCAGGACAACCCCGCTGAAGCCATCCGCGGCCTGGCCCAGTACACCGACGAGATCCGGGAAGGGATGCTGGCTCTCGCAGTGAGCTACAACATCAACATCATCGGCGGCAGCATGCCCGTGTACGGGGACAAGGAGCTGAACAACGTCTCCTTCCTGTTCCGCCGCGATGGTAGCTGGGAGACCCAGCACAAGCTGCACATCACCCCGGATGAGCGCAGTTACTGGGGCCTGCGGGGTGGTGACGGCCTGCGCGTATTCGACACCGACGTGGGCAAGATCGGCATCCTGGTCTGCTACGACGTGCAGTTCCCGGAGCTCTCCCGGGTACTCATGGAGCAGGGCATGCGCATCCTGTTCGTGCCGTTCTGGACCGACACCAAGAACGGCTATCAGCGGGTGCGCCACTGCGCCCAGGCGCGCGCCATCGAGAACGAGTGCTACGTCGCCATCACCGGCAGCGTCGGCAACCTGCCCAACGTGGAGAACGTCGACATCCAGTACTCCCAGTCCGGCGTGTTCTCGCCCTCGGACTTCGCCTTCCCCCACGATGCCGTGGTGTCCGAGGCCACGCCGAACACGGAAATGACGCTGATCGTGGATCTGGACCTGGATAAGCTCCGCGAAATGCGCTACCAGGGCTCGGTGCGCAACTATCAGGATCGGCGGCTGGATCTCTACCAGGTGCAGTGGATCGGCCAGGACACACGGCGCTCTGACTGAGGAACCCGAGTCCATGTGCTCTCACGCAGACGATCACGGTCCTCCCCCTGAGGTGCTGCTCGAGGCCAACCGGGCTTGGGCGGAACGCATGCAGGCCGAGGACCCGGAGTACTTCAGGCGCCAGGCCGAGGGGCAGGCGCCACGCTACCTGTGGATCGGCTGCGCGGACAGCCGGGTGCCCGCCACGCAGATGGTGGATCTCGGGCCGGGTGAGATGTTCGTCCACCGGAACATTGCCAACGTTGTCTCCGGCACCGACCTCAACTGCATGGCAGTGCTGCAGTACGCGGTTGACGTACTGCAGGTGCGGGACGTGATTGTTTGCGGGCATTACGGTTGCGGCGGCGTTAAAGCAGCTCTTGGCGATCAGCAGCATGGCCGGATCGACGCCTGGCTGGGACAGATCAAGGACGTGTGGCAGCACAACCGGGAAGCTGTCGAGGCGATGGAGGGGGAAGCCCGGGTCGACCGCTTATGCGAGCTGAATGTTGTGGCGCAGGTCTATAACACTGCCTTGACCACGATCGTGCAGAATGCCTGGGCCCGGGGCCAGGCGCTCGCCGTGCATGGCTGGATCTATCGGCTCGCCAATGGACGACTGTCCGATCTCGGCGTCACGCTTACGGGAGCCGAACAGCTCTCGGCGGTTTATCGCATGCAACACCCATGAACCGTTGCTGGGTGGCGTCGCTTCAGAACAGAGGGAGAAACCAGTGCTGATTTCCGCGGAACAGTCGTGTCTGCTGGTGGTGGATGTCCAGGAGAAGCTGGCGCCGGCCATCCATGAAAGCGAGCGCGTGATCGAGAATGTGGGATGGTTGATCAAGGTGGCCCGCGAGGTGGACCTGCCGGTGCGTCTGACCGAGCAGTATCCACAGGGGTTGGGACCCACGGTTGCAGCGACGCGCGCCCTGGTGCTGGACGACGAGCTGATGGAAAAGGTGCACTTTTCATGTATGGAGTCTGATGCCATCCGCCGGCAACTCGCCGGGCTGGGGCGTCGTCAGATCGTGATCACCGGCACCGAGGCGCACGTGTGCGTGATGCAAAGCGCCCTGGGGCTGGTCCGCAGCGGCTACGAGGTCTATGTGGTCGCCGACGCCGTATCAAGCCGCCGTCCCGTGGATACGGAAATGGCCCTGGAGCGGATGCGCGGCGAGGGGGTTCGGGTGGTGACCCGGGAGATGGTGGCCTTCGAATGGCTCAATCGCGCCGATACGGACCTGTTCCGCCGCGTGCAGCAACGCTTTATCAAGTAGCTGCCCAAAAAAGTGCGGCGCCCCGGGGACGCCGCACCCTCTGGTAAACCCGGTGGTCGCGCTTAGTGCGCGTGCCCGTGTTCTTTCTCTTCGTCGGTGGCCTCGCGGACTTCCACGACCTTGACCTCGAAGTTCAGCGGCACGCCGGCCATGGGGTGATTGGCGTCCACAGTGATGTCGTCGCCGTCGATACCCGCGATGGTAACGATCTGCTCACCGCCTTCGGACTGGGCCTGGAACTGCATGCCCACCTGGAGCTCGTCCACGCCCTGGAAGAGACTCCGCGGCACCACCTGCTGGAGGTCGTCGCGCCGCTCGCCGTAGGCTTCTTCCGGCGGAACCTGGACGTTCACTTCGTCGCCCTGAGCTTTGCCTTCCAGGGCCTTCTCCAGGCCGGGGATGATGTTGCCGGAACCGTGCAGGTACGCAAGCGGCTCTTTGCCCTCGGACGTATCCAGGACGCTGCCGTCGTCGTCCTTCAGGGTGTAGTCGATGGCAACGACCTTGTCCTTAGCAATCTGCATTAGGGAGAACCTCTGACTTTGAATGAACCTTCCATTGTACCGGTGCGAGGGCAAACGGGTAAAGGATAACGCTTGACGATTGCCTTGTTCTATGTCGTCCGCGGCACCAGTCCCCGCAGGGCGGCGAGGTAGGCCTGTTCATCGGGCATGCCGCCACTGCGTTGCGCGTTCCACATGGCTTCGGCCAGCGGCTCCATCATGCGGTGTTCGGCGTCCAGGTGATCGCCCAGTTTCCGGGTGAGCCGCTCGTGGACGGCGCGTATGCCGGCCGGGCGGTCCCCGGCAACCTGTTCCCGCAGTGCCAGATGCAGGCCCATGTGCAGGAACGGATTGGTGGCACCGCCCTCCGGCTGCCAGTCCGCATCCACCGCCTGGTCCGGATCCTCCAGCAGGGCGTGGTATTCGGGATGCTCGGCGACCACCGTGCCGATCATGGTCTCCAGCGGTGTGCATGGTTCGCCATCGCGGTACTTGCGCCAGGCATCCAGGTACTGGCGTCGGAGGGTGGCGCGGTCGTTGGAGAACATGGTGCTCCGGAAGTGGTAATGCGATGCGGTATCTACGTACGCCGTACCCTAGCATGCTAGGATTCTGCCGGGTACATGCAGGAGCGGGGGGCGTCTTGCAGCTGGATCCGGTGATCCTGTTCTTCATTCTGGGCTTCGGCGCGGGGCTGCTGCGTGCAGAGATGCGCCTGCCGTCGGCGGTGTATGAGCTGCTGACAGTGATCCTGCTGCTGTCCATCGGCCTCAAGGGCGGCGTGGAGCTGGCGGAGGCGGATCTGTTGCAGATTCTGCCGCGGCTGGGCGCAGTGCTGGTGATGGGGGTCGTCCTCGGCCTGATCGCTTTCGGCCTGCTGCGGCTGTCCCGCGGATTGCCCCGCTCGGATGCCGCCGCCATCGCTGCCCACTATGGCTCCGTCAGTGTCGGCACCTATGCCGTGGCTGTGGCCTTCCTGGACACTGTGGGCATCTCTTACGAGGCCTACTCCGCTGCGTTCGTCGTGGTGCTGGAAGTGCCGGCCATCCTGCTCGGTATTGTCCTGGTGCGGGGGCTGCGGCCGCAGAACGGGTGGTCTGACGTGCTCCACGAGGTGTTCCTGGGCAAAGGCGTGGTGCTCCTTCTGGGTGGCCTGCTCATCGGACTGCTGGTCGGGCGCCAGGGCATCAGCGATCTGGAACCACTGTTCATCGACGCCTTCAAGGGATTCCTGGCGCTTTTCCTGCTGGAAATGGGGCTGGTCGCGGCCTCACAGTCCGGTGCCATCCGGCGCCATGGCACCTTCCTGCTGGCGTTCGCGCTGGGCTTTCCGCTCCTGGGGGCGGCAGTCGGCGCCGTGTTCGCGTGGCTCATGGCCATGAGCCTGGGCGGTGCCCTGCTGCTGGCGGTGCTCGGGGCCAGCGCCTCCTATATTGCGGCACCGGCCGCCATGCGCCTGTCCGTCCCGGAGGCGAATCCCGGGCTTTCGCTGACGGCGTCGCTGGCGATCACGTTCCCCTTCAATGTGCTGGTGGGGGTTCCGCTGTATTATGCGGTGTTGAGCGCCGTCTACCCCGGGGCAGGAGGCTGAAGCCATGAACCGGAAGCTGCTGACCGTGATCACTGAACAGGCCCTGGAGCGCCAGCTCGTTCGCTGCGCCATGGAAGCGGGAGCTCGGGGTTACACGATCACCGAGGCGCGCGGTCAGGGCGAGCGCGGGCTGCGCTCGGCGGATTTCGAGACCGGTGGCAATATCCGCCTGGAGGTGATCTGCGAGGAGGCCGTGGCCCGACAGATTTCCACGCGCCTGCATCGGGACTACTTCGAAGATTTCGCCATGGTCCTGTACCTGGAGGACGTGGAGGTGCTGCGTCCGGAGAAGTTTGACGCCCCGGATGATCGATGAATTTCCCCCGGGGCCGACCGCAAGAGCTACGCCTCGGTCTTGTCCCGGTACTCACACAGGTCATGGATGACGCAGGCCCCGCAGCGCGGCTTGCGCGCCACGCAGACGTAGCGTCCGTGCAGGATCAGCCAGTGGTGGGCGTCCTGGAGGAATTCCCGGGGCGTCCAGCGCATGAGCCGGTCCTCCACTTCCCGCACGTTCTTCCCCGGTGCCAGGCCGGTTCGATTGGCGACCCGGAAGATGTGCGTATCCACTGCCATGGTGGGTTCGCCGAAGGCCGTGTTGAGGATGACATTGGCCGTCTTGCGCCCGACCCCGGGTAACGCCTCGAGCTCCTGGCGGGTGCGAGGAACCTCGCCGCCGTGTCGGTCCACCAGCATGCGGCAGAGTTTGATGATGTTGGCCGCCTTGCTGTTGAACAGGCCGATGGTCTTGATGTGCTCCTTCAGGCCGTCTTCGCCCAGCGCCAGGATCGCTTCGGGTGTGCTGGCCACCGGGAACAGATTGGCGGTGGCCTTGTTGACGCCGCGGTCGGTGGCCTGGGCAGACAGCACAACGGCCACCAGGAGCTCGAACGGCGTGCTGTAGTGCAGTTCGGTGGTGGGGCCCGGGTTGTTTTCCCGCAGGCGCCGGAAGATGTCTGCGCGTTTTTCCTTGTTCATGGTAGCGAGGAATCTTGATCACAGGGGGCGAAGGTCAGGAACTCTGCAGGCCGGTGGCCGGTTTGTCCACCGGAACGTCGGCGGCGGCGCGCCGCTCCAGGTGCCCGTCGATGGCGTTCTTCAATGCCAGTAGCAGCCCGAGGCCGATGAAGGCGCCCGGTGGCAGCAGCGCCAGCAGGAAACCCTGATCCACGGGCACCACTTGCAGGCTCATGGCCCGGCCGGGGGCGCCGAACAGCAGGTGGGCGTCGCGCAGCAGCGAACCGTGCCCCAGCAGCTCCCGCATGGCACCCAGGGCCACCAGTACGCCGGTGAAGCCGATTCCCATCATCAGACCGTCGAAGGCAGCCGGACCGGGGGTGATGCGTGAGGCGAACGCCTCGGCGCGGCCGAGAATGGCGCAATTGGTGACGATCAGCGGGATGAATATCCCCAGGATCAGGAACAGTTCGTGGAAGAAGGCGTTCATCACCAGTTCCACCATGGTGACAAACGAGGCGATGATCAGCACGAACACCGGTATGCGGATCTCCGGCCGTGCCGCGTGGCGGATCAGGGACACGGTGACGTTGGACCCCAGCAGCACCAGCGTGGTGGCAAGCCCCAGGGCCAGGGCATTCACCGTGGTGTTGCTCACCGCCAGCAGCGGGCACAGGCCCAGCAGCTGCACTAGGCCAGGGTTGTTGGTCCACAGGCCTTCGCGGGCGAGGTGCTTGTAGTCGGTATCGGCCATGGGGTATCGGGTCGTGCTCCGGTGCCGGAGCGTATTGTAGCGGAGTTGGCGGACCTGTAGGGTGGACCACGCGAAGCCTGGTCGCTTGGGATTGGTGGCATGGAGGCGGCCATGAAATTGCGAGAGGGACCCAGCGGGCCGTTGAGCCCGCCCGGTAGAGGTTGGCCACCAGCCGGAAGCGAGTCTTGCGCTGCAGTGGGTAACTGCTGTGGTGAAGCGTAGACAGCGAGTGTCCAGGCTGCGTGATTGAGCCCCGAAATCCGCGACATTGTGGGTGCCGACGGTGTCTGAAGACCGGAAGGCAGTAACGCTGCACTGTAGAGGCCTGGTGTGGTGTGCCCGCCGGGGTCCGAGAGCGGGGCATGGGCACATTGGGGTCCCCCAGGAACCTGGGAGGGCCTGTCGTCTCCGCCTAAGAAGTAGACGGTGCGGGCGACCGCTGATCCGCAGTCCGGGCCAGTGGTGGGAGCGTCCTCCTGCTGCTGGAGCGAAGGCTGAGGGCGCTGCGGCGGTATGGTGCTGCGAGGACAGCCAGAGCGGTGCCAGACGGGCGGCAGGCAGTCGGAGTCTCCCATAGTACCGGAGCAGCCGGGGAACGCGCCCCAGCGGACCCGGTGAAGGGGAAGGGGAGACCGTGTGAGTGGAGCTGTTGGAGGGACCGATGGCGGAGGCATTGGACTCTGATCTCATCTCAACGCGATGCCAACAGATAGCGGATCTGGCGCGGCGTCTTCCGGACAGGCCGCTTTTGACGTTGGCCCATCACATTGACGAGGCGTGGTTGCGTGAGGCGTATCGACGCACGCGCAAGGACGGGGCGCCGGGCGTTGATGGTCGCACGGGTGCCGCCTACGGCGAGGAGCTTGAGGCGAACCTGAGCTCGCTGCTGGAGCGGGCGAAGTCCGGGGCGTACCGGGCGCCGCCGGTGCGGGGCACCTCGATCCCCAAGGGTGACGGGAGCGAGCGCCGAGCGCTCGGCATTCCGACGTTTGAGGACAAGGTGCTCCAGCGGGCGGTGGCGATGGTGCTGGAGGCGGTCTACGAGCCGGAGTTCCACGAGGGCTCGTACGGCTTCCGCCCGGGACGCTCGGCGCACCAGGCGCTGCAGGCGGTCTGGCGGCCGTTGATGGCGATGGGCGGTGGCTGGGTGATTGATCTTGACGTGCGCAAGTTCTTTGACCGGGTCGACCATGGTCTGTTGCGGGAGGTGCTGCGTCGGCGGGTACGTGACGGCGTGCTGGTTCGGTTGATCGGCAAATGGTTGAACGCCGGCGTGCTGGAGGAAGGGCAGTGGCGCCAGCCTGGCGGGGCACCCGCAGGGCGGGGTGATCTCGCCGATGCTCGCCAACATTTTCCTCCACGAGGTGCTGGATACGTGGTTCGAGGACAGTGTCCGGCCCCGGTTGCGCGGTGAGGCGCACCTGGTGCGTTTTGCCGACGATGCGCTGCTGGTGTTCGCCTGCGAGAGCGATGCCCGGCGGGTGATGGAGGTGCTGCCCAAGCGTTTTGCGCGCTACGGGCTGGAACTCCACCCGGAGAAGACCCGGGTTGTGCGGTTCGACCGGCCCGGATCGGGCGGAGGACCGCACCCGGAGACCTTCGATTTTCTCGGCTTCACCCACTACTGGGGGCGGTCGAGGCGAGGGCGCTGGGTGGTCAAGCGCAAGACGGCGCGGGATCGGCTGCGCCGGGCCATGCATGCAATCGATCGTTGGTGCTGTGTGATGCGGCATCACCCCGTGGTTGAGCAGTGGCAAGCCCTGAACCGCAGACTCCGGGGCCACTACGCCTACTTCGGCGTGCGTGGTAACTTTGCAGCGATCGACCAGGTCCGCTCCCAGGCGATGCGCTCCTGGCACCGATGGCTGTCGCGGCGCTCGCAGAAGGCGGCGATCCCGTGGTCGGAGTTCTCCCGGTTCCTGGAGTGTTACCCGCTCGCCCGGGCCAGGATCTGCGCCACGTAGCGAAGCCACTCACACGAGGAGCCACTTGCGGGAAACCCGCACGAGTGGATCTGTGGGGGCCGGCCGGGTAACCGGCCGGCCTACCCGACGTCCGCTGTGCAAGACATGCAAGCCAAGGTGGCTCAATCGAAGCCCGAGCGGCGGACCTGAAGGTCCGCCCTACGGGTGCTACGTGTCCCCGGACTCCCGGCGTTCCCCGAGCAGTTCGTCCCTCCGGTCCTCGAAGACATCCAGCGCCCGGGCGACGGCCTGGATCACGGCCCGGGCGGTAATCGTGGCCCCGCTGATGCCGTCGAACTCACCACCCCGCCGGTGGACTGTCCAGCCCTCCCGGGGTGGATCGCCCAGGCTGCGATCCTCGAATCCCTCCAGCCAGTCGCTGCGGGCCGATTCAATGGCGTCCCCCAGGCCCGGTGTTTCCCGGTGGTTCAGCACCCGCACGCCGGCCACGCTGCCATCGGCGCGGATGGCCACCAGCAGTTCGATGGGACCGCTGTAGCCGTCCGGGGCCGTGACCGGCAGGATGACGGCCACCGGCTCGCCATTGTGGCGGGCGCGGTAGACGGTCACCGGTTCATCGGTCCCCAGCCGGCCGTCGTCGATGGTGATGGTCTCCTCGGCCGGGTTGTTGGTATAGGCGGCCGCCGGGAGGACCGCGTCCAGCTGCCGCAGCGTCTGCTCGTGCTGGCGGGTGTCGATGTGCTCCCGGGTCTGCAGATGGGTGAAGCTCACCACCGCCACCCCGGCCACCGCCACGGCCACCAGCAGCCCCACGGCCCGGGCCATGGTGCGCAACAGTTCCGCCGGCAGACTCACGAAGTACCTCCGCCGTGGCCGAAAATCCGCGGTCGGGTGTAGCGGTCCAGCAGAGGTACGGTCATGTTCATGAGCAATACGGCGAAGGCGATGCCATCGGGATAGCCGCCCCAGGTGCGGATGATCCAGGCGAGCAGGCCGATCCCCAGGCCGAACAACAGTCGCCCCCGTGGTGTCGTGGCCGCGGATACGGGATCCGTGGCGATGAAGAACGCGCCCAGCATGGCGCCACCGCTCAGCAGGTGGAACAGAGGTGACAGGTGCTGATCAGGATTGGCCACCCAGAACACCAGCGCCGGCACGGCCATGCCGGCCAGCACGCCCACCGGGATCTGCCAACGGATCACCCGCATCCACAGCAGCCAGGCACCGCCGGCCAGGAACAGCAGGTTGATCCACTCCCAGCCGCTACCGGCAAACACCCCGAACAGCGGCCCGCCGCGCAGCTCGCCGATGGTCAGTCCGTCGCCGAGCTCGGTGCGCACATGGTCGAGCGGGGTGGCGTGAGTGATGGCATCGACGCTGAGCCCCTCTGGCAGCCCGCCGGTGAGCATGGCACGCAGCGTCTCCAGCGGCCCGAGCGTGGTGTCGGCCATGAGCGTGGGCGGTAGCCACTGGGTCATGGCCTGGGGAAAGGCGATGAGCAGCACCACGTAGCCCACCATGGCCGGGTTGAAGGGGTTGTAGCCCAGGCCGCCGTAGAGATGCTTGCCGAACACCAGGCCGAAGGCCACACCCAGGACGGTTATCCAGGCAGGCAGCAGCGGTGGCAGGGCCAGGGCCAGCAACACGGCGGTAACGATCGCGCTCCAGTCGCTCAGGAACAGCCGCACCGGGCGCCCCCGCAGGCGCAGCATGGCCGTCTCCGTGGCCACGGCGGCGAAAACGGCCACCAGCACGTTCACCAGCACACCCCAGCCGAACAGCAGCGTCATGGCGGCGACGCCCGGAACCAGCGCGTAGAGCACTCGGCGCATCACCAGGGAGACGCTGGTACCGGCATGGATATGGGGCGCGGGTCCGCTTTGCAGGCTCATTGGTCGCCACCGCCCCCGCGTTTCCTGTCCCGGGCCCGGGCGATGGCGGCTTGAATTTCCGCCTTCTTGTCGGGTTTGCCGGTTGTCTCCGTATCACCTTGCAGGGCCTTCTTCTTGCGCCGTCGGCGCTCTTCTCGTTCTCGGCGTTCCCGCTCGAGACGCGCCTGCCGGAACGCGTAGCGCTGGCGGGCGGCTTCTGCCTCCTGCTGCTCCTGGTCGGCGGCGCGAATGGCGGATTTGGCGTGGCGGTAGATTCCCGCCAGCGGGATATGGCTGGGGCACACGTAGGCGCAGGCGCCGCACTCGATGCAGTCGAACAGCCCGTTCCGGCGAAGGTCATCGAAGTCCCGGGCGCGGGCGTGCCAGTAGAGCTGCTGCGGCTGCAGAGTCATGGGGCAGACCTCGGCGCAGTCGCCGCACCGGATACACGGCATGGCGGGCTCCCGCGCTGCGTCTGGCTCCTCCGTGGTGGCCAGGAGGCAGTTGAACCCCTTGGTCACCGGGACGTCGGCCGTCTCCAGGGTGAATCCCATCATGGGGCCGCCGACGATGAGCCGGGTCAGGCTGTCAGGGTTCGTGGCAGTGGCTTCCAGCAAGGTGCGAACCGATGTCCCCAGGCGCACCCGCAGGTTGCGGGGCGCACCGATGCCGGTGCCGGCCACAGTAATTATGCGCTCGGTGAGCGGTCCGCCCTGGCACACGGCCCGCGCCGTGGCGGCGGCGGTGCCGGCGTTGTGGCAGAGCACGCCCACTTCCGCCGGCAGGCCACCCGAAGGGACCTCGCGGCCGGTGAGGGTATGGATGAGCTGCTTTTCGCCGCCGGCCGGGTAGATCACGGGAACCCGAACAATCTCGATGGTGGTCGCGCCCTGCTGTTCCACCGCTTGTTCCAGCGCCTGCCGGGCGGTCAGTTTGTTGTCCTCCAGGGCGATCACGGTGCGGTCGGCGTCGAGAATGTGCGCCATGATCCGCGCCCCGGTGACCACGTCGTCCGCCCGTTCCCGCAGCAGCATGTCGTCGCAGGTGATCCACGGCTCGCACTCGATGGCGTTGATGATCAGGGTTCCGATGGCGCAGTCGGCCGGCGGGGTCAGTTTGACGGTGGTGGGGAAGGCGGCGCCGCCGAGGCCGGCGACGCCGCAGCCCGCGATGCGCTCCAGCAGGGTGGTGGGGTCCATGGCCTGCCACTCCGGCAGGGGCGGGTACGCGTCCGGATCGGTGCGGTCTTCGCCGTCGGTGGCGAGGACGATGCAGGTTTCCGGCAGACCGGAGGGGTGCGGCACCGGGCGCGGTTCCACCACCGTCACCATGCCGGAGGAGGGCGCGTGTACGCTGACGCCGAAGTCGCCCGGCGGGCGGCCGATGCAGGTGCCCCGGGCGACGCGGTCACCCGCTGAAACAAGGGCTTCCGCAGCATCCCCTCCGTGCAGGCCCAGTGGCACGACCAGTTCCTCCGGCAGGGGCAGCTCCATCACCGGGGCATCGGTGGACGCCTCCTTGTACCCCGCCAGGCGGATACCGCCGGGGAAGCCGAACAGGTCACCGATGCTCATGCCGTTGTCATCAGGAGGCCATGCGGTCGGGGGTGTTGTCCGGCAGGGGCCAGCGCCAGTTGCGGGTGGTGGTCTGCACGGGGACCATGTGGATGCAGTCCACCGGACAGGGGTCGACGCAGAGGTCGCAGCCGGTGCAAAGCTCTTCCACCACGGTGTGCATCTGGCGTTGGGCGCCGATGATGGCGTCCACGGGGCAGGCCTGGATACACAGGGTGCAGCCGATGCACCGGCTCTCGTCGATCCAGGCAACGGTGGCCTGGGTCTTGGCCTCGCCGTATTCGGCGTTCAGCGGCAACGGTTCACGGTCCAGCAGGTGGGCCAGGTCGCGGATGGTCTTCTCCCCGCCGGGCGGGCACTGGTTGATCTCCGCCGCGCTGCTGGCAATGGCCTCGGCATAGGGCCGGCACCCCGGGTAGCCGCACTGGGCGCACTGGGTCTGCGGCAGCAGGGCATCGATCTGCTCCACCACCGGATCGGACTCGGGCCGCAGTCGCACGGCGGCATAGCCGAGGATCAGGCCGAACACTGCGGCCAGGATGCCGATTGCCAGGATTGCCGTTGCCATCAGAGTGCGTCGATGCTACCGGATTCAATCCCCTATGATGGCATGTTGTGGGCGCGGCTTCAGCCACGACCATCCCGGAGCATCCATTGATCCCGTCGCGCCACCTTAGGAGCGGCGTAAGCCGCGACCATCCCAGGGCAAGGAGGATTGTCTCACCGTCGGATCCGTGCCTTCGATCCGGGGCCGCTGATCGGGTAATCCGGTCACGGACACGCCGCAAGTACGTCCCTGTAGGCTCGTCTCCAGCCGTCCATGGCTGGAGACGGTCCGTGACCGAATCACCCGATCAGCGGCCGTGCCAGCTTGATGGTGGGTGCCTTGGTTCGTCCGGCATCGAGCGCTCTGGGATGGTCGCGGCTTGCGCCGCTCCTACACGCGCCGTTCCAAGCGGGCCGGCGGCGTAGGGCGGACCTTCAGGAGCGCCAGGCGAAGCCTGGTCGCTTGGGATTGGTGGCATGGAGGCGGCCATGAAATTGCGAGAGGGACCCAGCGGGCCGTTGAGCCCGCCCGGTAGAGGTTGGCCACCAGCCGGAAGCGAGTCTTGCGCTGCAGTGGGTAACTGCTGTGGTGAAGCGTAGACAGCGAGTGTCCAGGCTGCGTGATTGAGCCCCGAAATCCGCGACATTGTGGGTGCCGACGGTGTCTGAAGACCGGAAGGCAGTAACGCTGCACTGTAGAGGCCTGGTGTGGTGTGCCCGCCGGGGTCCGAGAGCGGGGCATGGGCACACTGGGGTCCCCCAGGAACCTGGGAGGGCCTGTCGTCTCCGCCTAAGAAGTAGACGGTGCGGGCGACCGCTGATCCGCAGTCCGGGCCAGTGGTGGGAGCGTCCTCCTGCTGCTGGAGCGAAGGCTGAGGGCGCTGCGGCGGTATGGTGCTGCGAGGACAGCCAGAGCGGTGCCAGACGGGCGGCAGGCAGTCGGAGTCTCCCATAGTACCGGAGCAGCCGGGGAACGCGCCCCAGCGGACCCGGTGAAGGGGAAGGGGAGACCGTGTGAGTGGAGCTGTTGGAGGGACCGATGGCGGAGGCATTGGACTCTGATCTCATCTCAACGCGATGCCAACAGATAGCGGATCTGGCGCGGCGTCTTCCGGACAGGCCGCTTTTGACGTTGGCCCATCACATTGACGAGGCGTGGTTGCGTGAGGCGTATCGACGCACGCGCAAGGACGGGGCGCCGGGCGTTGATGGCCGCACGGGTGCCGCCTACGGCGAGGAGCTTGAGGCGAACCTGAGCTCGCTGCTGGAGCGGGCGAAGTCCGGGGCGTACCGGGCGCCGCCGGTGCGGGGCACCTCGATCCCCAAGGGTGACGGGAGCGAGCGCCGAGCGCTCGGCATTCCGACGTTTGAGGACAAGGTGCTCCAGCGGGCGGTGGCGATGGTGCTGGAGGCGGTCTACGAGCCGGAGTTCCACGAGGGCTCGTACGGCTTCCGCCCGGGACGCTCGGCGCACCAGGCGCTGCAGGCGGTCTGGCGGCCGTTGATGGCGATGGGCGGTGGCTGGGTGATTGATCTTGACGTGCGCAAGTTCTTTGACCGGGTCGACCATGGTCTGTTGCGGGAGGTGCTGCGTCGGCGGGTACGTGACGGCGTGCTGGTTCGGTTGATCGGCAAATGGTTGAACGCCGGCGTGCTGGAGGAAGGGCAGTGGCGCCAGCCTGGCGGGGCACCCGCAGGGCGGGGTGATCTCGCCGATGCTCGCCAACATTTTCCTCCACGAGGTGCTGGATACGTGGTTCGAGGACAGTGTCCGGCCCCGGTTGCGCGGTGAGGCGCACCTGGTGCGTTTTGCCGACGATGCGCTGCTGGTGTTCGCCTGCGAGAGCGATGCCCGGCGGGTGATGGAGGTGCTGCCCAAGCGTTTTGCGCGCTACGGGCTGGAACTCCACCCGGAGAAGACCCGGGTTGTGCGGTTCGACCGGCCCGGATCGGGCGGAGGACCGCACCCGGAGACCTTCGATTTTCTCGGCTTCACCCACTACTGGGGGCGGTCGAGGCGAGGGCGCTGGGTGGTCAAGCGCAAGACGGCGCGGGATCGGCTGCGCCGGGCCATGCATGCAATCGATCGTTGGTGCTGTGTGATGCGGCATCACCCCGTGGTTGAGCAGTGGCAAGCCCTGAACCGCAGACTCCGGGGCCACTACGCCTACTTCGGCGTGCGTGGTAACTTTGCAGCGATCGACCAGGTCCGCTCCCAGGCGATGCGCTCCTGGCACCGATGGCTGTCGCGGCGCTCGCAGAAGGCGGCGATCCCGTGGTCGGAGTTCTCCCGGTTCCTGGAGTGTTACCCGCTCGCCCGGGCCAGGATCTGCGCCACGTAGCGAAGCCACTCACACGAGGAGCCACTTGCGGGAAACCCGCACGAGTGGATCTGTGGGGGGCCGGCCGGGTAACCGGCCGGCCTACCCGACGTCCGCCGATCAGGGGTTTGATACGCCGCCCCCTACAACCGCACCAGCCCCGTGAAACCCATGAAGGCGAGGGACATGATGCCCGCGGTGATCAGCGCGATAGCCGCGCCGCGGAAGGGGACGGGCACATCCGCTACCGCCAGACGCTCCCGGAGGCCGGCGAACAGGACCAGCACCAGGGCAAAGCCGGCAGCGGCGCCGAAGCCGTACAACGCGGAAGCGATGAAACTGTGCTGTTGCTGGACGTTGAGCAGAGCGACCCCGAGCACGGCGCAGTTGGTGGTGATCAGCGGCAGGAAAATGCCCAGTACCTTGTGCAGCAGCGGGCTGGTGTAGCGCACCATCATCTCGGTGAACTGCACCACGGCGGCGATGACCAGGATGAAGGCGATGGTGCGCAGGTATTCCAGGCCCAGGGGTGCCAGGACGAGGGTATTCACCAGATAGCTGACCACGGAGGAGAGCGTGAGCACGAATCCGGTGGCAAGCGCCATGCCCAGCGCCGACTCCACCTTCCGCGACACCCCCATGAAAGGACACAGCCCCAGGAACTGGGTCAACACGAAGTTGTTGACCAGGACCGTGGCGACAAGGATGAGGGCGAGTTCGGTCATGGTTTGGCAACGACTCCGGTAGGGCGGACCTTCAGGTCCGCCGATCAGGCTTCGATACGCCGCCTTGGCCTGCCTGTCTGGAGACGGCGGACCTGAAGGTCCGCCCTACGATACTGAATGCCGAGGCGGTTCATCGAAGGCCGTCATGGTGGACCTGAAGGTCCGCCCTACGGTTGCCTACTTCACCCGCATTCCCGGCTTGGCCCCCGAGTCCGGCTCCAGGATGAACAGCTCGTCGCCGCCGGGACCGGCTGCCAGGACCATGCCCTCGGAGACGCCGAAGCGCATCTTGCGCGGCTCCAGATTGGCCACCATGACTGTCAGGCGCCCGCGCAGGTCCTCCGGCGCGTAGGCCGAGCGCAGGCCGGCAAAGACGTTGCGGGTCTCGCCGCCGAGGTCCAGGGTGAGTTGCAGCAGCTTGTCGGCGCCGTCCACCAGGGCGGCCTCGTCGATGCGGGCGACCCGCAGATCCACCTGGCCGAAGGTGTTGATGTCCACCGGATCGGCGATGGGATTGTCCGCCAGCGGTCCGTATTCGGCGGCGGTTTCCGCCTTCGGGGCCATGGTTGCCTTCGAGTCTTCGATAACGGCATCCACGTCGGCACGCTCCACCCGCGTTGCCAGGGCCTTGAAGCGGTTGATGCTGTGGCCCAGCAGCGGGGAGCGAATGGACTGCCAGTCCTGGGGCTCCAGATTCAGGAACGCCTCCGCCTCGGCGGCGATTTTCGGCACCACCGGCTTCAGGTAGACCATGAGCACACGGAACAGGTTGAGCGTCTGGGTGCAGATGGCCTGCACCTGCGGCAGCGTCTCGTCCTGCTTCGCCAGCACCCACGGCTGCGCCTCGTCGAAGTACTGGTTGGCCTGATCCGCCAGGGCCATGACCTCGCGGATCACCCGGGAGAACTCCCGGTTCTCGTACAGCTCGGCGATCTGCTCGCCGCGGGCCACGAACTCCCGGTAGACCTCGGGTGCCGGCAGTTCGTTTGCCAGCGTGCCGTCGAAGCGCTTGCTGATGAAGCCGGCGCTGCGGCTGGCAATGTTCACCAGCTTGCCCACCAGGTCCGAATTCACCCGCTGGGTGAAATCGTCCAGGTTCAGGTCCAGGTCATGGACGTTGCTGCCCAGCTTGGCGGCCAGGTAATAGCGCAGGTATTCCGGGTTCAGGTGATGGCGATACGTCGCGGCCATGATGAAGGTGCCGCGGGACTTGGACATCTTCGCACCGTCCACGGTCATGAACCCGTGGGCGCAGATCTTGGTCGGCTTGCGGAAGCCGGCGCCGTGGAGCATGGCCGGCCAGAACAGGGCGTGAAAGTAGACGATGTCCTTGCCGATGAAGTGATACAGCTCAGTGTCTGTGTCCGCGTTCCACCAGGCGTCGAAATCCTCGCCGTTGCGCTCGCACCAGTTGCGGAAGCTGGCCATGTAGCCGATGGGCGCATCCAGCCAGACGTAGAAATACTTGTCCTCGGTGCCCGGGATCTTGAAGCCGAAGTAGGGCGCATCCCGGGAGATGTCCCACTCGCGGAGGCCTTCCTGGAACCACTCCTCGAGCTTGTTGGCCACCTCCGGCTGCACGTGACCGCCGCGGGCCCATTCCTTGAGCATGTCCTCGAAATCCTGCAGGCGGAAGAAGTAGTGCAGGGACTCCCGTTCCTCCGGGGTGGCGCCGGAGAGCACGGACACGGGGTTGTTCAGGTCCGTGGGCGTGTAGGTGGCGCCGCAGGCCTCGCATGAGTCGCCGTACTGATCTGCCGCCCCGCAGCGCGGGCATTCGCCCTTGATGTAGCGATCGGGCAGGAACATGCCCTCATCTGGATCATAGGCCTGTTTGATGGTGCGGCTGTCGATATGGCCGGCATCGCGGTTGCGCTCGTAGATCAGCTCCGAGAGCTCGCGGTTTTCCCGGGAATGGGTGGTGTAGTAGTTGTCGAAATCGATGCCGAAGGCGGCGAAGTCCTCCTGGTGCTCCCGGCCGATCCGCTCGATGAGCTCCTCCGGCGTGATCCCGAGCTCCCGGGCCTTCAGCATGATCGGAGTGCCGTGGGCGTCGTCGGCGCAGACGTAGATGCAACGGTTGCCCCGGAGCTTCTGGAAGCGCACCCAGATGTCCGTCTGGATGTACTCCACCAGGTGGCCCAGGTGAATGGGGCCGTTGGCGTAGGGCAGGGCACTGGTGACCAGGATCTTGCGTTGCATGAAACCTCGACTCGCTGCGCTTGCGGAAAGGCCTGATTATGCCAGATCGGCTCCCGCGGGTGGCGGGTCACCGTTACCCGGCTGCCTGCCGGACGCGTACAATGCCGGCCTGACCAGTTAGAGGCCCCTGAGATGTCCAGCGAGCAGCATCATTTCGTCGCCACCTGCCCTGGCGGGCTGGAAGGGCTGCTGGCCGATGAGCTCACTCATCTGGGCGCCCTCGAAGTCAGCCGTCAGCAGGGTGGCGTCGGCTTCAGCGGCCCCCTGGAGCTGGCGTACCGCGCCTGCCTCTGGTCGCGGGTGGGCAACCGGATTCTCCTGCCGCTGGCGCGGTTCGCTGCCGCCGACGCCGAGGCACTCTATGCCGGCGCCCGTGAACTGGACTGGACCGCCATCATGCGGCCCGGATCGACCATCGCCGTGCGCTTCGGCGGCATCCGGCCCGCCGTCGGCCACACTCACTACGGCAGCCTCAAGGTCAAGGACGCGCTGGTGGACAGCGTGCGCGCGGCCACCGGAGAGCGTCCGGATGTCGACGTGGAGCACGCCGACCTGCGCGTGCACGTCTACCAGGTGGGCGAGGCGGTGACTCTGTCCCTGGACCTGTCCGGGGAAAGCCTGCATCGGCGGGGCTACCGCCGTCCGGGTGGCATGGCGCCGCTCAAGGAGAACCTGGCGGCGGCCATGCTGTTGCGCGCCGGCTGGCCCGAAATCGCCGCGGCGGGTGGTCCGCTGGTGGATCCCTTCTGTGGTTCAGGCACCGTGCTGGTGGAGGGCGCGTTCATGGCCGGTGGCGTGGCGCCGGGGCTGCTGCGGACCCACTGGGGGTTCCTGGGCTGGCAGGGGCACGATGACGCCTGCTGGAAGGATCTTGTCGACAAGGCCCTGGAGCGGCGGGAACAGGGCTTGCCGCAGGTACCGCCCATTATCGGTTACGACCACGATGCCCAGGCCGTGCGCACCGCACTGCAGACGATTGCCGACGCCGATCTCACCGGTACCGTCCACGTGGAGCGGCGTGAGCTGGCGCGGCTGGCGGCGCCGGCGAAGGCGAACGCGCCGGGGCTGGTGGTCACCAATCCGCCCTACGGCGAGCGTCTGGGCAGTGATGCCAGCCTGGTGCCGTTGTACGCCCGTCTTGGTGACGTGCTGCGCCGGGAGTTTCCCGGCTGGACTGCCATGGTGCTCAACGGTGCCGGCGCAGAGCTCGGGCTACGGCCCGATCGCCGCTGGTCGGTGCGCAACGGGCCCATCCAGTGCAGCCTGGAGCGCTTCGTGCTGGGGGAAGCCGATCGCAGCCCCGCCGCTGGCACCGGCGAAGGCGAGGACGATGCGGCGGCGCCGCTGGTCAACCGGCTGCGCAAGAACCAGCGCAGACTCAAGGGCTGGCTGAAACGCACCGGGGTGAGCTGTTACCGCCTCTACGACGCGGACATCCCCGAGTACGCCCTGGCGGTGGATCGCTATCAGACGCTGGAAGCGGGCTCGTGGCTGCACGTGCAGGAATATGCCGCGCCCAAGTCAGTGGATGCCCGTGACGCCGGCCGGCGCCTGCGGCAAGCCCTGGGGGCGTTGCCGGCTGCAGCGGACGTGGCACCGGAGCACGTGACCCTCAAGGTGCGCCAGCGCCAGAAGGGGAAGGCGCAGTATCAGCGCCAGGGCCAGGAGGGGCAGTATTACACGGTGGAAGAGGGCAGTGTGCGGCTGTTGGTCAACTTCACCGACTATCTGGACACCGGTCTGTTCCTGGACCACCGCCCGGTGCGGGAGTGGATCGGCGCCAACGTCTCCGGCCGGTCGTTCCTCAATCTGTTTGCCTACACCGGCGCGGCGACCGTACACGCGGCCCGCGGCGGTGCCAGCCATACCACCAGCGTCGATCTGTCGAAAACCTACCTGGACTGGGCACGACGTAACCTGGAGGCCAACGGCCATGACGCGGGCAGGATGCACCGGCTGGTCCATGCGGACTGCCTGGAGTGGCTCCGCGAATCCGCGGGGCACGGGCGGGACACCGGCTACGACGTGATCCTGCTGGATCCGCCGAGTTTCTCAAATTCCGCGCGCATGAAGGCGACTCTGGATGTGCAGCGGGATCATGCCGGGCTCATCCGGGCGGCCGCCCGGATGCTGAGCGAGGACGGCGTATTGATCTTCTCCACCAACCTGCGCCGTTTCCGCCTGGACACCGACGCCCTGCAGGGACTGCGTGCGGAGGACTGCACCGACTGGTCCATCCCGCCGGACTTCCAGCGCAACCAGCGGATTCATCGCTGCTGGTTCATTCGTCGCTGAGGCGTGACAGGATGTCCCGGTTTCCTTAATCCAGCTTGAGCCGGGCGTCTTCCAGGGAGAGCTCGGTGTCTTCCACGTAGACCGAGATCTGAGTCCCGCGGGTGGTGTTCTCCATGACCTGGTAGTCGAGTTGCTCCAGGTCGCCGCTGATCACGTCGCCCACCGCGAGGGCGTCGTCTTCCAGGACCCCGAGGATGGAGTATTCGCCGTGCTCCGTCTTGATGGCGACGACGCCGTCGTCGGCATTGATCAGCGCCACTGTTCCTTGCATGGGGTTCTCCTCTGTCTGCCCGCGGGGGCGGGCGTCGGGCTGGATGCTTGGCCCAGCGCATTCTGTATCGGGGACGGCTCTACCTTACGGTCCCCGGCATGCCAGGTCCAGCGTGGAGCAGGCGGCGTGCGCGGCTTATCCCTGGTCTTCTCCGTGGCGCTCCCGCCAGCGGGCCAGAATCCGTTCGCACCGGGCCTCCCAGCGGTCTACGGCATCCTCCCAGAGTTCGAACACGCAGGGGTCGCAGCTGTTGTTGCAGCATTCCGAAGGGTCCGGCGGCTGCGGTCTGGGCGGCAGCCTGGGGCCGTCTTCCGGAGTGTGTTCACTCATGCGTTGGCTCCCGAATGTCGTGGGGGTACAATCCGCCATTTGCTCCGGGGGTTGGGAATGTCCGTCAAGTCAGACAAATGGATCCGGCGCATGGCCCAGGAGGGCATGATCGAGCCGTTCGAGCCGGGCCAGGTGCGCGAGTTGCCGGACAAGGGCAAGATCATCTCCTACGGCACCTCCAGCTACGGCTACGACGTCCGCTGCGCCGGTGAGTTCAAGATCTTCCATAATATCAACTCCGCCATTGTCGATCCCAAGCAGTTCGACGAGAGCAGCTTCGTGGACGTGCAGTCGGACGTGTGCATCATCCCGCCCAACTCCTTCGCCCTGGCACGGACGGTGGAGTACTTCCGTATTCCCCGTTCGGTGCTGACCATCTGCCTGGGCAAGTCCACGTACGCCCGCTGCGGCATCATCGTCAACGTCACGCCCCTGGAGCCGGAGTGGGAAGGCCACGTGACTCTGGAGTTCTCCAATACCACGCCGTTGCCGGCGCGCATCTACGCCAACGAGGGTGTGGCGCAGATGCTGTTCCTGGAATCCGACGAGATCTGCGAGGTCTCCTACAAGGACCGGGGCGGCAAGTACATGGGCCAGAGTGGTGTCACGCTGCCACGGTCCTGAGCCCGATCGTCTCGCCGGCATTACAGCCGGATGATGTCCCCGCGCATGGCGGCCAGTTTCGCCAGCAGTCGGTTCTGTGCTGACACCGGCACGTGCTGGTGCTCCATGACCTCGATCAGGTTCTCCACCAGGGCGTTGAAGTCTGCTTCGGTGATGTCGCGGCCGCGGTGCACGGTAACCATGTCGTCGCCGGAGTAGGTGCAGGGGCCGCCGCTGAGCTCGCAGATCTGCTCGGTGAGCGTGCGCTCGAAACGCGCCACGTCGATGCCCTGGAACTGGTCGACGATCCGGGCGTCCTCGGAAATGCGGAACAGCAGCTCCTCAACCATGCGCTCGATGCCGTCCCGCTCGCCGAGGGCCTGGTACAGGCTGTCGTCCTCCGCCGGCTCCGGAGCGCTGGTACAGGCACCCAGAAGCAGAGCCAGAGCCGCCAGTACTACTGCGCTATAACGTTTGATCATGATGATCTCCTAGAAGCTTCCCTGAGCGGAGAGGTACAGCCCCTTCTGCCCGGATAGCCCGCCGATGCGGCCCAGGTCGGTGAGGGCAGCGGCCACGCCCAGGGACTTGTTCGGGAAGTAGGCGATGAATACGTCGTGCCAGTCGGATTCGCCGAGCCCGAGGTTGTCCGGTTTGGCGCGGTACTCGTAGCCGATGGCCGTGCGCCGGTCCAGGAACAGCGCCGCCGAGCCCTCGAGCTGCAGCTCACGGCTGTCGTTTTCCGGACCGCCGAAGCCCAGCAGTCCCAGTTCGTTGCCCCGGGTGCCGCGAACAGTGGCGTTCAGGAGCACGTTGCGGCCGAACGCCGCACCCAGGAACAGGCGGGAGACGGCGACGTAGGCGTCCCAGTCGTCCATGCGCTCGGCGCCGAGGGTCTCGCCGATGTCGTCGCCGCGATTGCGCTTGTGCTGGATGCCGACGGCAATCTGTGGAACGGCGGTATACACCAGGTCGCCCGCGACCCGAAGTTTCGCCCCGATGATGTCCTGTTGCAGCGGGTTGTCCAGGGGGGCCTCACCGCGGGATTGGGTCAGGACCTGCCGCGCCGCGGACAGCTCCAGGCGGTTGCCGAACGTCACTGCCGCGCCGGCGGCGTTGAGCTGGTAGTCCGCCAGATTGGCGTGGGTGATGAACGCGGTGCCGCCGACCTGCTCCGCAGTGCCGTAACCGGCCAGTACAGCCCAGGGCACGATGCCCCCGCCTGCGCTCCCTTCCAGTTGCGTCAGCCCGCCGGTGGCCAGTAACTGGCCACCGGCGGTCGCCGTGCCGCTGCATACCGCCAGCGCCAGCGCGAAGCTAGTACGCCTCCCCCATCCGCCCATAACGGGTTCTCCTTGTGTTGGTGAGTATCGCGGTTCGCCTTGTCTTCCGGCCTCGTCTCTTAACGCCGCCCGCCACGCTGCTCTCTGGCCGGCTGGCCCGCATTCTCGTCCCGTTCCGCCATCCACGTGTTCAGGGCCTCCGCCGCCATCGGCCGGGCGATGCCGTATCCCTGCCCGATGTCGCAGCCGAATCCGCGCAGGGCTTGCTGGATCTCCGCGTTTTCCACGCCTTCGGCGACCACCCGCAGCCCCAGCCGGTGCCCCAGCTCGATACTGCTCCGCACGATGGCGATATCGGCGTCATTGAGCTCCATGACGAATTCCCGGTCGATCTTGAGTTCGTGGACCGGAAGGCGCTTGAGCTGGCCGAGGAAGGCGTAACCGGTGCCGAAATCGTCGATGGCCAGCTGAACTCCGAGCTCCCGCAGGCCCCCCAGTGTGGATTCCGCCGTGGCGGGGTCGTGGGTCAGCGTGGTCTCAGTGACCTCTAGCACCAGTGCGGCTGCAGGCACGGCGTGAGTGGCCAGGGACTGCACCACGGCGTGAAGCAGGCCCGGATCACCAAGATCCCGGGCGGACAGATTGACCGACACGTGCAGGTCACGCCCCGCACGACGCCACTGCGCGCACTGGTCCAGGGCCTGGTCCAGCATCCAGCGGGTCAGGGTGCCCACATGACCGCTCTGCTCGGCCAGTGGAATGAACTCGTCAGGGGGGACGCGACCCAGCGTTGGATCCTCCCAGCGCATGAGCGCCTCCAGGCCCAGCAGGCGCCCGTCGTCCAGGGCGATCTGTGGCTGAAACAGTGCGTGCAGATGCCCCGCCTCGGCTGCGCCGGGCAGCGCGGCGATGAGCGCCAGCCGACGGCGATGGGCTTCATCGTCACCAGGCTGGTAGCTCGCCAGTGCGGTGTCGGCGCCCCGGGCCCGCGTCAGCCCGAGTTCGGCGCAACGGAGCAGGGTGGCGGCGTCGGTGCCGTGTTCCGGAAAGCGGGCCAGGCCACCCTGCAGGCTCATCTGTACCTGGACGCCACGCAGGTGCATGGGCGCGCCCAGCGTTCTCAGGAGGCCGCGCAGGCGCTCCTCGTCCCAGCTCCGGGTGTCGCCGTCGATGGTCAGCAGGAATTCGCGGTTACCGAGGCGGGAGCCGAACAGCACCGGATCACCCACCGTTTCGATGCGCCGGGCCATCTCCTGCAGAACGGCATCGCCGATGCTCTGCCCGAGCTGGTCGTTGATGCTGCGGAAGTCAGCGATACGGAAAACGACAACCAGCAGTTCCTGACCCGTCGCCGCCCCGTTTGTGCGGTCCTGCAGGAGATCCAGGGCATGGCCGCGGTTGGGAAGCCCGGTCACCGGATCGTGACGTGCCTGATGGAGAATCTGGGATTCGCGCTGTGCTATGGCGCTCTGCATGCCGTCGAAGGCGTCGGCGACCTGGCGGAACTCGGCGTCGCGCTGCCTGGCCACCGCCGTGGAGTAATCGCCCGCTGCCATGCGCGCTGCGGCATCCGCCAGGGCGTTCACCGGGCGGGTGAGGCGACGGGCAAACAGCGTACCGGCCAGGAGCGTCGCCAATAGCGCCGCCCCGGCGATGGCCAGTAGCTGGTTGCGCAATTCCTGGTATGGGGCCATGGCAGCGGCGACGGAGCCCTGGAGGATGGCGGTGACGTTGTTCTCGACGCCGAGATCCTGCGTCAAAGTGAACCAGTCACTGCTGCCCAGGGGCAGAACGTCGCCCTGCATGGCCAGCGGCCACGTTCCCGTCAGAGCGTCGGTCAACGCCTGTCGCGCGCCCTGGGGCAACGTGCTTGCCAGATAGGGTGCGCCATCGTGGGCGGCAACGGCAAAGCTCACCTCAAGCCCGGTGACATTCGCCAGATGCCGCGCCAGCGGGGCGTCCAGCTCGAAACCCAGCGCCGTCCAGGCAACGTGCTGTGGCGCTCGCACCGGGACCAGTACCAGCTGCACCGGACGATTCTCCAGCACCACGATGGCGGCGGCCTTGCCGTCGGATTCCGCCCGTTCCAGCAGTTCGGGGAAGGGGAACCGGGCGTTCCGCTCGCCTTCGGCGTCAGCGATCATGTCGCCGTCCACGGAGGCAACCATGGCGGCATCCGCGCCGATGCGCCCCCCGTGGTTGCGCAGGGCGGAGGCGATGGTCGGCGCGTCGCCGGAGGCCACGGCTTCGCGGAAGCCGAAGTCGTCCGCCAGCAGTTCGGCGTTGTCGAGGAGCTGTTCCTCGCGGGCGGCCACCAGGGACTGGAACACGCGGCCACCCACCGCCAGTTCCTCACGGGCCTGTTCTTCGATCGAGGCTGCGCTGGTGGTGAGTACGGCCGCGGTGGTCACGCCCAGCGCAGCCACCAGCAACCCCACCAGCAGCAGGATCAGGCGGGTGCGGAATCGCGGTGGATTTTGGTCTCGTTGGTCTCGCATCACGCGGTTGCCCCGATGAGTCACCGACAGCGCTAGTCGAACCGGTCCTGCAGATTGCGGCGACGATCGCGCAGACCGCGTGGCTCCGGAGGTGGGGTGTCGGTGACATTCATGGACGCAGCCACGCGTGTGTCGCCATTCATGTCCACCGTCATGCCCATGTCATCCTCACCGAGCTCCGGATGCCAGACCCGCAGGGTCGCTTCCGGGTCGTCGGGAACGCCGTCCAGCCGGATGACCCCGTCGTCGTCAGCGTTGCCGAATACCGGTGTGTCCACGATCAGCAGATAGCCGATCATGTGGTCGTGAATGTTGCAGCCGAGGACCACCACGCCGGCGGTGTCGAAGTGAATCGGTCGCGGCGCCTCGTCGGCGAACAGCCGCAGTTCGAAGGTCTTCGCCTCGGAGAAGGAAAACACGTGGTGGCGGACCTGGTCGTTGTTGGGGAAGCGAACCGAGGTGCCGCGCCGGATGGCCTGTGCATGCGGCAGGAATTGCTGATTCCGCTGGTCGACCTCGCCCTCGGGGCGCGCGTCGTCATCGACGCGAACGCTCAGTTCGGAGGACTCGACATAGGCGACGGCGTCGCGGAGTGGTTCTCCGTCAGCGCCGGTAACCGACAGGGTGAGGTTGCCGGCCCGCAACGGCTGGAGGGCGATGACGGTGGTCATGACAACGGCCGCAAGCCCGCGACGGCCAGAGACAAGTGTCATGCATCGCTCCTTTTTGAGCCGGATTGAGCGGACACGCTAGCACGGTGGGATGGAGCCTCCCACGGCGGCTGACGGGAGATGTGATCCACTGCTCAGAAGCCCCCGCGCAGGGTCAGGAACGGTCCGTCCTGGCGGGGCGCGCCGGCCATGCGACCCAGATCCATCCAGCCAGCGCCGAATTGCACCTCCGGCGTTATCGCGTAGCTCGCATAGGCAGCCCACCAGGCGTCACCGGGATCATCCGTGAGGTAATCCGGTTGCTGACGGTACTCGCCGCCGACATGGACGGACCGGGAGAGCGCGGCGTGAATCCCGCCCTCCAGTTGCACGGTACGGCTGTCGCCGTCGGCGCCACCGAACCCGAACAGTCCCCCGGCATTGGCGCGGGTCCAGCGGGCGCCGGCGTGGAAGCGCACGGCGCGGTCGCCGCCGAGACGCTGACCCGCACCCACCGTGGCCAGGGCGTCCCAGTCATCCCGTCGCCGGGGTTCTGCCGCACCCAGACTGCCTTCCAGACCAAAATCGCTCTGGCGGCGGTAGCTGACGCCGAGGCTGGCACCTGGTGCCAGCGGCCGGCGGGCGGACCCCAGCAGCCGCACCCGGGCGGCGAAGACATTCTGGCGCACATCGTCACTGCTACCCACGCCGAGATTGGGCTGCGAGGCGCTGAGTTCCCAGCGGTCGTTCACCACCAGGCCGGCGCCTATCGAGGTGAACTGGAAATCCCGCAGGCGGGCGTGAGTGATGAACGCGCGGCCGCCGAGGTCGTCGGTAGGTCCGTTCAGACCGGGTGCCGGTGTCAGCACACCCCCGGTGCCGCCGTCCACCGGGGCTGGCAGTCCGCCGCGGAAGGGCTGTGCCGCAAGAGTCCCGCTGGTCAGGCACAACACCAGAACCACGTGGATGCATTTCAGGGCCATACCGAACTCCCGCAGTGGTTACTGATGTTGCCCCGCATTGAGGAGACATTACGCGGGCAGCGGTGTTTCCGGTCCGATTCGCACCGGCGCCTCCAGCGGGCGGCCGTCCAGCATGGCGGTGTCGCCGTCCAGGCGCAGGCGCCCCTCGGCGCACCAGCGCACCGCCAGCGGGTAGATGCGATGCTCCTGCTGCTGCACGCGGGCTGCAAGCTGCTCCTCGGTGTCCTCCGGGAGCACGCAGACAACGCCCTGGATGATCAGCGGCCCGGCGTCCAGGGCCGGGGTGACGAAATGCACGCTGCAGCCGTGCTGCTCATGGCCCGCCTCCAGGGCACGCCGATGGGTGTGCAGTCCGCGGAAGGCCGGCAGCAGGGATGGGTGAATGTTCAGCATCCGGCCGCGGAAGTGCTCCACCAGACCGTCGGTGAGGATGCGCATGAAGCCGGCCAGGACCACCAGCCCGGGCGTGTGGGCGTCAATGCGCTGCTGCAGGGCCGCGTCGTAGCTCTCGCGGTCGGGGAACTCGCGATGATCCAGGGTTTCCGTGGTGATCCCGGCCGCCCGGGCGCGTTCCAGGCCGTAGGCGTCGGCGCGATTGCTGATCACCGCGCGGATGACGATGGGCAGTTCGCCGGACCGCTGGCCGTCGATCACTGCCTGCAGGTTGCTGCCGCTGCCGGACACCAGAACCACCACCGGCAGCGGTGCTGCCTTCATGCCCCCTCCTGGAAGCGGACCCGGGCCTCGCCGGCCGGTTCCACATGACCGAGGCGCCAGGCATTTTCGCCGGCGCTGCGCAGGGCTGCCAGCGCCGTTTCCAGTTCTGCCTCCGGCACGCACATCACCATTCCGACGCCGCAGTTGAAGGTACGCAGCATCTCGGCGGTGGCGACGTTACCCTGCTGCTGGAGCCAGGTGAATACCGGCGGCCAGGTCCAGCTGTCGGGGTCGATCACCGCACCGCAGTGATCCGGGAGTGTCCGCGGGAGGTTCTCCGGCAGGCCGCCGCCGGTGATGTGGGCCATGGCGCGCACGTGGACTTGCCGGCAGAGGGCCTGGACGCTGCGGGCATAGATTCGGGTGGGAGCCATCAGTGCGGATCCCAGGGTGCCGCCGTCCAGCTCCTGATCCAGCCCGGCGCCGCTGTGTTCGATTATCCTGCGGATCAGCGAGTAGCCGTTGGAGTGGGGCCCGCTGCTGCCCAGGGCAATGAGTGCGTCGCCCTCGTTCACGCGGCTGCCATCGATGATGTCGGCGCGCTCCACGGCGCCGACACAGAACCCCGCCAGATCGTAGTGGCCGTCCGCGTACATACCGGGCATTTCGGCGGTTTCGCCGCCGATCAGGGCGGCGCCGGCGTCCTCGCAGCCGCGGGCGATGCCCTCCACCACCGTGGCGGCCACGTCCACGTCCAGCCGGCCGGTGGCGTAGTAGTCCAGGAAGAACAGCGGGTCGGCACCGCAAACGATGATGTCGTTGACGCACATGGCCACCAGGTCGACGCCGATGCCGTCGTGGCGCCCGGTCTCGATGGCGAGCTTGAGCTTGGTGCCGACACCGTCGGTGCCCGAGACCAGCACCGGCTCGCGGTAGCGATCCACCGGCAGGGCGAACAGGCCACCGAATCCGCCCAGGCCGCCGAGCACTTCCGGGCGCTGGGTGCGGGCCACAGCCGGGCGGATGCGGTCGACGAGGCTGTTGCCGGCGTCGATGTCCACACCGGCGTCGCGATAGGTGAGGCCGTCGCCGGATGGCGTCGTGTCGGAAGCCAAGGCGTTTTCTCCTAGCATTGGGCGGTGATTCCTGATCAGGCGCGTATGGTAGCCCATCGGCCGGCGCTGAGCATCCGGCGTGACCGGCGTGGTATTGTCTCGCTAATTCACTTTTCAGGACATGTTGTTGAACCGGTAGCGTTCCCCAACTGCGAGGAATTCATGGGAAAACGGTTGTTGTGTCTGCTTCTGCTGTGCCTGTTCCCGGCTCTGGGGTTCGGCGCCAGCAGCATGTTCGATGCCCGTGTTGCGGTGGACAGCCAGTCCGCCGATGAGCGGGATGACGCCACCCGGGAGGGGTTGCGCGGGATATTGGTGCGGCTTACCGGGCTGGAGGTGCCGGAGCAGCATCCGGATCTGTCGTCCTTGCTCGGTGACCCGGGGCGTTTCGTTCAGCGGTACGGCTACGACGACACCGATGATGGACTGGAACTGATGGTTCGCTTCGATGGTCCGGCGATCCAGGGGCGGTTGGTGGAGGCGGAAGTGCCCATCTGGTCGGTGGACGCGCGGCCCCGCACCATCGCCTGGGTGGCCATGGACCGGGGCGGTGACCGCCGCATCCTTGGTGGTGATGAGAGCGGTGAACTGCAGGACGTTCTGCGCCGTGCGTCCAGCGCTGCGGGTTTGCCGCTGTTGTTCCCGCTCATGGACCTGGAGGACCAGCGTGCGGTCAGCTCCTCGGACATCTGGGGTGGTTTCCGTGGACCGGTGGTTGACGCCTCGGAGCGGTATGACGCCGAAGCGGTTCTGGTTGGTCGGGTTGCTCGCCGGGGTGACGGTTGGCGTATGCGGTGGGCCATGTTCTGGGAAGGCGATTCCCACGAGTGGACGGTGGAGGCGCCGGACCTTGAGGCGGGGCTCGCGGATGCCGTGAACCAGGGTGTGACCCAGTTGGCCAGCTTGCATGCGCGTGTGCCGGACCCCGACGCGGTAGGGAGTTTTACCCTGCGTGTGCAGGACATCAACGACCTGCGGGGCTACGGTGAGGTGGCGCAGTATCTGGCGGGATTGCGTGACGTGGACGCCGTGGAGCCGGTGCGGGTCGGCGAGCGGGAAGTTGATTTCCGTCTGCGGATCCAGGGGCTGACGGACCGCACCCTGGAGCGCCTGCGCAGCGGCCGCATGCTCACTGAAGTGGAGGACGCTTCGGGGAATGATGACGCCGATGGAGACGCCCTACGTCCCGATTACCTGTTCCGGTTCGGAGGCTGAGGCCCGCCGGAGCCGCCATTGATGGCGGCACCGGCGGGCCTGATCGCCGGATCTTACCAGCTGTAGCCAGCGGTGAGTATGTACGCGGTGTCAATGCGGCGATTGTCCAGCGGGGGCTGGTTCTCGTAGTCCACATTGACCTGGAATGTGCCCGTCATGCCGATGACGAACGGGAAGCGTACCCCGGTGCGGCTGCTGATGACCACGTCCTCGGTATCCTCGAGATTAACCAGACCGGTCTGGCTGTGGAACAGACGAATGCCGTTGCCGGCGAAACGTTCCTCGTAATCGATGCCCCAGCGGCCGGCGGGGTTGGACTCGTTCTCGTCCTCGTAGCGATCCTCGTTGACGTAGCTGACGCCCAGTTCGGCAGAGAGGTTGCGCGTCGGGAACTCGAAGAACTGGTAACCGAGGCCAACACCCACCGTCGACCGCAGGCGCAGGTCGCGGAAGCGGTCACGGGCTAGCGAGACGTTGCTGTTGAGGTAGAACCGGTCCGAGACGAAATGATCGTAGCGCACGGAGCCGGAGGCATTGTCCACGGTTTCCTCGCCGCCTTCCTCGGAACGGTTGAAGTCGGCGGCGAAGCGGATGCGGTTGACGTCGGTGCGGACCGTCGCGTCGGCGGTGCCGCTATAGGTCTGGCTGCGCGTGTTGCCGTCGGTGACGCGGACGCCCAGGCTGATATTGCCGGTGGTCCTGACCGGCTGGCGCACCGGGGTGTCCGGGCCGGTGCCGCGCTGAATCGCGGTGACCGGGAACGTGACCGGGTCGGTGAACTGCTCGCTGTCCAGGCGGATCTCGCCGTCTTCGCCTTCCACGGCCCGACCTCTGACCTCGGTGCCGTCTTCCATCAGAACCTGAATGATGTCATCGGTGCGGAGTTGCGCCACCAGGTCGAGGGGATACGATAAGGTCTGGTCTGCATTCTCCGGCTTGAAGCTGACCTTGCCGCCTTCAATCTCCACGAAAGTGCCGGTGATGCGGTCGCCGTTGGTCAGTACCAGCGTGTCGGCCAGGGCCCCCTGGGCGCACAGCGCGGCGATCAGGGAACCACTCAGGAACAGGTTTCGGATGCGCAAGGGAACGGCTCCTTCTGGCAAGGTATGAGTGTGGATCGAAAACCTCGTCGGCGTCGTGCGGTACAGAGACTACACAAATCCCGTACGTCATTGCCAACGCCAGAGGAGCTGCCGAAAGGTTAGTATTCAGTGTTTCAGTGACGGCGGCCGACGTACAATGGCGGCCTCCATCGGCCGGGCCGAGGGCCCGGACTTGCTGTGCCAGCTCTCCGGAGGTTCGCGTGGGGCCGTCATCGTCATCGTTGCCAATCCAGCTGCCCCTCGGCATTCGCTGGGATGACTCTGCCAGCGTGGAGAGTTTCCTCGCCGGGGACAACCGGCAGGCCGTCGCGGCCGTGGAGCGCCTGCTGGCCGGGGACGAGGTGTCCGTTTACCTGCGCGGGGGGCCGGGCACCGGCAAGAGCCACCTGCTGCAGGCGGCAGCCCGTGCGTGCAGTCAACAGGGTGTGCCGGCCGCCTATCTGCCCCTCGGGGCCGATCTCGGCGGTGGCACCGACGTTCTGGATGGCATGGAGCAGCTCGGCCTGGTGGCCCTGGACGACATCCAGGCCGTGGCCGGTGATTCCGCCTGGGAGGTCGCGCTGTTCCACGCCTTCAACCGCATGCGCGATGCCGGTACACCGCTGCTTCTGGCGGCGGTGGACCGCCCCGAGGCCATCGGTCTGCAGCTCCCCGACCTTCTCTCCCGCCTGCAGTGGGGGCTGATGGAACGGCTGCATCCCATGGACGACGACCAGCGACTGGCCGCCCTGCGCCACCGCGCGGAGCTGCGGGGGCTGGATTTGCCTCCGGAGGCCGGCCAGTACCTGATGCGGCGACAGCCCCGGGATCTGCGTTCCCTGTTTGGCCTGCTGGAGACGCTGGATCGCGCCGCGCTGGCCGAACAGCGCCGGCTAACGGTGCCGTTCATCCGCAAGGTGCTGGAGGCGGAAGGGCAGGCTCTCTGAGGTTCGGCCCGGCGCGTGATGGGGGTCAGCCCTGATCCCGGGTCAGCCGTACATAGAGGACGCAGCCCAGGAACAGCAGCAGGCTCAGCACAATTTCCGCGCCGGCCAGCCAACGGGTGATATCAGGCGAGTTGATGTAGGCCACACCGTGGACGAAATACCCCATGGACAGCAGACTCGTCCAGGCGCAAGTGTACGGTCTGCCGTACAGAATGCCCCGTACCCCCGCGGCCAGTGGTCCCACGGCCAGTAACAGCAGAGGCGCCACCAGTCCCGGGTTTGCCGGGGGAGCCAGCCAGGTAGGCCAGCTCAAAAGCAGGATGATCAGACCAAGGTGGGCGGTGATGGTCAGGCGGTGGGTCAGCCGCACGGAGTTCATGCCTGTCTCCCGTGTGCCAGTGCCGCTGCAGTGACCGCCAGCCTCTGTCCGAGGGCCCGGCACAGGCGCTCCTCGTCCTCCGTGTGGGCGGCATCGCCATCGCTGCCGGCGACATGACTGGCGCCATAGGGCGTGCCGCCGCTGTGGGTGCGGTGCAGTTCCGGCTGTGTATAGGGTAGCCCGGTGATCAGCATGCCGTGGTGAAGCAGGGGCATCATCATGGTCAGCAGCGTGGTTTCCTGGCCACCGTGCAGCGAGCCGGTGGAGGTGAAAGCGGCCCCCGGCTTGCCGGCCAGGGCCCCGCTGAGCCACTGGCCGGAGGTGCCGTCCAGGAAGTGTTTCAGCGGTGCCGCCATATTGCCGAAGCGGGTCGGGCTGCCCAGCGCCAGCGCGTCGCACTGCTCCAGTTCATCGAGGGTGGCGTAGGGCGGTCCGTCCTTCGGCACCGGCGGTGCGGTGGCCTCGGACACCGGCGAGACGGCAGGGACGGTGCGTACCAGCGCTTCGGCTCGGGCGACGGCTTCCACGCCCCGGGCGATCTGGTCGGCCATGTGAGCGGTGGCGCCGTGGCGGCTGTAGTAGAGGATCAGGACGCGGACGGTGGTCATGGGCACATCCGTGGGTTTGCGCGTGTTGGTATTGGAGCGGGGCATTGTACTCACCACGCCTTGAACGTGTGAGACTTCGCGGAACGCGTCGGCGAGACATGACGGCCACCGGCCCTGGGTGCCACACTAGTGTTCCAGATCCCCGCGTGTCGGGGCCAGACCATCGGGCGCGAGGCAGTGTCGGGGGCGATGCAGGGGAGGGACGGCAGTGGCCGGACGCATGAGTGAGCGATTTCCGGACCGTGAGCGGCTCTTGAACGCTGTGCGTGACAGCGGTGCCGAGGTGACCGGGTTCCTGCGCCATGTGGTGCGGCGATTCTTTCAGGACGGGTGTCTGGACAGCGCGGGGACGCTGGCATACACAACGCTGCTGTCGATCGTGCCGCTGTTCGCCGTGGTCTTCTCGGTGATGACCGCATTCCCCGTTTTCGAGGCCTTCAGCGGCCGCATGCAGGACTGGCTGTTCGATAACCTGGTCCCTGCGTCCGGCGAGGTGGTCCAGGACTACATCCAGCAGTTTGCCAACCGCGCCGCCGGGCTGACCGCCGTGGGCCTCATCGGCATCACCGCTGCCGCGATTCTCATGATGGGCGCCATCGACAAGGCCATGAACCGGATCTGGCGGGTGGCCAAGCGACGCTCGCCGATACAGAGTTTCATGGTCTACTGGACGGTGATCACCGTGGGTCCGTTCCTGGTGGCGAGTTCCCTGGTACTGTCGTCCTATCTGGTGGCGCTGGCGGAGTTTACCGATCTGGCGGACGTTGGTGCCGTGCAACAGCGGCTGCTCGCGATTGCGCCGTTCGTCGGCGTGGTCCTGGCCTTCACGTTCCTCTACGCCGCCGTGCCCAACCGCCGGGTGCCGGTGCTGCATGCGCTGGCGGGAGCGGTGTTCGCCGCACTGCTCTTCGAGGTCGCCAAGCGCGGGTTCGCCGCCTTCGTCACCAACGTGCCTACCTACGAGGCAGTCTACGGCGCCCTGGCGGCACTGCCGATATTCCTGATCTGGATCTATCTCTGCTGGGTGGTGGTGCTCCTGGGCGCCGAGTTCACCCAGGCCATTGCCGGTTATCGTCAAGGCCGCGCCGAATCGTTGTCCGATCCGCGCCTGGCGCTGGTGCTGGCGGTGCGGTTGATCGGCGATTTCTGGCGGGCGCAGCAGGACGGCCGCGGCCTGTCACGCCAGGAATTGCTGGATCTTGAGCCGGATGCCACCGAGGCGGCCATTGCCGAGGCGCTCCAGGCGCTGGAGACCACCCGCGCCATCCGTCGTACGGAGGAGGGCGGCTGGGTGCTGGCCCGGGACCCGTCCACATACACACTGCTGGATCTGTACCGCGATTACCCGTTCGTGCTGGCGGACGTGCCCGCGCGCCTGCGCGACCGGGATGCCTGGAACCGGGCCTTGTCACGCACCCTGCGCGAGGCCGTGGGGCGTATCGAGGACATTCTTGACCGGCCGGTGCGGGAGCTGTTCGAGTTGGAGCGGGGGCGGGACGCCCGGGCTGAAACACTGCCCGAGCGCCCCGAGCGCAAAGTCGGAGAAGGATGAGCATGGGACACACTGAATGATTCCCGCCGAGGCTCGCGCGAATGGTTCAGTGTTCGCCTGCAGGGGATGTCGACATGAGCGAGCGCTGTGTGTTGTGCCACGTCGCCGGGCGTGTGCAGGGCGTGTTCTTTCGCGGGAGCGCCCAGGAGGAGGCGCGGCGGCTGGGTCTGCGTGGTTACGCCCGGAATTTGCCCGACGGCCGTGTCCGCATCCTCGCCTGCGGCGATGACCGGAGCCTGGCCGTGTTCCGCGAGTGGGTTGCCGTAGGGCCCCAGGGAGCACGCGTCGACAGTGTGGATTGGCAGGAGGGCGTGGACGAAGAGCCGCCCGCCGGCTTTCAGGTCCGCTGAGCGGGTGACCTGTTCGCGGCCGGGCGATTGGATTCCGTGACGCCATAATGGGTATACTCGGGGCGTCTTTCGGGTCCGCTTTACCGGCGTGACCGATCGTGGAAAGATAGCGACCTGTTTCGGCGCTGGCACGGGGCAGCCTCCGGCGTCGGGGCCGTGACCGAATCAGATCCAGAACAAGAGAGCACTTGATGAGACTCAACACCCTGTTTCTCGGAGCGGCGCTGGGCGCGCTGGCAATGGCGGGCTCGCTGCAGGCGGACGAGGGCGGTGATCCGGTGGTCGGCGAGACCCTGGCCACCACCTGCATGGGCTGTCATGCCGTGGAAGGCGCGCGCAACGCCTACCCGTCCTATCGCGTTCCCAAGATTGGCGGTCAGTACGAGGAGTACCTCGTGGATGCGCTCAAGGCCTATCGCGACGGGGAGCGGCCGCATCCCACCATGCGGGCGCAGGCGCAGACGTTGACCGAGCAGGATATGCGTGACATCGCCGCCTTCTTCGCCCAGGAGCGCTAGGCGACACGAGTGTTGCATGGACTACTCCAGTTACGGACCGCAGAGAACAATGATGAAATACACCCTTGCTACCGCTGCTGGCGCCATTGCCTTGGTCACCTCTGGCGCTGCCCTTGCCATCGATCGTGGTGACCCGTCGGCCGGCGAGCGGATTGCCGAAGATCAGTGCATGGCCTGCCATGCGGTGGACGAGTCCCTGGGCAATCCGGAATGGCCCAAGATTGCCGGCCAGTACGGCAATTATCTGCTCCACTCACTCAGGGAGTACAAGGACGGTACCCGGGAGAATGCGGTGATGCAGGGGCAGGTGGAGGATCTGTCGCTGCAGGATCTGCGCGACGTGGCCTCGTACTATTCCCGCCTGGACGGCGACCTGTACGTCCCCCGGCGCTGACAGGGCGTCGGGTCTCCCGCCGCTGGCGGCTTTGATACGTGTCGCCGGCGCTCAGTCCCCCGAGACCACGCGATTGCGGCCGTCGCCCTTGGCCTGATAGAGGGCGCGGTCGGCGCGGGTGAACAGGGACTGCCAGGCTTCCCCCTGGCCCAGTTCCGCGACACCCACCGACACGGTGACGGGAACCTGCGCTTCCCCGTGGCCGTACTGCGCTGCGGCGACGGCACTGCGCAGTTTCTCGGCGACTCTGTTGGCGGCGCTCCGTGCCGTCTCCGGCAGAATCAAGGCGAACTCCTCACCGCCGTAGCGGGCCACGAAGTCCGCCTGCCGGACCTGACCCTGCAGCAGCTCGGCCACCTGGGTCAGGACGACGTCGCCGGTGGCGTGGCCGTGCCGGTCATTGACCGGTTTGAAGCCGTCGATATCCACCACCAACAGGCTCATCGGTGATCCGTATCGCGCCGAGCGGGTCGCCTCCTCCTGGATTCTGCGATCGAATGCCGCCCGGTTGGCGATGCCCGTCAGCGCGTCCAGTTCAGCCCGCGTCTGCTCTTCCAGCAGCGCCTCCCGCAGGCGCAGTGTTTCCTGCTCTGTCGCCTCAAGCTGCGCATTGAGCGCCTGGTGACGCTCCCGGGCCTGCTGGCGTCGCGATCCCTGGGACTGTCGGTACGAGGTGACTTCCTGGACCAGGGAGTCCAGGTCGGCACTGATGATCCGGTGCGCCTGACGGGGGTCCCCGGTGTCGCGCAGCGCGTTCTGAATGGAGTGCACGCGTTCCTGCACGGCCTGGTCCAGCCGTTGCTCGTCGGCATCCGCTTCCAGGGCCTCACCGTCGTCTGCCCGCAGTACGGCGTGAAGGTCGGCGAGCCGGCGTGATAACTGCACCAGGAACGCCTCCAGTTCGGCCGTCTCGCGCTCGTTGGCTTTCACCAGGACGTCTGCCAGGCGGTTGAGGCAGCCAGCGAGTTCCTCCACCGTGTCGGCCTCCGCCAGGATCCGCCTGAGCTCATCCAGCCGCTCCTGGTACGGTGCCGGCAGATTCAGGCGCGTGGTCATGGTGTCCAGTGGCGGGCGAAACCGTTCCAGCGAGGTATCTGCCGCAGCCGCGTTGTTGTTGGGCGCGCCAGCCTTGCCGAACCAGCGCTGCCACACGCTCCCCGAGCGCGGCGGTGTCCGGGTATCGGCCTGTGCCCGTTCACCGTTCTGGGCCGTTGGCACGTCACCGGCGTCAAGCTCAGCGGCAGCGTCCGCTTCTTCGGTGTCATCCAGGGCGAGCAGCCCGCTTTCCAGCGTGCGAACAGCCGCATCGATGGCTTCCGGTGTGGCCTGGTCGTCACGCAAAGTCTGCCGCAGAGTGTCCAGTGAGCGGTCCAGCACTTCCGAGCGCCCCCGGCTGGCGGTGATCAGGCGCAGGGCCGCCCGCCGCAGGGCCTGCTGCAGGGGCTCATCCTCGGTCATGGTGAGGTGTTCCGTCGCCGGGCGGTTCAGGCGCCTCATCCCACGCCTTGAACTTGCGCTCCAGCGTCTTGCGGGAGACCCCGAGGCGCCGCGCCGCCTCGGACTTGTTCCCCTGGGTGGTGCGCATCACCTTGAGGATGTGCTGCTTTTCCACCTCGGCCAGGGGCATGTCGGCGGGGAAGCCAAGGTCGCTGTGGCTCTCGCCCAGGGAAATCGGGGCATCGATACGCGTCTGATCGAGGCATTCGGCCGCCTGTCGGTTCAGGAGCATCGCGCGTTCGATGAGGTTCTTCAGTTCGCGGACATTGCCTGGCCAGTGATGTTGCTGCAGGCGCTGCAGATCCTCGTCAGTGAAGCGCAACGGCGGCAGCGAGAGCTCGTGAGAGAGATCCTCCGCGAAGCGCTGCGCCAGGTGCGGAATGTCGGGTCGCCGCTCCCGCAGGGGGGGCAGGCTCAGACCGAGCACGTTCAACCGGTAGTAAAGGTCTTCGCGGAAACGGCCGGCGGCAACCTCGTCGGCAATCTGCCGGTTGGTGGCAGTGACGATGCGCGCGTCCACCGGTAACTCCCTCTCGGATCCCACCGGTCGGATGGTTCGCTCCTCCAGGACCCGCAGCAGCTTCGCCTGCATGGGCAGGGGCATCTCGCAGATCTCGTCCAGGAACAGTGTGCCGCGGTTGGCGTGAACGAACAGCCCGTCCCGGGACTGGGTGGCGCCGGTGAATGCACCTTTGACGTGGCCGAACAGCTCGCTCTCCAGCAGTTCCGGCGAGATGGAGCCGCAGTTCACCGGCACGAAGGGCCCCGTGCGGCCACTGAAATAGTGCAGGCAGCGTGCAGCTACCTCCTTGCCTGTTCCCGATTCGCCCTCGAGCAACACCGTGGTGGACCGTGATGCCACGCGGCGTATCAGGCTCAACAGGCCGCGCATGGCTTCGCTGTGGCCGACGATGCCTTCCAGTCCGCGGGCGGGCTTGTCCGCCGGGGAGGCGGGTGCCGCCGGCGTCGGCGCTTCCAGGCAGTCCTCCACTGCGGCGAGCATCTGGTCCATGGAGAAGGGTTTGGAAATGAAGCGCACGTTGGTGAGTTCGGCTGCGTCCCGGGAATCCAGGTCCTCCGGATACGCCGTCATGAGGACAACCGGCGTTGTGACCCCTGCGATTCGCAGCGACCGTACCCAGTCCACGCCGGAGCGGTCAGGCATGCGCACATCAATGATGATGGCGTCGAAGTGGCAGCGTTGCCGCAGTGCCTCCGCGTTGTAGATACTGTCGGCGACCTCGATGAAGGCGCAGCGTTTCGCCAGGGCAAAACGCATGAAATCGCGGATGCTGTGGTCGTCATCCACCACCAGCGCGGCCAGCTGTCGAGATGGCTTTTGATGATCCTGAGTTCTGGTGCCGGACATCACATCGTTCACGGGTTCATTCACGCAGGAAATACCCTCCGGGCTTCAGCGTGTGTCGGGGTGGCGTCGCCGGTGCAGGACGCCCGTTCGTTTGAGACGAAATGCACCACTGTCTCGAAATCTGGTGCGTTGTGACGCAGTTGTTCACCCATCGCGCGCCAGTTTAGTTCATCAGCTCCCCGGAGTCACCCGCTACCGGTCCCTGTTTTCCGTGGCTGGCTGATATGATCGACGTTTCACCACGGGCGAGGCGCAAACGACAGATGCATTCAACGGATCCCGGTCCGGTCACCGGTGTGGTTCTTGCCGGTGGTCGGGCTACGCGCATGGGCGGAACCGACAAGGGGCTTCTGGAGGTGGCCGGCATCGCCATGGTGGACCACGTCCTGCAGCGTCTGCGTCCGCAGACCGAGGCGCTGGTGGTCAACGCCAACCGCAACCATGCAGACTACGCGACGCGCGGTTGTCCGGTGGTGGCGGACGCCTTCGGCGAATTCGCCGGCCCCCTGGCGGGCATGGCGGCGGGGCTTGCAGCGGCGCCCACGGACTGGTGCGTTACCGTGCCCTGCGACTCACCGCTGGTGCCGCAGGATCTTGTCGCCCGGCTGGCCGCTGCCCTCCAGGCCCAGGGGGCGGACCTGGCGGTGGCCGAAGGTGCCGGGCGGATGCAGCCGGTCTTCGCCCTGCTGCCACGGCGTCTGTTGCCGGACCTCCAGGGCTTCCTGGAAGAGGGCGGGCGCAAGATCGACGCCTGGTACGGGCGTCATGCGGTGGCGCGGGCGGATTTCTCCGACAGCGAAGAGGCATTTCTCAACATCAACACACCTGAAGAGCGCGATCAGTTAGAAGGGCGACTGACGCCGGGAGGCAGGGCCGATGTCTGAGCGAGCAGACGCTCCCGACGTGGAGGCCCGCACCCGGGCGGACCATGCCGCCTATGAAGCGCTGCTGGCCGCGGATGAACCACCGAAGGCGTGGTTACGGCGACTGAACCGGCATGCCGCGCGGCAGGATCCGCCACTGGTGGTCGTCGGTGACGGCACCACGGCTTTGCTGGCCGCCTGGGCCCGTCGTTACCGGGACAAGCACCGCGAGGTGGTGCTGTTCACGCACTATGTGGGTTGCACCGGCGAAAGCCGGCTCACCGACCGGCTGGTGGAACGCCTGCTGCTGCGACTCCGTGACGTGGCCGCGCTGCCGGATCCCCTGCCGGCGGATCCGGAGGCCCGCCGGGAGCTACTGCCCAACTGGCTGGCCCGGGCAGCGGCAAGGACGAGGCTGATGCTGGTCCTGGCGGACGTGGACCGGCTCACCGACGGTGACGCTGAACAGGCACTGGACTGGCTGCCGGCGCATCTGCCGCCGGGGGTACGCATTGTCCTCGGTGTGGCGCTGAACGCCCCTGCCGTAACGCAGATGCGCCAGCGCGGCTGGCAGACAGAGGTGCTGTCCGAGGCGGTTGCCGGCAGGCAGGAGCTCCCCGACGGCGTGACACCAGAGACGCTGCGGTTGCTGTGGGCGTGCCGCCGGGGGCTCACTGCCGACGAACTCCAGGCGGCGGGGTATCAGGCGCCGGCTTCGGGGGCGGCAATCTACCGCGCCGAAGAGCGTCTCCAACTGGCCGGCGTCGACGTGCGCGACGCTGTGCGCAAATCGCTGCTGGCGGATGGCGCCGATCGCCAGGCGGCTCACGAGGCGGTTGCCGGGCTGGTTGCCGCCCACCTGGCACCGGAGCGGCGCCTGGACGAACTGCCCTGGCAACTGGCCGCGGCCCGGGACTGGGAGCGGCTGGCCCATGTGCTGGCCGATCCCGCCTTCCTGCAGGCGCTCCTGCGCCAGCGTGACCGCCTGGATCTGTGGCACTACTGGCGCGCCTGGGGCGCCGATGCCGAGCTGGTAGCGTGGTACGCGGAATGCCTGCGCCCCTGGCGGCAAGAGCTGGATGCCGAAACTCTTGCGGATCTGGTCTGTGGTCTCTGCGCGGCATTCCGGGAGGCCGGCCTGGATGGCGACCTGTCACCGTTCATGAACGCGCTTCACGAGCTGACGTCGAGCTTGCCGCCGGCGCTGCATGCCCGGGTGCTGGCGACGCGCGGCGCCTGGCTTGCTGAGCAGGGCGAGGCTGCAGCGGCACTGGAGCCGCTGCAGCAGGCACTGGCCCTGCGCCGTGAAGCTCTGGGTGAAGACCATCCAGAGACGCGCACCAGCCGCCATCAGCTGGCCACCTGGTACGAGGAGCAGGGTGATCTGGATGCTGCCGTAGAGCTGTATCGTGCCGGTCTCACGGCCCGCGAGACCACTCTCGGGGAGCGGGCCCCGGGGCTGATTCCCTACCTGCACAATCTGGGCGCCGTGCTCAAGGCCCGCAATGACTTCGCCGCCGCGAGACCCTGTTTCCGGCGAGCGCTGGAAATCGCCGAGCGCCATTACGGCAATGCCCACCCCACCACCGCTGCGTGCCTGGACAATCTCGCGGGCACGGTCTATGCCGAGCACGATTTCGACCAGGCGGAAACCCTCTATCAACGGGCACTGGGCATCGCCGAGGCGGTGTTCGGCGCCATGCATGCGGCCACGGCGGCGGCGGCCCACAACCTGGGCGCGGTCATGGATGCCCGGGAGGATTTCCGCACCGCCGAGATGCTGTTCCAGCGGGCTCTGGATGTCCGCGAGGAGCTGTTTGGTGCAGAGCACGTGGATACGGCCTCCAGCCTGCACAATCTGGCCGGCGTGAAGGACGCCATGGGCCGTTACGACGACGCCGAGCCCCTGTACCGGCGTGCCGTGGCCAACTGGGAGGCAGTGGTGGGCAAGGAACACACGGCGACGGCCACCAGTGTCAACAACCTGGCTGATCTGCTCCGGGAAACCGGCCAGTTCGGCGAGGCCGAGCAGCTCTACCGGCGCAATCTCGCGACCTGGCGTGCACTCGTGGGTGAGGACCACCCCCATACCCTGATGACGCTCTGCGAACTGGCCGGTCTCCATGCCGAGCAGGGACGGCTGGACGAGGCGGAACCCATGCTCCGCGACGCCGTGGAACGCACCGCCCGGGTTCTGGGTCGGGACAATATGGACCACATCAATGCGGTGACCCGGCTGGCGGGCCTGCTCCGGGAAACCGGCCGCAAGGACGAGGCGCGCAAACTGCTGAAGCAGACCATTACCGCCGCCGAAGGAACCCTGGGCATGATCTCCCCGAAGCTGCAGAAGCTGCGCCGCCACCTGGAGGCGCTGGACGTCGATCCGGATCGCCTGCACTGAGGCGACCGGCTCCACCGATGGGGTGATTCTCGCTGCCCGGCGAACCCGGGTCGTGGCTTGCGCTGGACGGGACGTTGCCGTTGGCTGTCCGTATTGTGCTCGCAGGAGCACCAGGCAGAGCTGGAGGCGAAGTGGGGTGGACTTTCAGGTCCACCATTGCGGGCATCGATGTGCCGCCTTGGCTTGCATGTCGGGAGAAGGTGGACCTGAAGGTCCACGCTACAGCTTCGTCTCCCCCCAGCTGCGCCCGCACGGTTTTACCGACGGATTGTCTCCACCAGCAGTCCCGGGTGACGGAGACTGGTGAGCACCACACGGTCGAAGCGGTCGCTGCCGGCGAGAATATGCCGGGCCACTGCCCGGGCCGCCTCCAGGTCCACGTCGCCGTCCACCATGTTCAGTACCGGGATTGCCGTGACGCCCTCGGTACCGCGCTGGAGGCCTTGCGGATGAGTAAACAGGCGCGCCATGGTGGCCGGGGTCAGGAGCTGTTCCTGTTGCATGCCGGTGACCTCCAGGACCTGCTCCAGCCGGTGCGCAATTCGCTCGTTCACCGGGCGGGCCAGGGCGTGTACCGAGCCCACCAGCAGCACCACGTCGGCACCGGCGGGGATCACCGGTTCGTCCTCCCGCGGGGCCTTGATGCGGCGCATGCGGGCACCGTCAGCCTTGACCACCGTGAGGTCGAATTCACCTGCGCGGTGGATGGCGGTCAGGGTTTCGGCGCTGACTCCGGCCAGGCGCCCGGCCTTGTCCGAGGGCTGCGCATAGAGAACGCGATTGGCCCGATGGCCTGGCACCCGCTCTCGCAGATTGCTCTCGCTGTCCACGATCAGGGCTGCCTCCAGGCGCCGCGGAGGTTCATAGGTGAACACCGTAGCGGTCATCGCCGTGCGCCCGGGGTGGTGCTGCAGTAGATGATAGAGCAGGGTCTTCTTGCCGCCGGCGCCAACCGCGCAGACTATGCCGCGTTCGGCGTTCAGGGCCTCGAGCAGCGGCTGTACCGTCATTTTTGGTCCCCCTCCGGCACAACCCGGGCTTGGACCGAGAGAATGCGCGGCAAAAAGGCGGTCAGGGGCTGCCAGTTCTCGCCGCGGTTGCGGCTGGCAAACAGGTGGCCGCTGGAGGTGCCGAAGTACACTCCGCACTCAGGCAGATCATCCACCGCCATCGCATCCCGCAGCACCGTGACGTACGCGTGCTGCTGGGGCAGGCCGTCGGTGAGCGGCGTCCAGCTGGCACCGGCATCGCCGGTGCGGTAGACGCGCAGGCGACCATCCACGGCGGTGCGCAGGTGATTGCTGTCGATGGGGATGACGTACAGGGAATCCGGCGCATCACGTTCGGTGACCGCAACGTAGCCGAAGTCGCTGGGCAGTCCGGCGGAGATCTCAGTCCAGGAATCACCGGCGTCGTCGCTACGGTAGACGCCGTTGTAACACTGTCGGTAGAGGCGGTCGGAGTTCCTTGGATGGGCCACCAGGCGGTGAATGTTGTGCCCGGTGTGCGGACATTCCTCGGGCAGGTGTTCCGCGCGGACGCCGCGATTGATGGGTTGCCAGGTAGCGCCGGCATCGTCACTGCGGTAGGCACCGCCGGCGGAGACGGCCGCAAACAGACGCCGCGGGTGGTCTGCTGCCACTTGGATGGAGTGGACGAAGAAACCGCCCTTGGCCGGCTCCCATTGGGCACGGGTCGAGTGATGGTTCAGCGCGTCCACTCCGGCCCAGTGGTTGCCGGCGTCGGTGCTGAAGAACAGCCCCGCGGGATCGATGCCGGCGTACAGCATGTCGGGGTCGTCCGCCGGGCCGGGAGCCAGATGCCAGACGGCACGCAGGGCAGAGTCGTGTTCCCCCACCGGGTGCATCGGCGGCTGCGGCAACGGCTCCCAGTGGCGCCCGTCGTCATCCGTGCGGTAGACGTGGGCGCCCCAGATCAGGTGATTGGCCGCGGCATAGCCCCGCCCGGGGCGGCGTGGATCCAGCCAGGCGTGGGTGATTTCGTAGCCGGCGATCAGCGGCCCCTCCATGCGCCATGTCTCCCGGTGCGGGTCGCTCTCAAGGCGAAACAGTCCCTTCTGGGTGCCCACCAGCAGCACGACTCGCGTGCCGCCATCGGGTGCGGTGTGGCGCATGGTTCTCCCCGGGTTGCCTTCGATGTGATGTTCACAACGGTTCGTATTGCACCAGAAACGGCGCCTGCCTGCGATGGCGAGCTGGTACCATACCAGTATGAGCAATGCTGCAGGATCGCCCCCGGGGCGCCAGGTCGGAAAACGGCAAAACCCGGGTGACAATGACGTGGTGCTCAAGCCGGAACTTCAGCACCAGCTTCTGGAGTATGCCAGGGCGAGCTGGCCTGAAGAGGCATGTGGCCTGCTGCTGGGTCGTGGTGACAGGGTCGATGAGCTGGCTCGGTTACGGAATTGCTCCGGCTCGCCGCAAGAGCACTACGCACTGGATCCACTGGACTACATGCACGCCGAGCAACAGTGCGAGAATCGGGGGCTGACCGTGCTGGGAATCTGGCACAGCCATCCGGATTCCGCCGGAGTGCCTTCGGTCACCGACGAGCGTGACGCCTGGCCTGGCTGGCTGTACATCATTGTCGGCCGCCCGCGGGGGGAGGCGCCGGACGTGCGTGGCTGGCGCCTGGATGGCGGACGGTTCAGGCAAGCGGTGCTGCGTTTCGCGGCAAACGATGACACGGCACCAGGATCGCGATGACGACAGTAACAGTACGCATTCCCTCGCCCTTGCGCTCCCACGCGGACGGCCAGGCGGAACTGACGGTCAGCGGTGCCACAGTGGGCGAGATTCTGGTGGAACTCGCGCGGCGGTATCCGGCCCTGGGTCAGCGGCTTCTGACCCCCGAGGGTGCGGTGCGGCCGTACGTGAACCTGTTCGTGGGCGAACGCAATCTCAACGCGCTGGCCGGCCTGGACACCCCGCTCCAGGGCGGCGAAGTGATTTCCGTCCTGCCTGCCGTCGCCGGTGGCCAGAGGGGGAAAGGTATCCGCCGCGCCTGACCGGCCGGCACGACCGCCTTACGCCATCACTCCCTCGAACGGCTGTACTTCCACCAACTCGCCTGCGGGGACGTTGCCGCTGTCGTGGGGGATGACAATAAAGCAGTTGGCCCGGCTCACCGAGCTGAGGATTCCCGAACCCTGGCTGCCCGTGGATGTGACGAACAGTTCGCCGTGGTCGTCGCGCTGCAGGATGCCGCGCTGGAACTCCGTGCGCCCGGGACGCTTGCGCAGCTCTTCGCCGGCACGGACCGGGAAGCCCGTGGGTCGTTCCGGCTCCTCGCCCATGAGCCGTTTCAGGGCCGGCTGCACGAACTGGTACCAGGTGGCCACCACCGAGACCGGATTGCCCGGCAGGCCGAAGAAGCGCGCCTCACCGATGGTTCCGAAGGCCAGGGGGCGGCCGGGGCGCATGGCGATCTTCCAGAAGCCCACCTTGCCGAGCCGGTTCATGATCTGTTTGACGAAGTCTGCTTCACCCACGGAGACACCACCGGAGGTGATAATGGCATCGGCAAAGGATGCCGCGTCGGCGAAGGCGCGCTCCATGGTGTCCGGATCATCGCTGACCACGCCCATGTCTGTGGCCTCGACGCCCAGATGCTGCAGCATGCCGTAGAGGCTGTAGCGGTTGCTGTCGTAGATCTCGCCGGCGCGCAGGGTGCTGCCGGCGGTGCGTAGTTCATCGCCGGTGGAGAAGAAGGCCACCCGCACCCGCCGGTACACCGGCACTTCGACCAGACCCAGGCTGCCGAGCACACCCAGCTCCGCCGGTCGTACGCGTTGGCCCCGGCGCAGCACGACAGCGTCATGGCGCAAGTCTTCGCCGGCGGCGCGGACGTTCTGTCCAGGCGTTTCCCCTGCGGTAATCACCACCTGGTCGCCATCGACCCGTGTGTTCTCCTGCATCACCACGGTGTCCGCACCCGCTGGGATCGGGGCGCCGGTCATGATACGCACGCACTCGCCTTGCTGCAGGGTGGTCTCCATGGCCTGGCCCGCCAGAATGGTGCCGACGCAGCGCAATCCGCTGGTTCCGGTGGCGGGGATGTCGGCGCCGCGCAGTGCGTAGCCGTCCATGGCGGAGTTGTCGTGGAAGGGGACGTTGACCGGGGAGTGGATGTCGTGTGCCAGCACCCGGTCCAGCGCGTTACGCAACGCGACCTGTTCGACGCCGCGCACGGCCTGGATCTCACTGCTGATGCGTGCCCAGGCGGCGTCTACGGACAGGGACTGGGGATCGTGATCGCTCTGGCAGGACTGGTCGTTTTGAACTGTGTGATCGCTTTCGTTCATGATGCGCGTGTAACACCTGAATGGTTGCTAATGGCCAGCGGAGTAGATGATGAGTGATGATGCCCTGAATGTGCAGATCCGGAAATGCCTCAAGCAGTTCGGGGTCACCTCCCAGCAGGAGATTGAGCGGGCCCTGGAGCATGCGCTGGAAAGCGGCTCGCTCAGCGGGGATGAGAATCTGGGGATTCGCATGACCCTGGAAGTGGACGGCCTGGCGCTGAAGCACACGGTTTCCGGGCAGCTGCAGCTGGGCGAGGATTCCTGAACGGTTACTAACCTTCAAGGTTAGTAGTAATGGCCGGCGCTTGTGAGACAGAGCACGAGGTCACGCGGCCCAGATCAGGTGGCCGCTGTCACCGAAGCTGTAACCGCCCAGCTCCCGTGCCCGTTCCTGGCAGGCCGGCTCCAGCAGGGTCTCAAGGATCCGGCGAAGAAGAACCCGGAAGTAGACTCCCCGCGTCATGGCCAGATCCACCGCTTCCCAGCCCAGGGGAATGAAGGCCAGGCCGTGGCTTATGGCGGCGCCCCGACTCCCCGGCGCCGCATCCGCCTCATCCGCGGCGACGCGTGCCGCAGCCTCGCTCTCGGAAAGGGCGGTATGGTGGCTACGGGCGCGGACATGGGCGCTGTTCAAGCCGCGTTCCGCCAGGGCATCCAGCAGAAAACGGTCGCTGCCGGAGCCGTCCTGGCGCATGACCCAGCGTTCCAGGGTTGCGAAGGCTTCCTCTGCATCGCAACGTGCGTCCGGACGAACCATGAGTCCCTGCTCGCGGGCGAAGGCGCGAACCAGGATCCATTCCCGGTGCTGCGGGTGACTCCGCAGTAGCGCGGCATGCCGCCGGTGGCTTTCTGCCAGTGGTCCCCAGTGGATGCTGCACACGTCCGCCCGGCGGCGGGCCAGTTGGCACAGACCCTGGCGCGTCCCGGTGCCGGTGTAGCAGATCAGTGCCTGGTCCCCGGTGGCGGCGGTGACCGCCTCGCTGACAAAACGCAGCAGCGGGTCGCAGCCACCGACCACGGCGATGCGGTCGGTGAGTACCCCCCCGTAACTGGACTCCATCAGCCACTGATCCACCAGGTCTCTGGGAAACAGCCACTTGCCTGTGGCCTTGGTGGCCGGCAGGCGACCCTCGCCGGCCAGCGCGTAGATCTTCTTTTCGTTCAGTCGCAGATAGGCCGCCGTCTCGTGAACGTTCATGAAACGGGGCGGTTCTACGGCAGTGCCCGGTTGCCGCGAGTCAACTGCGGGGTGCCCGGTGGATTCAGGGCTCATGGGACCTCCTGCCTGGCCTCGCCAGTACCGCTGAACGGGGAGCCGCTGAGCAGCGTGCGCGTGGCGCCGCACGCCTGCATGGTGCGGGGCAATTCAAGAACCGTGCCCTCGGGGCGCCTGGCCGCATGGCGGCCAGACAAGCCACAGCGCATGGGGAGGTGGCTGTCCCGGTGGTACCGGTGAACTGGCGAGTGCGAGATGAAATGACCCAGTGGCGAAGGGGATTGGTGCATTGTGTCGCCATGGTTCCGTTCGCCGACGCGCAGGTGTGACGCGTCGCGACCGGCGGACGGTCCTCCTGGACGAAGGGAATCAGAGGCCTGGCCGACGTGGCGCCCGGATGAGGGGCGATGGCACCCTGCTTGCATTGAATAGCTGGAAAGACCGTGCGGTGAGGGCATTCAATGAATTCATTGCAGGAAGGCGCGAAACCGGCGTCCTATCATGGTGTGACGTCCATTCCAGTGGGGCTGATGATGGCCTCGGAGCAGGTCGACGGTCAGTGGCGCTCCCGGGTCGACGGCATCCTCTCCGGCGCCCGCTTTGAAGCGGCGCAACCGCAGCAGGAACTGGTGCGGGATGGTGAAGGCCTGCGCCTCTACCTGTGGAAAGGTTTCCGGCTGCACCTGCGCAAGCGTTACGTGGATGACTACGCGCTCAACATCCGCAATGATCCTCCGGCGGTGTTCGTGGTTGGTCGTTATGCCGCGCCCGGTGAGTTTCAGCCGTTCCTCGTCACCCTGAGCATGGACGAGGCGCAGAAACTCGACGCGCCGGAACTGCGGGATTCCCATGAGCATGTGGTGCAGGCGCCCATGCCACCGGAAATCTACCGTTGGCTGGAGGAGTTCGTGCTGGATCACTATGAGCCGCGCAAGCCCAAGGGTAAACGCCGGCGGGAGGAGTAATGCGATGACGGATCGCCCCCTTACCGACGACGAAAACGGTGGTGCCGTTGGTTTCCTGCAGCGTTGGTCCCGGCGCAAGGTGCATGGGGACGACGTGGAGGAAGCGCAGGAGCATCACGCCGAGGCGAGACCGGCCCCGGAGGATGCCGCAGGTGCGGACGCAGCGCCCGATGACCAGGGAGATGCCCGCATCGATCCGCGTACCGGCAAGCGCTTCGATGAGCTGACTGATGACGACATGCCGGCGCTATCGGAACTGAGTGCGGACTCCGACGTCAGCGCCTTTTTTGCCAAGGGCGTCAGTCAGGCCGTCCGGCTGGCTGCGCTTCGGACGCTGTGGCACTCCGCCAAATTCAACAAGGTGGACCTCATGGCGGAGTATTCCGGTGATTTCACCAACTACGAGAAACTCGGCAACGTCGTGACCCACGACATGCACCGGGCCGTGAAACGGGAGCTGGATCGCGCCCAAGAGCGCCAGGACGCCCTGGAGGCCAGTGCCCGCGAGGATGCGGAGGCCCGGCAGGCCGGCGTTGAGCGTCATGATAAGGCGTCGGATGATGCCCCGGAATCGGACGACCTGGGTCACAATGACCCAGGTGGGTCGCGGCATTCTGTATCAAATGGTCCCGTCGAAGGTGGTGAGAGGCCGCCGGAGTCCGGCGCCGAAGATGCAGAGGAGGCCCGTGAGGAGGAGTCACAAGGCTCCCGAGGGGGCGTATAACACTGTTTCTACGCTGATCCCCGGGAGCGGGTGCCTCAGGCCTGCGACGTTCCCGCTGGGTGCCGTCTGAATTGGTACGCAGCATGCATATTCAAACTGCAGACAGATCACAATAAGGGCGACTACAGCCTGGAGGAGAATGACTAACGAGATGTCGATGTTGCCGACCCTGGCGCTGCGCGATGCAGGCGTTGCCGGTGCCGCCCGGCGCGCTGCCTTGGAAGCGGTGCTTGCCCACGAGGCAGAAGCGACGTCCCTGGTGGGCTATCGCTCAGCGGGTTATGTGCTCATTGTCGGCTCTGCCGTCGACGGTCTGGAGTGCGCGGACCGTCTGCGCGGGCATCTGCACTGCACCGTGCTTGCCGACGCGCCGGCCCCCGGCGAGTTGCCGGACGGAGCCCGGGCCGCGCAGCAGGACGAGCAGCACGTGCGGCTCGTGTACGGGCAGGCGACCGAGCTTCAGGGACATCTCGGGCGGTTCAGTGTCCACCTGGAGACGCCTCAGGGCGAAGATCTGGACCTCGCCGCGCTGACCAACGACGATCATCCCTACTTCGATTTGGTCCTGGACCTGCGCCGGGAGCCGGCTCTGGGCATGGACCTGCCACCCTTCGGTTACTACGCGCCCCGGGGTGATGCCGAGGCGCTGGAGCGGGCGCTGGCGGAAATGCCGGAAATGACCGGGGAGTTCGAGAAGCCGCGGTTCTTCAATTACAGCCCGGATATCTGCGCTCACGGTGACAGCGGTCTCACCGGCTGTACCCGTTGTCTGGACGCCTGTCCCACCGACGCCATCCGTTCCATCGGCGATATGGTGGAGGTGGATCCCTATCTGTGTCAGGGCGGCGGTACCTGTGCGACAGCCTGTCCCACCGGTGCAATTATCTACGCCTATCCGGGCCCCAGGGATACGCTGTCCGCAGTGCGCACCATGCTTGCCCGCTTTCGCGATGGCGGCGGCGAGGATCCCGTCGTCCTTTTCTACGACAGTAGCCACGGACTCGATCTGCTGCGCGAGGGGGCTGCCGAGCTGCCCGAGCAGGTGCTGCCGTTCGCCGTGGAAGAGGTCGGCTCCGTGGGCATGGACACCTGGCTTTCCACCCTGGCCTACGGGGCGGCGCGAGTGGAGCTTCTCGATCATGCCCAGGTGCCGCCCACCGTGCGTGGCGAACTCGAGGCGCAGCTGCTGTTCGCGCGTTCCCTGCTGGAAGGGCTCGGTCATGACACCGGCCGGATCCAGATGCGCTACGGGGAGCTGCCGACGGCGTCGGAATGTGTCAGCGTGCCCCGTGCGCTGCCTGCCGCCACCTTTGAGACGTTCAACGAAAAGCGCGGCACCCTGCGCCTGGCGCTGGACCATCTGCGTGATGTCAGCGGCGGCGCCGCGAAGGCGGTTTTCGATCTGCCCGCCGGCGCACCTTTCGGCCAGGTGCTGGTGGACGAGAACGCCTGCACGCTGTGCATGGCCTGCCCCCAGGTTTGTCCGACCCGGGCCTTGACCGATGCCGGTGACAAGCCGCAGCTGAATTTCACCGAAGATCTCTGCGTCCAGTGCGGACTGTGTCAGACGGCCTGCCCGGAAGATGCTATCACGCTGCAGCCGCGCTTCCTGGCCGACTGGGAGCAGCGCCGGCAGACCCGCGTTGTCAACGAGGAAGAACCGTTCTGCTGCGTGAGCTGCGGCAAGCCCTTCGCCACGCCGAGCACCATCGAGCGGATGCTGAGCCGGCTGGACGGACACCACATGTTCGAAACCGAGGAACAGCGGCGGCGGCTGAAGATGTGCGGTGACTGCCGGGTGAAGGACATGTATGCCGCGGAAATGGACAACGCATGAGCGAAAGGATCAACGGGAGATCGCATGGCTGAATCATCCTCCAATGCACGCCTGAGCCACGAGGATGCCCTGCGCGTCGGCACCTACGGCGTGCTGGGTGCGCTCATGGCGGGGCCGCCCGCGCGGGACCTGCTGGAGCGGCTGTCCACGGCCGGTGGCGAGGAAGGCAGTGACGGTATTGGCAAGGCGTGGTCCGCCGTGGCAGTGGCGGCCCAGCGTGCCGATCCTGCGGAAGTGCGCCAGGAGTATAGCGACGTGTTTATCGGTGTGTCGCAGGGGGAAATCACTCCCTACGCCTCCTGGTACCTCACCGGCTCGCTGATGGAACGGCCTCTGGTGGAGCTGCGCCAGTCCCTAAAGGCGCTGGGCGTGGAACGCCACCGGGGTGTCAAGGAGCCCGAAGACCACGCCGGTGCGCTTCTGGAAACCATGGCGCTGTTGATCAACGCCGACGATGTCTCCTTTGACCGGGAGCAGGCGTTTTTCCAGGCACACCTGGAGCCGTGGCTGAAAGATTGTTTTACGGACGTGCAGGAAGCGGCGTCCGCTGCGTTCTACCGCCCCGTGGGGCTGTTGGGCGCCGAGTTTATGGATCTTGAAACGAAATACTACCGGATGCCCGTGTAAACGGGACTTCCGGACCGGGCACTCCGTGCCAGGGCAGCGTGAGAGAGGAGCAGACCATGAGCAAGACCAACGGCGACTTCAAGGCCGATGCTTCGCGCCGGCGTTTCCTGCGGGGTGTGGCCATGACCGGCGGCGCCGCCGTATTTGCCGCCGGCACCGGTGGCGCCTTCGCGGCGGAAACGGACACGGCGGAAGCCCCGCGCGAGACGGAAGGCAAAGCGGGCTACCACGAGACCAAGCACATCCGTGATTACTACCAGCGCGCGGACTTCTGAAGCGTTGCGGCGACAAACGGGATTCGGAGTGAGGAGAACACACCATGAAATTGGTTAAGAAGCAGAGCACCGGCGGGGCCGCCCCCGCATCAGGGCTGCTTGGCAAGGCCATCAATCGCCGCACCTTCCTCAAGGGGACCGGGCTTGCGGCGGGTGGCGTAGCCGTGGCCGGCATGCTGCCGACGTCGATGGTCAAAAAGGCCCATGCGGCGCGGCCCTACAATCCGCAGGGTGACATCACCGAGGTGAAGACCGTGTGCACCCACTGTTCCGTGGGGTGTGGCGTGATCGCCGAGGTGCAGGACGGCGTCTGGGTCGGCCAGGAGCCCAACCTGGACAGCCCGCTGAACCTGGGGGCGCACTGCGCCAAGGGCGCGTCGCTGCGCAACCACGGTCACAGCACCCGGCGTACCAAGTACCCCATGCGCATGCGCAATGGGCGCTGGGAGCGGATTACCTGGGAAGAGGCCATCGAAGAGATCGGCGACAAGCTGCTGGAGCTTCGCGAGGAGTCCGGTCCGGACACGCTCTGGTTCGCCGGCTCGTCCAAGGCCAGCAACGAGGGCTCCTACCTGCAGCGCAAGTTTGCCGCCTTCTGGGGCTCCAATAACGTCGACCACCAGGCGCGCATCTGCCACTCCACCACTGTGGCCGGCGTTGCGAACACCTGGGGCTACGGCGCCATGACCAACTCGTACAACGACATGAACCACTCCAAGTGCATTGTCATGTGCGGGTCGAATGCCGCCGAGGCCCATCCGGTGTCCATGCAGATGATCCTGCGCGGCAAGGAGAAGGGTGCCAAGCTGATTGTCATGGATCCCCGCTTCACGCGGACCGCGGCGCATTCGGATATCTACGTCCGCATGCGTTCCGGTACCGACGTGCCGCTGATCTGGGGCATTCTCTGGCACATCTTCGAGAATGAATGGGAAGACACCGAATATCTGCAGCAGCGGGTGTGGGGCATGGACCGCGTCCGCGAGGAAGTGGCCAAGTGGACCCCGGATGAAGTCGAGCGGGTGACAGGTGTCTCCGAGGAGGCGCTCTACGAAGTTGCCAAGACCATGGCGGAGAACCGCCCCGGTACCTTCGTCTGGTGCATGGGCGGGACCCAGCACACCATCGGCAACAACTACGTTCGCGCCTACAACTGCCTGCAGCTGGCGCTGGGCAACATCGGCAAGACCGGCGGTGGGGCAAACATCTTCCGCGGTCACGACAATGTGCAGGGCGCCACCGATGTGGGCCCCAATGCCCACATCCTGCCGGGTTATTTCCCGCTCTCCGAGGGTGGCTGGCAGCACTGGGCCCGGGTCTGGGACGTGGACTACGACTACCTGGTCGGCCGGTTCGACGACGGCGAATACGACGATGGCCAGGGCGGCACCATCAAGCCCATGAACAACGTCGGCATCCCGGTGTCCCGCTGGATCGATGGCGTCCTCGAGGATCCGGACAACATCTCCCAGAAGGACAACATCCGCGCGGTGATGATGTGGGGCCACGCCCCCAACTCCCAGTCGCGCGGGCCGGAGATGAAGGAGGCCATGGAGAAGCTGGATCTCCTGGTGGTCATCGATCCCTATCCGACGGTGACGGCGGTGCTGGGCGAGCGGCAGAACAACACCTATCTGCTGCCGGCCTGCACCCAGTTCGAGACCCGCGGTTCGGTGACGGCCTCCAACCGCTCCATCCAGTGGCGTGATCAGGTGATCGAGCCGCTGTTCGAGGGCAAGCCCGACCACACTATCGCCTACCTGCTGGCACGGAAGCTCGGGTTCGCCGACGAGATGTTCAAGAACATCTCCATCGATCATGGCGAAGAGCCCAACGTCGAGGACGTGCTGCGGGAGATCAACAGCGGCACCTGGACCATCGGCTACACCGGGCAGAGTCCGGAGCGGCTGAAGGCGCACATGCGTAACCAGGCCACCTTCGACGTGGAATCGCTTCAGGCCAAGGGGGGCGAGCTGGACGGTGAGTACTACGGCCTGCCGTGGCCCTGCTGGGGCACCGCGGAGATGGGCCATGTCGGTACGCCGAACCTCTATGACACCAGTAAGGCCGTGGCCGACGGCGGGCTCACCTTCCGTGCCCGGTTCGGCACCGAGTACGAGGGCGAGAACCTGCTGGCGGAGGGCTCCTATTCCCTGGGGTCGGAGATCGAGGACGGCTATCCGGAGATCACCGCCGACATGATCCGCCAGCTCGGCTGGTGGAACGAGCTCACCGACGAGGAGAAGGCCGCGGCCGAAGGTCGCGACTGGAAGACGGACCTCTCCGGCGGGCTGCAGCGGGTGGCCATCAACCACGGGCTGGCCCCGTTCGGTAACGCCAAGGCCCGCTGCATGGTCTGGAACTTCCCGGACCCGATCCCGGTGCACCGTGAGCCGCTCTACACGCCGCGCTACGACCTGGTCAGCGACTACCCGACCTACGAGGACCGCCGGGCGTTCTACCGGCTGCCCACACGTTGGGAGTCCATCCAGGCCCAGGACTACTCCGGCGACTTCCCGCTGATCCACACCAGCGGACGTCTCGTGGAGTACGAGGGCGGTGGTGAAGAGACCCGCTCCAATCCCTGGCTTGCCGAGCTCAAGCAGGACATGTTCGTCGAGATCAACCCGGCCGATGCCAACGACGCCGGGGTGCGGGACGGACAAATGGTCTGGCTCGAGGGGCCGGAGGGCGGTCGCATCCGGGTCAAGGCTCTGGTGACGCAACGTGTCGGTCGCGGCACGGTGTTCACGCCGTTCCACTTCGGTGGGCACTTCCAGGGCGAGGACCTCATCGATCGGTACCCCGAGGGCGCAGCCCCCTACGTGCGCGGTGATTCCACCAATACCGCCACCACGTATGGCTATGACTCGGTGACCCAGATGCAGGAAACCAAGACCACGCTGTGCCGCGTGACACCGGCCTGAGCCCGAATTGAGAGGAGAATGCCGTCATGGCAAGAATGAAGTTTCTCTGTGACGCCGAACGCTGCATCGAGTGCCAGGCCTGTGTGACTGCCTGCAAGAACGAGCATGAAGTGCCGTGGGGCGTGAATCGGCGCCGGGTCATCGTCATGAACGACGGTCAGCCCGGCGAAAAAGCCATCTCCGTGGCCTGCATGCACTGTACCGATGCGCCATGCGCCGCGGTATGTCCGGTGGATTGCTTCTACACCACTGCGGACGGGATCGTGCTGCACGACAAGGACCTGTGCATCGGCTGCGGCTACTGCTTCTACGCCTGTCCCTTCGGGGCGCCGCAGTACCCGCAGCAGACGGCTTTCGGCGTCCGCGGCAAGATGGACAAGTGCACCTTCTGCGCGGGCGGGCCGGAGCCGGCCCACTCCCAGGAGGAGCTGACCAAGTACGGCACCAACCGGGTGGAAGAGGGCAAGCTGCCGCTGTGTGCGGAGATGTGTGCCACCAAGGCGCTCATCGCGGGTGACGGCAACGTGATTGCCGACATCTACCGCAAGCGGGTCATGACCCGGGGTGGCCGGCCGCAGACCTGGGGCTGGCAGTCCGCCTACGGTCAGGACGTGTGACGGGGTACCGCCGGGGCTACGGCCCCGGCGGCTCGGCTCGCTGTAGAAGAACAACAGGAACGCTGAGAGAGGAGCATTCCATGATGCCGAAAAAACTGACCCTGTCCGCCGTCGCCGCCCTGAGCCTGGGGCTGCTGGCTGGCTGTTCCGATGTGACGCTCTATGAGCCCGGGGTCTACAAGGGTTCGGGAGATGACGCCGCATCCGAAGAGGCAGCGGAACGTCGGGCCGGTAGCCTGAGAGATCGGGCCCAGCAAGCCCATACGGACCGCTAGGTGCGGAGGAGATCGCCATGAGCAAGCATCCTGATCCGGCCGCCCGGGCAAAACGGCGGTGGCGTTCCATGCTGTGGACCATACTGGCCATTGTCTTTCTGGCGGTGGCGCTGCCGTCGGCGAGCTACCTGTTTGCGCAAACAGGCGCCGGCGAGCAGCAACGGACCTTCTCGGAGCGCAGCGAGACCAATCCGAGGTCCGACATGTGGCGGGACGGCCGGCGCGGAGAGGGTGGTTTCACCACCCAGACCGGGCCCTACGTCACCAACCAGATGATGACCAACGTCGGCGAGAACTACCGGCAGCTGCGCACGGGGCCGTTGATGACGGCGGGTGGCTGGCTGCTGGCCATTGCCTTCTTCGCCGTTCTCGCCTTCTATCTGGTGAGTGGCCAGAAGAAGATCGAGGGTGGCCGCTCGGGGCAGACGGTGGTGCGCTGGAAGGCGTACGAACGAGCCCTGCACTGGATTACCGCGGCCTGCTTCATCATCCTGGCCATTACTGGTCTCAGCCTGCTGTTCGGCCGCGCGGTACTGATCCCGATCTTCGGTCACCAGGGGTTCGCAGCCTACGCCGAGTTGGCCTACTGGGCCCACAACGTGGTGGGGCCGGTGTTCTCGGTGGGGGTGCTGCTGATGATCGTGCTGTTCATCAAGCACAACATCCCCAACAGGACCGACCTGGAGTGGTTCAAGAAGGGTGGGGGTATTATCGGCAACAAGCACCCCTCGGCCGGCAAGATGAACGGCGGCGAGAAAGTGTGGTTCTGGCTGGGGCTCGTGGTGCTCGGGTTGGCGGTGATCATCACCGGCTTCATTGCGCTGTTCCCCAACTGGGGCTTCCAGACCCGTGAGATCATGTCCTGGTCGCTGCTGATTCACGCCTCGGCGGCTATCGCCTGGATTGCTTTCTTCCTGGGGCACGCCTATATCGGCACACTGGGGACCGAAGGCGCCCTGGAGGGCATGACCCGTGGACGTGTGGATACGGCCTGGGCCAAGCAGCACCACGACCTCTGGTACGAGGAGGTGCTGGCCGCCGGCGAGAAACCAGTGTCCGAGGACCAGCTCAAGGAACGGGAGAAACAGGGTGCGCCCGGAGGTGCGCCGGCGGGGCAGCAGGGTTCCTGAACTCTGTTCCCGCACACCGCAGCGGCAGCCGTCCCTCCGGGGCGGCTGCCGTTCGTTTTTCCGGAGATCAGGTCTCGCCTGGCTCCGGAGCAACTCACGCAAGCATGCGCAGGGTGAGCCATGAAGTTCATGTGTGTGGCCCGGCTGGATGACACCGACGAGCATGTCTACGAGCGGGCCGCCCAAGTCGGTGAGCCCGCGGTGCCGGGTTCCTTTGTGTTCACCTTTTCCGATCGCGACCCGGCTGCGTTCCAGGGCAAGGAGTTGCAGGCCTTCCGTCACGGTTTTTTGGGCACGCGCTCCTTTGGCTGGGCAACGGTGGTGGTCATCGCCGAGATCGACGACGGTGAGTACAAGAGCGTCATCGAAAGCCTGGCCCGCCACTTTGTCAGCGAGTACGGCGCCCCGGACCTGGAGGCGGCCCTGCCGGTGGCCCGCGACGAGGCAGAGTATGCGGCCAGTCTGTGCGAACATGAAGTGAATACCCTGTTGGCGGTGGAGCGCGCCGCGGACGCCGACGGCATTCACGAGGCATTCAAGACCGTGCAGCCCCAGGCCGACTGGGAAGGCGCCGGCAACAAGCCGGTGCGGGTCTGGGATTTTTTTCGCGAAGATGGCGCCTGAGCCTTTTATGGCGGGTTGCCCGGACTTCGCGCCCGTCAGGGTGTTGCGTTTTCGCCCGGGCAACCCGACCATGCAGTAAGATGCGGCGTAGGATGACCGACGCATGCACTGCCGAGAAACCGAGGAGGAGTCCATGAGCGAAGCCAGTGGTCGTAGCCCGCAGGTTGATCCGGAAAAGCTGTCCCAGTCCATGCTGGAGGTGGCCGGCAAGAGCCAGAAGCTCGTCCAGGATTTTCTCTCCCGCCAGGAATCGGCAGAGCTGATCAGCCACGATGACTCCCGCCACATGTTGCAGCTCTTCCAGGATTTCTATGCCCGGCTCATGTCGGATCCGGTCTCGCTGGTGCAGGCGCAGATGCAGTTCTGGCAGAACTACATGGCACTGATGCACAGCACCAGCATGCGCATGATGGGGATGGACTCCGAGCCCGCCATTGCGCCCAAGCCCGGCGACAAGCGCTTCAAGGACGCGCAGTGGGAAGAGAACCCGCTGTTCGACTTCATCAAGCAGTCCTACCTGCTGACGGCGGACCATGTGCACAACACCGTCGCCAACGTTGAAGGCATGGACGACAAGACCAAGCGCAAGGTGGACTTCTATACCCGGCAGTTCGTCAACGCCATGTCGCCGACGAACTTCGTCGCCACCAACCCGGAAGTGCTGCAGAAGACCATCGACACCGGTGGCCAGAATCTCATCAATGGCCTGAACAAGCTGCTGGAGGATCTGGAACGCGGCAACGGTGAGCTCAAGATCCGCATGACCCATCCGGAGGCTTTCGAGGTGGGCAAGGACATGGCCGTCACCCCGGGGAAGGTGGTCTACCAGAATGACCTGATCCAGCTCATTCAGTACACGCCCACGACGGAGCAGGTCCACAAACGGCCGGTGATCATCACGCCGCCCTGGATCAACAAGTACTACATACTGGACCTGCGCCCGGACAACTCCGTGGTCAAGCACCTGGTGGACCAGGGTCATACCGTGTTCATGACGTCCTGGCGAAACCCCACGCCGGAACTCGCCGACAAGACCTTTGACGACTACATGCTTGAAGGCCCGCTGTCGGCCATGGACGTGGCGGAAGAGATCACCGGTGAGTCCGAGTTCAACATGGTGGGCTACTGCCTGGGCGGGACGTTGCTCGCCAGCACCCTGGCGTACTGCGCCGAAAAAGGCGACAAGCGTCCGCAGAGTGCCACCTTCTTCGTGACGTTGCTGGATTTCGAGAGCCCCGGGGACCTGGAACTGTTCATCGACGAGGAGCAGCTGGAGGTCCTGGAAAAGCAGATGAACGAGCGCGGCGTGCTCAAAGGCAGCCAGATGGCCACCGCCATGAATATGCTGCGGGACAACGACCTGATCTGGTCATTCTTCGTCAACAACTATCTCCACGGCGAGGATCCGTTCCCCTTCGATCTGCTCTACTGGAACCAGGACTCCACCAACATGCCCGCGCGCATGCACTCGTTCTACCTGCGCAACATGTACCTGAAGAACAAGCTCCGGGAGCCCGGCGGTATCAGCTTGAACGGTGTGCCCATCGACCTCTCGAAGGTGGAGGTGCCGGCGTACTACATCTCCACCAAGGAAGACCATATCGCGCCCTGGCGTGCCACTTACGAGGGCGCCAAGCTATTGTCCAGCAACGTCAAGTTCACCCTGGGCATGTCCGGGCATATTGCTGGGGTGGTCAACCCGCCATCGAAGAACAAGTACGGCTACTGGACCAATACCCGCACCGGCAAACTGCCGGCGGACCCGGATGACTGGTGGGAAAAGGCCGCCTTCCGGGAAGGCTCCTGGTGGCCGGACTGGCACAAGTGGCTGGGCCAGAAGGGCGGCGCCAAAGTGGATGCGCGCACGCCCGGGAGCAAGAAGCACCCGCCCATCGAGGATGCTCCCGGCAGCTACGTGCGCGAACGCCACGACTGACGGCTGCGACGGTTACCACGTCACCGGCGACGTTCTGGCGTCGCCGGTGACAGTACAGCGGGTCACACCAGGATCAGTGCGGCGATCCCCGTGATCGCCATGGCGCCCAGCACGGGAGCCACGCGTACGGCCATGGCCCGACCGCCAATGCCGCTGGCGAGGGCAGCCTTGCTCAGACTGTTGGTGGCCGCGGCGATGATCATGCCGGTCACGGCCACGTCGGCCGCGGTGTCGGCAGCCGCCAGCCGGGCCAGTGACACCAGAATCGCGTCTACGTCCGCCAGCCCGGAGATCGCCGCCAGGACCAGTATGCCGGCGTCCCCGAACCACGCCTCCAGCGCCGCGGTGAGCAGCAGGATCAGGGCCAGCAGCAGGCCGAATCCGAACGCGGCCTTGAGTTCGATGGGGTTCGGGAGATGGGTCTCGCGGTGACTGGTGGCGCTTACCCGCCAGGCGAGAATGGCCGCACCCAGCAGGCCCGTTGCCGCCATCGCCAGCAGTGGCGGCGTGATTTTCGCAAGCAACGCCGGATTGATGACAGTCAGCAGAACCGCCATGCGCGCGAACATGGTGGTGCACCCCAGGACCAGGCCGGCCGAGAGCACCGCCTGCAGTTCCGGCCGCCCGCGGGCGAGCCGGGCAAAATTCAGTGTCAGCGCCGTGGACGAGGCCAGCCCGCCGAAGGCGCCGGTCACCAGCAGCCCGCGCGTGGCTCCCACCAGCCGTACGGCAATGTAGCCGGCGAACGAGAGGCCGGCCACCAGCACCACCAGCATCCAGATCTGGCGCGGATTCCAGGCATCCCACGGCCCGTAAGCCGTATCCGGGAGCAGGGGCAGGAGCACCACCGAGAGCAGTAGCAGCGTGAACGCCGCCTGGAGTTCTTCTCGGGTAATACGGCGCAGCCAGTTGTGCAGTTCCGGTTTCAGGCCCAGGAGCACCACCATGGCCACGGCCGTCGCGGCGGCGATATCCGGGTGGCCCAGACCGGCGAGCGAGCCGAGCACGAACGTCAGCAGGCCGGCCACCGCGCTGGTAATGCCGCTGTCCCCCTCTTCGGTGGTATGCAGGGCGTAGGCGGTGACCAGGATGACGGTGACGGCGAGCAGCGCCACCACGAATGCGGCCACGCCGGTTTCCTGCCACAACAGGCCGACCACACCGCCGAGCAGGCCCAGCAGGCCGTAGGTCCGTACGCCGGCAATCCGTGTGCCCTCTTCGGCCTCGCGTCGCTGCCAGCCGCGCTCGACGCCGATCAGCAGGCCGATGGCCAGTGCGGCGAGCAGCGCGGGGGCGGCTGCTTCAAGGTTCATGGCTCCTCCGTCGTCCTGCCGGCCCCCGCGTGGCGGGGCCGCCGGTGCTCCATTGTGCCCCATTGGGGCGGCCGCCCCGGCATGTTTGATGACACGGGCGGCCCGTGCACGCACAATACGCGCTCATCATTGCGACGCAACAAACGGGGATGGCATGCGGAACCTGGTGCTTACACTGCTGGCCGGTGGAGTGATGGCTGGAACGGGGATGGCCCAGGCAGCAGACGTGACCATTTACGGCCGCGCTCATCTGGCCACCAGCTACCTGGACGACGGCGCTGACTACAGTGCCGCGAACTTCTCGAGCAATTCCAGCCGTATCGGCTTTCGTGTCGGGCACGAGCTGCGTCCCGGTGTGCGCGGGCTCATTCAGCTGGAGGGCGGCGTGAACTTCAGCAACACGGAGGACGAGAGTTTCACGTCACGAGACAGTTTTGCCGGTCTGGAAGGGGACTGGGGACTGCTCCGCGGCGGGCGTTTCAATACGCCCAACAAGGTGGTGCGGGGGCGCGTGGACCTGTTCGGGGACCAGGTGGGCGAGACGCGCAACATCGTACGCGGCAATTATCGCCTGGATCCGAGCGACTCGGATACGGCGCTGGAGGGTTTTGATGAGCGCTTCCGGCGGGGCATTGCCTATCGCACGCCGATGGTGGGCGGATTTTTTGCGGATGTTCACTACAGCTTTGATACCGCCTCGAGCGCCAATGCCGCGGACGGCAACGAGAACGACGCCTGGAGCGCTTCGGTCACCTACCATGACGGCCCCCTCTATGCCGCTGTTGCCCATGAACGCTGGAACCGGGAGCAGGGCGACGATGAGCGCGATGTCACGCGGTTTGCCGCCTATTACGACGTTGCCGCGTTCCGCCTGACGGGCTTCGCCCAGACCGCGTCGGACCCGGATGACAACGCCTATGGGGCGGGGGTGCGCTACGCGCTGCGTTCCGATGTCCACCTCAAGGGGCAGTACTACTGGCTGGATGCGGATGACGGCGATTTCGACGCGGACATGATCGCGATGGGCGTCGATTATCGGTACAGCCCCGAGCTGCAGTTCTACGTGAACTATGCGCGCATCGACAACGACGATCTGCAGACCCGGCAACCGTGGGTGGCCGCGAGCCCGCTGGAGCAGAGCGGAGGCGATGATTTCGTCGCTGGTGAGACCGCTTATGCCGTGGCATTCGGAGCGATCTACAACTTCTGAGGCGTTGCTGTTATCGGACGCGGGTAGCTGGTTCTCCGCGTTCAGGCGACCGCGTTGTCAACAAGGCGTCGCGTGAACCGCGCCGCCTGGGTGGGGCAGCCGAACTCCGGGTGGGCCTCGCCGATGCCGCTGATGCACACCTGGTAGCCGTGCTGCCGCGCCAGGCGGTGGGCCCAGGCGCCGAAGCGGCGGCGATCCCACTCGAAGCGATGGTCCGGGTCCCGGCGTTCGTCCTGATGCAGGCCGTAGAGCACGTTGTACTCCCGGTTGGGCGTGGTTACCACGATGGTCCCCGGGCACGCATGGGCGAACAGATTGGTTTCCAGGCGCGACAGGTGGCGCGGGTCCAGGTGTTCGATGGTTTCCACCAGGGCGGCGGCATCGAAGCCCGCAAGTCGTTGCGGGTCGTCCAGGCAGGAGCCCTGGATCAGTTCCAGGGGCTCGCCACCGTGGAGATGGTCCCGGAGTTCCCGTCGCGCCACTGCCAGGGCCTCGCCGGAGACTTCCAGGCCGACGATGCGCCGGAATCGGGCCTGTCTCACTGCGCGTTTGAGCAATGTCCCGGAGCCACAGCCGATATCCAGCAGCGAGTCCGCGCGACTGTTCATGACGGCGCCGAGAGCATAACGCAGCCGCGCCTCGTGCAGATCCTGTTCCTGATCCATCCAGAATTCCGGCGTTAGCGATGCAACCGGCCCATACATCGTCGGCTCACGGAGCGAAACGCAGGGCGGCGACCGAAAGTCGCGCAGAATACAGCACAAAGGGCGCGGCGTCAGTGGCGGGGAGCCGGGGTCTGCGATTCGAAGGCGGTGCGCAGCAGATGGCGTACGCGTGCCATCAGACTGCGGCGTGGCTCCGGGGCGCGGCCATGGCCTGTCGAGGTGCGCCGGGTTTCGGTGTTGTTGCAGTAGACGTACAGCAGGCCGGTCATGGTCCTGATCCTCTCGCGGGAATCGTATCCCGTTTAGACTTGGTCTAAGTCTAAGACCTGTGGTCAGGATTTTCAAGTGCTTGGTGCGCTGCAAGGTTCAGTTATGCCGGTTTCGCGGTTGGGTAGGGTGACGTCAGAGAAAGCGGAGATCGGCGAGCATCGGTTCCAGCACGGTACCCACCAGGAAGGCCACCAGGGCCGCGCCACCGCCCATCAGCAGGGTTTCCATGCCAGCGCGCCAGCGATTCATGTCCAGGATCACGCCCTTGACGTAACCGATACCGAACAGGGCCAGAGCGGTAATCAGTGCGCTGGCAACGAAATACTCGCCGCCGGTGAAGACCGGCACCAGAAAAGGCAGCAGGGGAATGAACCCCACGAACACGAAAGTGGTGAAGGTGGCCAGCCCTGCCTTGCCCGCGGAAGGCCCGGTGAGGGCCAGGCCGTGCTCTTCCATAAGCATGGTGTCAACCCACAGGCGGTGGTCGTCGGTGATGGTCTCGACGATGTTCTCCAGGGCGTCGCCCTGGAATCCCTTGGCCTCGAAGATGGCCCGGATCTCCTCACGCTCTCCGTGTGGATCCGTGGCGACATGGCGTTTTTCCTGTTCGCGCAAGCGGCGGCGTGCGTCCTCGGTGCTCTTCACCGCCTGATAGTTGCTCACGCCCATGCTGAAGGCATCGGCGATGAGGCTGGCAACACCGAGCACGAAGGCGACCACGCCGGGCAGCCCGGCACCGGCGACACTGGCGACGACCGCCAGGGTGGTGATGCAGCCGTCGATGCCGCCGAGAATGGCATCCGGCAGATAACTGGGGCGATTGCCGGATGCCAGACGCCGCCGAATCGCCTGGGGATCGTGGCTGTGTTCGAGTTGCTGCGTCATGTGGTGGATACCGTCGCTGCCCTGGCCCCGGTGGTTCCTGTCAGGCTACGTACCCGGACGTGCCTATGCTACCTTCCGGGTAACACGAAACCGGAAGGCTGAAGCGGAGACTCGGCCCTGGAGCCAGGATGACTCGATCCAAGTCCACTGCCCGCCACGGAATTGTCCTGGGCGCGGCTTCAGTGACCGCTGCCCTGGTGGGCGGTGCCCTGGTTCTCGTGGGCTCGCCGCCGGCGGAGCCCGAGCAACAACTGCGGGTGGGCCTGTATCAGAACCCCCCGAAGATCTACGCCGGTGACGATGGTGTTCCGGCGGGTTTTTTCCCGGGGCTGCTGGATCGGGTCGCGGCCGAAGAGAACTGGCGCATTACCTATGTGCCGTGTTCCTGGTCGGACTGCCTGGACCTGCTACGCGCCGGTGAGCTCGATCTCATGCCCGACGTGGCCGCGTCGCCGCAGCGGCGCGAGACCATGGCGTTTCACCAGGTGCCCGTGGTACAGGCGTGGAGTCAGGTGTATGCGCCGGCCGAGGCACGCATCAGTAGCCTGGAGGATCTTGCCGCCCGGGGTCTCGCCGTGCTGGGGGGGTCGGTTCAGCACGAGCGCCTGCGTACATGGCAGGAGGTTGAAGGGCATGACTATCAGATCGTCACCGTCGCCACTATGGATGAGGCCTTCACCCGCGTGGAGGCGGGAGAGGCGGCCGCCGCGGTGGCGAACAACTTCTTCGGGCGGCGCCACGCCATGGATTCCGGCCTTACGGAGACGCCGATCACCTTCGGCCTGAGCAATCTCTACTTTGCCGCCAGACCGGATGCTGGCGCTGCGTTGCTCGAGACGCTGGACGCATACTTCAGCACGTGGAAGGCCGAGCCCGATTCCCCATACTACGACGTCCTGCGCGAGGCCACGGCCGCCCCGGAAGCGAGGGAGATACCTGTGTGGCTACTGCCACTGCTTGCCGTCTCCCTGGGGGGGAGCCCTGATCGCCGGTGGTATGGCGTGGCTGCTGCGCTGGCAGGTGAAGCGACGCACCCGTGAGTTACGGGAATCCACCCGACGGCTGCAGCACGTGCTCGACAGTAGCCCCGTGGTCATTTATTCCCTGAGTGGGCCGCGGCTGACTCCGGACTGGATCAGCGGCAACATCGAGAGAATCCTCGGCGTGTCGGTCGCCGAAGTCATGCGTCCCGACTGGTGGCGCGAGCATTTGCATCCGGACGATCGGGACGTTGTCGAAGAGGAAACCGAGGAGCTTTGCCGGCGAAGTTCGCTGGTGCAGGAATACCGTGTCATCGACGGCGCCGGCAGCCAGCGTCATATCCGGGACGAGAAACAGGTGGTGGAAACCGCTGATGATGGCACCCCGTTGCAGGTCATCGGCTCCTGGACCGACATGACCGAAAGCCGTCAGCAGCAGGCGCGCATGGAGACCCTGGCCCATTTCGATGGTGTGACGGGCCTGCCGAATCGGGCGCTACTGCATCAACGGATCGAGGATGCGGTGTTGCGGGCCGGCGATGCCGACAGTCACTTTGCGGTGGTCCTGCTGGATCTGGATCGCTTCAAGAGCATCAATGAAACCCTGGGCATGTCCGCGGGGGATGAACTCCTGAAGGCTGTGGCCCGGCGGCTCAGCGGCCTGGTCCGGCCCGGGGATACCGTGGCGCGGGTTGGTGGTGACGGTTTCGGGGTGGTGCTGGCTTCGGAGGTGAACGCCCTGGCCCTGACCCGCTGGCTGGACCAGTTGCTGGTCCAGTTCCGCGAGCCTTTGCGCATTGCCGGGCAGGAGCTGATCATCACCATCAGCGCCGGAGTTGCCGGGTATCCCGCCGATGGCCGCACCCGGGAAGAACTGGTTACCGGTGCCGAGCTGGCCATGGAAGACGCCCGGCGCGCCGGCGGTGATTGTTGGGTGACTTACGATGCAAGCCTGGGTGAGCGCTCCTCCCGCCGACTGTTCCTGGAAAGCGACCTGCGACGCGCCGTGGCCAACGGCGAATTCGTCCTGCACTACCAGCCGCAGTTCGTGCTGGCCACGGGGTAGCTCGCCGGTGTGGAAGCGTTGGTGCGCTGGCGGCAGCCGGAGCGCGGCATGGTGCCACCGGATGAATTCATCCCCCTGGCTGAAGAAACCGGGCTCATCAGCCAGATCGATCGCTGGGTCATGGCCGAAGCGTGCCGTCAGCTGGCGCAGTGGGATGCCGCTGGCATAAGCGTGCCGCGCGTGGCTGTGAACCTCTCCGCCCGCGAACTTCATGACGGTGAACTGCTGTCCTGGCTGCGGTCGCAGCTGGAAGCCAACGGCCTGAGCCCCGGCCGATTCGAGGTGGAAATCACGGAAACCAGGCTCATGGAGTTTCCCGAGCAGGCCCTGCCATTGCTCCAGCAGTTGGCGGATCTGGGGGTGTATCTGGCCATGGATGATTTCGGTAGCGGCTATTCCAATCTGGCGCACCTGGAAGGGTTGCCCCTGCACCGTTTGAAGATCGACCGTTCCCTGATCTGGGACATCGGCAAGGGGCCGCAGAACGACGCCATTGTGCGTGCGGTGCTGGCCATGGCCCGGGCATTGCACCTGGAAGTGGTTGCCGAGGGTATCGAGGATGACGCGCAAAGCGCATTCCTGGAGGGCGAGGGTTGTTGGGTGGGGCAGGGTTTTTTCCTGGGGCGGCCGGTATCGCCGGAACGGCTGGTGGTCACGCTTGATCAGGATGCGCCTGAAAGGGGGTGATAATGCGCCGGTTTCTGTTTGTCGGTGTGGTCCTGGGGCTGTTCGCCTGGGCGACGCTGGCGTGGGCGGCTGTCACCGGCTCGGCTCGGGACTGAGAGGCATCGGCGTGCACGAGGAAGGCGCCGGGCAGGAGCGGGTGGGCACCGGCATCGACGGGCTCGACCGCGTGCTGGCGTTTGATGATCTTGACTGGGACACGCTGCGTGAGCAGAACGGCGATGGGGGCGGCCGCGGGGGCGGACACTGATTCAGGCTCACTCGGGGCGGTCGCCGCCCTGACGGTCCAGGTAGGCCCTCAGGGCGGGGCTGGTGCGGGTACGGAACCCGTCATCACCGCGTACGATCAACAGCACTTTCAGCTTCTGTTCTTCCGCGACCGCCATGGCGTCGTCGGGGCCCAGGATCATCAGCCCGGTGGCGAAGGCGTCCGCCCGCGCCGCCAGGGGGTGCAGGACGGTCACCGAAGCGAGGCGGTGGTCCACCGGGCGGCCGGTGCGGGGGTCGATCAGGTGGGAGTACCGTTGACCGTCCTCCTCGTAGTAGTTGCGGTAGTCCCCGGAGGTGGTGATGGCCATGTGCTCCAGGGGCACGATGGTCATTGGCGTCGGTTGCCGATCATCGGGTTGCTGGATGCCCACACGCCAGGCGCGCTCGCTGCTGGGCCGCTCGCCGGCACGCATGTCACCGCCGATGTTGACCAGGTAGCGCCCAACGCCCTGGTCGTCGAGGAACCCGGCCACGGCATCAATGCCGTAGCCCTTGGCAGTGGCGGAGACGTCCAGTTCGAAGTCTGCCGTGCGTCGCGCCATGCGCTGCTCCGGGTCGAGTTCCAGCCCGGCATGACCCACGGCGTCCAGGGCGTCTTCGAGGTCCTTCGCCGAAGGTGTGCGTTCCGGGCGTTGATCGGGCCCGAACCCCCAGCGTCGGACAACGCCGCCCACGGTGATGTCGAAGGCGCCGTCCGTTGCCCGGGCCACCTCCTGGCTGATGGACAGCACCTGGTAGAGCGGCCCGGAGACGGTCACCCATTCCCCCGTGGGCGTGCCGCTGAGACGGTTGAGCTCCGAGTCGTCCCGGTAGGTGGACATGGTGCGGTCAACGTCCTCCAGGACCTCCTCCACGCCGGCCTGCAGTTCCCCGAGTTCCGGTTCGGACCAGTCGCCGGAGAGGGTGATCTGATAAAAGGTGCCGAAGGTACTGCCGTGCACGACAGTGGGCTCGGTGGCCGTCCGCGCCTCGTTTCCGCATGCAACAGCCAGCAGCACTGCAAGGAACAGGAATGGTGTAAGACGGTTTGCCGTGGGCGTCGTCATTCGCGTGGCAGCTTTGCTATGTCGGGTTGTCATATTGTAACTGACCGGCCACGCGGGAATAATCATGCGCCATTTCAGGGGGCATCGCACTGCGTCATGGTGGCGTACCGGGTCCCATGGAATCGTAACAACGGGCTCTAAACAGGGGTTTTCGAACGCTCGTGAACAAAGACATATCGCAGTGTCTGAAGAAGGCGGATGCGCCCAGGGTGCTGATCGCCGAGGATGACCCGGCGAATCTGGTCATGATGCGCGCCATGTTCGAGCGCCTGGGCTGCCAGGTGGATACGGTGACCAATGGCGAAGATGCCGTGCAGACCGCCCTGGCGAAACGCTACACTCTCGTCTGCATGGATGTCACCATGCCCGGCATGGCGGGCGACGAAGCTGTACGGCTGATTCGCTGCAAGGAACGGCAGGGCCACGATGGTGGCGCGCTTACGCCCATTATTGCGCTCTCCGGGCATGCCCATGCCGAGGCGCGGGAGTCGCTTTTCGCCGCCGGGGTGGATGACTATGTCACCAAGCCGGTGCGGCGGGAAACCCTGGAGGACCTGTTGCGCCGTTATATCGACGTCTCGGCGTAATGCACCGGGCGGTGAGTCCGCCCGCGCTGGCACCCGACGGGAGATTTATGCCCCCCTCGCTCACCGGTCTGCTGCTGGTCGTCTTTCTCATCCACCTGGTGGCTTTCGCCGTGCTCGGCCTCCGCCGCCGACAGGTCTACTACCTGGCACTGGTGGTGACCTTCTCGCTATTGAGTGCCTCCATGGCAGCCCGCCTGGCGATGCCGGACAGCCATCTGCGGGATGATGGCATGACCGTCGACGAGGTGTTGCGCATTGCCGCATGCGCAGCTGCGGCCGTGTCTATCGGTTGGACACTGGTGCGACTCAGGGCGCGCATTGCCCGCAACCGAAGTAACGGCTGAGGAAACGCTCAACCGGACGTGCACCGTTACGATGACACTATCGCCAGCGTGTGCGCTGTCCGCGCAATCGGGCCCAATTCCGGCGCAGGAAGTCCTCCATTGTGGTGCGGGAATAGGCGGCCGTGATCATGGCGGCGAGCTGCCACCAGTTGGCGCAGTAGATCTGGGCCTCGGGTGGGCTGCCTTCGTAGTCCCAAGGGCCCGTGTAGAGCACACGCGGGAGTACGCGCTTCTGCGTTTGCGCGAGCTTCGGACTGATCGAGCCGCCCACGACCCAGCGCCTGCGTGTCGCAAGCGCGTCCATGGCCGCGAGCAGATAGACATTGTTGCGCTGCTGGGTGGTAAGGCGAGCCCGGTTCAGCCAAAGGCAGGCGATCTCGCAGGCGTCCCCGCCGTCAAGGATCGACGAGATTGCCTTCTGCTCACGCTGGGGGCCGGGAATCATCTGCAGGTACCGCAGGGGTTGTCTCGCATTGACCACATAGCCGCCAACCATGTGGTCGCCGCGGAAGAAAGCCCGTACACGATCCGCGCCGCCGAAGTAGTCGATATCGACCGGGTTACGGCAGACGCTGGAGAACATCTCCGCGAAAGGCCTGATCTGGTCATGGGAATAAAGGAGTTGTGAATCCATAGGGCACTTTCCTTGCGCTGTTGGGTCCTGTCCACCAAAGGGTTAGGTCCCGTCTTGGAGCTCTGATACTCTCGAAGGGGTTATGCCTTATCGCGCAATCGCGTGTGTTGTTCGATGCCACATTTTCTGAATGAATCGGGTGGCGTCGTTGACCGTGAACCGCTCCAGTGGGGCTTGGATGCATGACGATCGCGGCCGGGATGCTGCCGGATGATGACACCGATGACGGACAGGGCGGTAGGTATTGAACCCCAGCGACTGCTGGTGTTTCAGACTCTGCTGATATTTACCGTCGCCGGATGCCTGTTGTTCGGTGCGCTGAATATCAGTCGCGGGATCTACCCGCTGGCGGCCATCGAGCTGATGATGGGCGGCGTGTCCGTCTGGCTGTTCGTTCGCAGCATGAAGGACGGGCTGACCCAGAACTGGCTGATGGTGTATCTGGCACTGTTCTTCAGCGCCATGATGGCGGCGATTGCCACGCCGGAATCCAGCCCCACCGTTTTTGTCTGGGTCTTCCTGATTCCCCTCGTCTCTCACCTGCTGCTTGGCGCACGGCGCGGGCTGATCTTTTCCCTGCTGTTCCTATCGGTCGCGGCCGTCACGTATTTCTACCGGCTCGGCGGGTCCGCAGCGCTCCTGGAGCCGGTTGCCATTGCCAACGTGGTCGTTTGCGCAGTCCTGTTGACAGGGCTGTCCTATGCTTACGAATCCGCGCGTGAGAAGACCGAGCGCCGGCTGCAGGAGCTGGCGTCCACTGATCCCCTGACAGGGTTGCCGAACCGCTCCATGCTGGAGCCGGCGCTGCAACGCCAGATCGGTGACGCCGCGCGCCGGCGGACGCCGTTTGCGATGCTTTCCATGGATCTCGACCATTTCAAGACCATCAACGACCAACGTGGCCATGAGGCCGGCGATCGCGCGCTGCTTGCGTTTGCTGACCTCCTGCGACAGCGGCTGCGTGCCAGCGATCTGCCATGCCGCTGGGGCGGCGAGGAGTTCCAGGTGCTGCTGAGCGATACGGAGCCGGACGGCGCAGCCCGCATTGCCGAGGAAATCCGCAGCAGCCTGGAGAACATGCGGGTGGAACTCGATGACGGCGAACTGGTCATGACAGTCAGTATCGGGGTAGCGTCGTATCCTCTGGACGCGGAAGATCCCGCCAGCCTGCTCATCATGGCCGACCGCAGGCTCTATCAGGCGAAGGTAAGGGGGCGGAACCAGGTGGTGGACAGCCGTAGCCTGCCCGTCAAGTGGCCCGAGGCCGGCGAGATTGGGGAGGCGCCCGGCTGAGCCGAGCGCGCATGCTCGTCGTCTGTTGCCATCAGTACGCTGTTCGCGAGGCTGTTTTCTCGATGACACACCGTCTGGCTTCTGAATCAGCGTGTGCCCGCAGCCGGCCACGAAGGCCCTTGGGAGTGCCCCAGGTGGCGTGTCGGCACTGGCTGGTGTTCATTGCGCTTCTCGCGCTGCTGCTTGTGCCCGGGCCTGCGACCTCTCACCCGCATGCCTGGATCGATCTGCGTACCCAGCTGGTGGTCGACGACGATGGTCAGGCGAAGGGGCTGCGCCAGCACTGGGAAATCGATCCGCTCTACAGCCTGATGCTCATGGAGGAGTTCGGCGCTGGCGGTGACGATGGGGACCGGGGTGAGGCGCTGCAGCGCCTGGCAGACACCATGCTCGGCAACATGGCGGAGTTCGACTACATGACCAGGCTGAGCATCGACGGCGAGCGCGCGGTCTGGGAACAGGTCCAGGACGTGCAGCTGACGGTGGATGATGCTACCGACTCCCTGCATTTCCGGTTCACCCTGCTGTTGAGTGAGCCACTGGCCCTTGCTGGGCGTGAAATGGAATACGCGGTTTATGATCCGACCTATTACATTGAGGTGTTGCATGTGGACGATGAGGCCATCGACACCGGCGCGCTGGGTTCCGAGTGCTCTGTCCGGATCCGGGAGCCGGATCCGCCGGAGTCCCTGGTGGAGCGCATGGCCCGGATCGATCGTAGCGGCGAACCCGCGGAAGAGGACATAGGCCAGCGGTTCGCCGAGCGGGTGAGGATCGCCTGCAGTGCATAGAGTCGTCCTGCTCCTGGTGCCTTTGCTGTTGTTCCTTGCCGCTCCCGCGTCGGGCTCGCCGCTGTCGGACCGTGACGGGGCCGACGGGGGTCAGCAGCAGCAAACGGCAGAGCATGATTCTGGCGAACGATCACTGTGGCAGCGCTACATCGGTTGGATCGTCGCCGAGCAGCGGTCGCTGCACCGCGCGCTCACCGAGAGGGTCAGGGCGCTACGCAGCGACGCCGGTGTCTCGGAGTTCGTCGCATTGCTGGGGCTGTGTTTTCTCTACGGTCTGTTCCACGCTGCCGGGCCCGGCCACGGCAAGGCGGTGATCAGTACCTACCTGCTCACCCATCGCACCCGCGTGCTCCAGGGAGTTGCGTTGTCCACCGCGGCGTCGCTGCTTCAGGGGGCCACCGCCGTTGTGCTGGTTCTGGCACTGGTCCACGTCGCCGGCTGGCTGAGTCGGGACGTGATGCAGCAGTCTGTGTCCATGGAGCTGGTCAGCTTCGGTCTCATCGCCGGCCTGGGTGGTTTCCTCATGGCTCGGGCCGGGCGCCAGCTCTGGCGAACTCACGGCACCGGGCGTCTCACGGGTGCAGATGCGCACCACGCAGGTTCCGGGCACTGCTGCGGTGGCCACCATGTGGCGCCGGATGCCGGGGAGGGCGGGCGTGTCTGGCCGGCGGCGGCAACGGTACTGGCTGTGGGTGCGCGGCCATGCACGGGCGCTATTCTGGTTCTTGTGGCGGCCAATCTGCTGGGGCTCTGGTTCGTGGGGGTTGCCGCCGTGGCGGCCATGTCCCTGGGCACGGCCCTGGCGGTGGCAGTGCTTGCCTGTATCGCGGTTTACGCCCGCGGCTGGGCCGGGCGTATCGCTTCCGCGCGCACCGGCCGCTGGCGGTATGCCGGGGACGTCGTTGCGTTCACCGGCGGTGCCATCATCTGTCTGCTGGGCATGCTTCTTCTGGTGACCGCCCTGTCCACGCCCCTGGCGTCGCCAGGCGTTCTGGCCTAGTTACGGCAGACCAGATAAACAACCCTCCGTCAGCCTTATTTCCTTTCTGTCATGTTCCTCAGCAGGTTATCGCAGAACCCGCGCACGTCCGCCGCAGTAACCCGACACTGGCACCACCTACAAAGCCAGTGACCTGCGGAGGACACCATGACACACACCATCACACACACCGGGCTCGGTCTTGTTCTGGGGCTGGGGGTTGTCGCTGCCCAGGCGGCGGATCTGCGGGTTTCGGTGGAGAACCTCAAGTCGGATACCGGCCACCTGATGATCGCCGTCTACGGCAGCGAAGCGGCGTTCGATGACCGCGAAGGTGCGGTGGAGGAAATCCGCAAAGCGGTCAGCGGTGACCGCGTGGCGGTCACGTTCGCCGACCTCGATGCCGGTGACTACGCCATCGCCGCCTTCCAGGACGTCAACGGCAATGGCGACCTGGACACCAACCTGCTCGGAATGCCGCGGGAGCCCTGGGGGTTCAGCCGGGATGCCTCGGGCGGCATGGGCCCGCCGGCGTTCGGTGACGCCGCGTTCGCCATCGACGGCGAGACCGTGGACATGACCATTCGCCTCAATCGTCCCTGAAGGAGGCACCTCATGAATCGCAGGGATTTCATGCAGCTGATGGGGCTGGGGGGCGCCGGGCTGGTGCTGCCGGGCTCCATGACCCACGCACTGGCCGGCGAGCCCGCGAGCCCGGACTGGCATCTGGGTTTTCAGAACCCCCGCGCGGAGGAGTTGTATACACCGGCACTGACGCTGGATGGGCGGCTGCCGAGAGGCCTGGCGGGCACCTTCTACCGCAACGGGCCTGCGCGTCACGAGCTCGGCGATCGCCGCTACAGCCACTGGTTCGACGGCGACGGCATGGTCCACGCCTACCGCCTCGGGGACGGCCGCATCAGCCACCACGCCCGTTTCGTGGGCACGCCCAAGTACCGCGCCGAGACCTGTGCCGGGATCTTCCGGCGACCGGCGTTCGGGACGGTGTTCCCGGATGCCGAGCCCACCGGCAGCCCCGATGCCATCAACACCGCCAACACCAACATCCTGCCCTTTGACGACCGCCTCCTGGCATTGTGGGAGGGCGGCTCCGCCTGGGAGGTAAACCCCGAGACACTTGCCACGGGGCAGCGTGTGACCTGGAGCGAGGAGCTGGAGGGAGCGCCGTTCTCCGCCCACCCCGCCGTGGACACCGACGGTACGCTGTGGAACTTTGGCGTGGTTCCGGGTGACGGGGCACTTGTGCTCTACGAGATCGCGCCGTCGGGGGCGCTTCGGCAGGCCGAGGTGGTGTCCCTGGACGCGTCGCCCATGGTGCACGACTTTGCCATCACCCGCCGCCACCTGGTGTTCCTGCTGCCGCCGTTCCGGCTGGATCCGGAACGCTTCGGCCGCGGTGAGAGTTTTATCGACAGCCACCGCTGGCACGGCGACGACCCAATGCGGGTGCTTGTCATTGACAAGAGTGACTGGTCGCGCAAGCGCTGGTTCGACCTGCCCGCCGGTCTGCACTTCCATATAGGCAACGCCTGGGAGGACCGTGCCGGGGTGATCCGCTTCGACTACACCCGCTATGAAAACGCCGATTTCGTGACCAGGGCCGCCCGCGGATTCATGCGCGGCGAGGAGATCCCGTACGCCGGTGGGCACACGGCGCTGGTGCGCCTTGACACCCGCAAGGCCCGGATCGAGCAGGCCGTCATGCCCGAGGAGACCGAGTTCCCGCGGGTGGACCCGCGCCGCACAGGCAAGCGCTACCGGCAGCTCTACACCACGCTGCGTACCGAAGCGGCCGCCCATCCGCTCTCCAACGGCGTGTTGCGGCGTGATCTCGACAGCGGTGAGACCGAGCATTACGACTTCGGCGCCCGCGTGATCACCGAGGAACACGTGTTCGTTCCCCGGCAGGGCGGCGAGGGCGACGGCTGGCTGATCGGCACGGCACTGGATCTGGACCGGCAGGTGTCGCTGGTCTCGGTGTTCCGGGCCGGAGCCCTGGCCGACGGGCCGGTGGCCCAGGCGCATCTGCCGTACCCGCTGCCCCTGGGTTTCCACGGCAACTGGAAGGAGGCATGACCATGGAGATCTACAGCCTGCTGAAACTGCTCCATATCCTTGGCGCGGTCCTGCTTCTGGGGAACATCATGGTCACCGCCTGGTGGAAGGCAATGGCGGACCGCACTCGCGACCCTGTCGTGCTCGCCTTCGCCCAGCGGCAGGTCACCCTGACGGACATCCTGTTCACCACCGTCGGCGTGCTGCTGCTCGGTGGCAGTGGCTACGCCATGGTGTTCACCGGGCCCTGGAGTCTGGATACGCCGTGGCTGGACTGGGGCCAGACGCTGTTTCTCGCCACCGGCCTGATCTGGGTGGGTGTTCTCATTCCAATCCAGGTGGTCCAGGCGCGCATGGCCCGCGCCTTCACCGACGGCGGCGAGATTCCCGTTCGCTACCGGCAATTGTCGGTCCTCTGGATGGGGGTCGGCGTCATTGCTGTGATTTTACCCCTGGCCGCGTTCTCGCTTATGGTGCTGAAACCGGTCTAGGAGTGGCGGCGTGGCAGACGAGCAGGGCAACACGGTCCCGCAGGGTGCCAGCGGCTGGGGTGGCATGCGATTTCTCTGGCGGCTGCTCTGGACGTTGGTGTTCAACAGCTTCATCGCCGCCTTTCTCACCGCCATTGGCTACGGCGGCACCTTCGCGGTGAACATGCTGTTCGCCCAGTGCATTGGTCTGAGCATCTTTGCGATGATCGAACTGGTGCCGTTTCGACGGCTGGCGGGTGGCGGACTGGTGCTGGCCATTGTCATTGCCGTGGCTGTCGGGGCGTTGCTTGGGGTCGTGCTGGCGCTGTGGATGACCGGCGTCGCCGATGAACGGGCGCGTGCACCGGTCATTCTGTTCCTGCAGACGGTGGCCATCGCGCTGGTGTTCGGCGGGATTGCCGGCTATTACTTCTTCAGCCGGGAACGTCTTCTGCGCACGCGGACCAGTCTGCAGCGCCAGGAGCTGCTACGTCTCGAAGCCGAGCGAGACAGGGCGGCCACGGAGCTTCGCCTGCTCCGTGCTCAGGTCGAGCCGCACATGCTGTTCAACTCACTGGCCCATGTGCAAAGCCTGATCGACAGCAACCCCGAACTCGGCAAGCGCATGCTCGGCCATCTGATCGGGTACCTGCGGTCCGCGCTCATCCATGCACGCCAGCCACGCGCCCCGCTCGGAGAGGAGATCCGCCTGCTGGAGCATTACCTGGCAGTGTATCGACTGCGGACTGGGGACCGCCTGGACTACCGGATCGACGTCCCCGATGCCTTGCGCACAGCGGTGTTGCCGCCCATGTTGTTGCAGCCGCTGGTGGAGAACGCCATCCGGCACGGGATCGAGCCGGCCATGGAGGGTGGCGAGGTCAGGATTGCGGCGACAGGTGCCCATGGCCGGCTGTCCCTGGTGGTCAGCGATAGTGGCGCTGGATTCGGTGCGGCCGGCGGCGGCACCGGCACGGGGCTGGCCAATCTCCGTGAGCGTCTCACTGCGTTGTACGGTAATCAGGCCTGTCTGCGCCTGGTGGAGAGGCCAGGCGGCGGCGTGGAAGCACGCCTGGAGCTGCCGCTGGAGGATGCATGACAGTGCGGGCTGTGATCGCCGACGACGAGCCGGAGCTGGCCACCTATCTGCAACGCGAGCTGAAACAGGCGTGGCCGGAACTGACCATTGCGGGCGTGGCCAGGACCGGGCCGGAAGCCGTGCAACTGCTGGAGCAGGAGCGCCCGGACGTGGCGTTCCTCGATATCCGCATGCCGGGGCTCTCGGGACTGGAGGTGGCGGCACGGGTTCCGCCGCACTGCCGGGTGGTGTTCGTGACAGCGTTCGATGAATACGCGGTACAGGCGTTCGAGCGGGAAGCGGTGGACTATCTGCTGAAACCGGTGTCGGCGGAGCGCCTTGCCAGTACGGTGGAACGACTGCGGCGACAGCCCGCGGACGGGTTCGGAACGTCCGCGCTGACGGATCTGCTGCAGCGGCTGCAGCCCGCGACAGCGCCGGAGTACCTGCAGTGGATACGTGCCGGTTCCGGTGAGCGGGTCGAGCTTGTGGGCGCCGATCAGGTGATCTATTTCCATGCGATCTCGAAGTACACCAGCGTGTTGACTGCCGATGGCGAATATACAATTCGCACCCCCATCAAGATGCTGGCCGAGCAGCTCGATCCGCAGCTGTTCTGGCAGATTCACCGGGCCAACATCGTCAATGTCCGCCGCGTGGAGCGGGTCCATCGAGAGTTCGCCGGGCGGTTGACCCTGGTCCTCAAGGAGCGTCCGGAGCAACTCACGGTGAGTCGGGCCTTCGCCCACCTGTTTCGGCAGATGTAGCCGTGCCGGGGTTGGCAAAGCTGCCGCTATCAGCAGTGTCGAAGCCATGCCGGGAGCGGCTAACATGTGTCGGATACAACACGTTGCCTGGCCTCGGCAGTGAGTCTGTCCGTTCGTCAATGATTGCGGAGATTTGTCCATGCCCGTAGACAACTGGGACGAGGCGCTGCGTTTCGACCGCGAGCACCTCTGGCACCCCTATACCTCCATGCTTGAGCCCTCTCCCGTGTGGCCGGTGGAGTCGGCCGAGGGTGTGCGCCTGAGGCTGGCTGACGGCCGGGAACTCATCGACGGCATGGCGTCCTGGTGGTGCGCCGTCCACGGTTACAACCACCCCGCCCTGAATGCGGCCATGCAGGCGCAGCTGGCAAAGACTCCGCACGTCATGTTCGGTGGTCTCACCCACGAGCCGGCCATCGAACTGGGCCGGCGCCTGGTGGAGCTCACGCCGGAGCCGCTGGAGAAGGTGTTCCTCGCGGATTCAGGCTCGGTGTCCATCGAGGTGGCCATGAAGATGGCCATCCAGTACTGGCAATCGCGGGGTGAGCCGGGCAAGCACCGCATGCTGTCCCTGCGCCAGGGCTACCATGGGGACACGCTCGGTGCCATGTCGGTTTGTGATCCCGTAACCGGCATGCACCACCTGTTCAGCGGCGTGGTTGCCGAGCAGCTCTTCGCCCCGGCGCCGACCTGCCGTTATGACCAGCCCTGGGACCCCGCTGACCTGGATGCCATGGCCAGCATGATCGAGCAGCACCACGAGGAACTCGCGGCGGTGATTCTCGAGCCGGTGGTGCAGGGCGCCGGCGGCATGCACTTCTACCACCCCGAATATCTGCGCGGTGTGCGGGAACTGTGTGACCGCCATGGCGTGCTGTTGATCGCCGACGAGATCGCCACCGGTTTCGGTCGCAGTGGTCGCCTGTTCGCCTGCGAGCACGCTGGCATCAGTCCGGACATCATGTGCCTCGGCAAGGCCCTGACCGGTGGCACCATGACCCTGGCGGCGACGCTGGCAACCCGCGAGATCGGTGAGACCATCTCCCGGGGCGGCGCCGGCTGTTTCATGCATGGACCCACCTTCATGGGCAATCCGTTGGCCTGTGCCGCCGCCGTGGCCAGCATCGACCTGCTGCTGGCGAATGACTGGCAGGGGGCCGTGCAGCGACTGGAGACCGGGCTGCGTCGGGGTCTCTCTCCCTGCGCTGACCTGCCGGGTGTTACCGATGTGCGGGCGCTGGGTGCCATCGGCGTGGTGCAGCTGGAACAGGCCGTGGACATGCATGATCTGGTGCCGCGGTTCGTCGACGCAGGTGTATGGGTGCGGCCATTCGGGCGCATGGTGTATCTGATGCCGCCGTATGTCATCAGCGACGTGGACCTGACCGCGTTGACCGGGGCCGTGTACCGGGTGCTTGCGGAGGTTCAGGGTCGCCAAGTGTAAACCAGTGGAATCAAAAAAGGTTGACACTGGTCTCGGGGCACTGGACCCTCCCGGCGGGGAAAAATGTCGGGGGAATGCCGTGAGCACGATGCTGGACCAGCGACTGGAAGCCGGCCTTGGGCAGCGCCGGGAGCAGGATCTTTACCGGCGTCGCCGACAGGTGGAGCACCTGCGAGGCGCCTGGCTGCGGGTGGACGGCCGGGATTGCCGGAACTTCTGCAGCAACGACTACCTCGGCCTGGCCGGCGATCGGCGGGTGGCACGGGCCATGTCCGATGCCCTGGAGCGCTGGCACGCGGGCAGTGGCGCGGCGCATCTCATCACCGGGCACAGCAGTGAACACGAGGCCCTGGAAGAGGAATTGGCGGACTTCGTCGGTCGACCCCGGGCACTGCTGTTCTCCACCGGTTACATGGCCAACATGGGCACCATCAATGCCCTGGCCGGCCCGGACGATCGCGTCTTCGAGGATCGTCTGAATCATGCTTCCCTGCTGGATGGCGGCTGGCTGTGCCGCGGGGGCATGGAGCGTTATGACCACGCCGATACGGCCGATCTGGCGACACGGCTGCGGAGCAGTGAGGCGGACCACAAACTGGTGGTGACGGATACCGTCTTCAGCATGGACGGCGACGTGGCGCCGCTTGCGGAACTCGCCGCAACGGTTGCTGCGCGGGATGCCACCCTGATGGTGGATGACGCCCACGGGGTCGGCGTACTCGGGCCGCAGGGTGGTGGCGCTGCCCGGGAGGCGGGCCTGGGCACGGACGCGGTGCCAGTCTACGTGGGAACCCTGGGCAAGGCCCTGGGGACCTTCGGGGCCTTCGTCGCCGGCAGCGAGACGCTGATCGAGTACCTCATCCAGCGTGCGCGGACCTACGTCTACACCACCGCGCCGCCGCCGGCGGTGGCTGCCGCCACCCGTTCCGCACTGCGCATTGCCCGGGAGGAGGGTTGGCGTCGTGAGCATCTGGATGCCCTGGTGCGGCGTTTCCAGCAGGGATTGCGACACCTGGGCTTGCCGGTATCGTCGTCGCGAACTCCCGTCCAGCCCCTGGTGGTGGGCGAGCCTGCGGTGGCGTTGCGCCTGGCCAGGGCGCTGGAGGGGGAGGGACTGCTCATTACTGCGATACGTCCGCCCACGGTGCCGGCGGGCACCGCAAGGTTGCGCGTGACGTTCTCTGCCGCGCACCGCGAGGCAGACGTGGACGCACTCCTGGAGGCCCTGGGACGCCATCTCTCCGGCAGCTGCGCTCCGCTCACGGAGACCTGACAATAATTCTGAAAGGGTTATTACAGGGCGTCGTCCGCGGCATGGTTGAACGCCCAGCGCAGTACAGCGTTCTGGATGGCCGTTCCGGACCCGCGGTGGGCATCCTGGTGGTTGATCAGCACGGCGACCATCAGCGTTTCGTCGCTCAGGTTGCGCACGTAACCGCCGATGCCGGAGACGTGGTTGATCGAGCCGGTCTTGGCGCGGATGCGCCCGGCCTCCGGCTCGCCCCTGAAGCGGTTGCGTAGCGTGCCGTCCACTCCCGCCACCGGGAGAGAAGCCAGGAATTCCGGCATGATCAGGCTGGCGTGGACGTGATCCAGCAGCTCGGCCACATGCTCGACGGTGATGCGGTTGTCCCGCGACAGCCCCGCGACTTCGTCCAGCTGAAAGCCTTCCAGAGCGAGACCCTGGCGGCGTAGCACGTCCATGACGGCTGCACGGCCATCTGCTTCCGATGCCGGTCTCGTGCCTTGCTCCGCGGCAATGCTCAGGGCCAGTTGGCGGGCCATGACGTTGTTGCTGTACTTGTTGGTTGTCTGCACCACGGCTGACAGCGGGCGGGATTCGTGGCGGGCCAGGGGGTCCGCAGTGACGTTGGCCCAGGTGCCCGTGCGCCAGCCACCGGAGAACTCGCCGCCCCAGTGCGTCCACAGTGCATCGAACAGGCCGTGGACGTAGGTTTCCACGGGCAGGCCGGCGCGGTGCAGGCGGCGCGGCCCGCAACCGGCACCCTGGCGGCCTTCCAGGACCGCCAGCGGGGCGCCGGCGTCGCCGGCCAGCCGGTAATCGACATGCCAGCGATACGCCCCGCACCAGACCGACGGGTCTGCCCGGAGACGATTCTCCACCGGCAGGTTACCCAGGGGCGGGTGCATGGACACCCGGACCCCGTCGCCGGTCTGGAGTGATTCCAGCTCGAACTTGATGGCGTTGAGGTTGACCAGCAGCGGGTGTGGCGGCTGGTTGTAGGCGTGATAAGGCCGGTTGTCGAAGGCGCCTGGATCGCGCTCGGCGGCTGCGAACCGGCTGTCGTCGAAGACCAGATCGCCGTCGATATGCGCAATGCCGCGACGGCGCACCGATCCCAGCAGGCCCCAGAAGTCCTCGGCGGTCAGGAACGGATCGCCACCACCTTCGAACCAGAGGTCACCCTGGAGTCGTCCGGCGCGAACCGGGCCACCGGCATGCACCCTGGTCTCCCATGTGTGGCCGGGGCTCAGCGCCTCCAGGGCCGCATAGGTGGTGAACAGTTTCATCACCGACGCGGGGTTGCGCGGTGTTTCGGCATTCACCCGCAGGCGCGGTGAAGCGTCGCCGCGCGCCTGGACGAGGATGCTAACGGCCTCGCCGGGCACGTCCCACTGGTCGAGGATGGCCTGGATGGAAGGGGGGAGCTGATCGCCGGCCATGACCTTCTGGCCGGACAGCAGCGCGACGCCCGCCAGGAGGCAGCAAAGAAGCAATATGGAGCGAGCGTCCGGAATGCGTATGCGCATTCCGGAATAATGCACCGACTTCCGCCCCAGGGGAACTGTTGTCAGCGTTTCCCTGGTCGATCCGTGACCGCGGTCACCGGGTCAGCCAGTGCACTTGCAGCCGACGTGCCCGCAGCCGGAGCCATCGGTATGGCCTTTGGCACAGGAATCGCCGCAGAACAGCTGGCCATTCCGCTCCACCGCCTTCTCCGGCGCAATCACGCAAACACAGTCATTGCACGCACATTTGACGCGATCCACTTCGCTCATGTCGGACCTCCCGAATCATTCGGCTCTTCACGGATGTGTTCCACCATGTTCAGCAACATGGTGCGTACATGCTCATCGCTGACCTGGTACAGCACACTGCGACCCTGCCGGGTGTTTCTGACCAGCCGCGTGGCCCGCAGTAGCCGCAGGTGATGACTGATCAGGGACTGGGACGCGTCCAGCCGTTCCGCCATGTGCCCCACGCTGACAGGCTCATCCATGCAACTGAGCACAATCCCCAGTCGCGTCGGGTCACCGAGCATGCGGAACATCTCGCCCAGTTCAGTCAGTTGGTCGGTGCTCAGCGATCTCACATGGTCAGGATAGTAGATATGAATACATATTCAAGTGTTAATCATAACGGTCGCAGCACCAGGCCGATGACGATGAACGCCACCACGGCCACGGCGATCGCCCCCAGCACCGGGTGGCGTCTGAGGCCGCCGGGTCGGAACAGGTCACGAATGGTGTCGCGGAGTCGCATCATCTCTGGGAATCCTCCACGCCGATGTTACAGGCGTCAGCGAGGGCGGCTCGGTCTGCCGCAGTGAGGGCGGTTCGTTCCCGGTTCGCGGAGGACAGGTCCGCATGCATCACGGCCCGCTGATCGTTCACGTGGCCGATGCCCAGGGCGTGCCCGAGCTCGTGGGCGAGCACCACCCGCAGTTCATTATCTCCCATGGCACGAAACACCCGTATTGCCCGGTCGTCCCCGTGGCGTTGGTAGCGTGCCATCTGGAAGCCGACGCTGTCGGCGGCAGCCCGATTGTATGCGGCGACACGCTCGTTGAACTGCCGGGCGTCCTCCTCGAGCTGCTGTTGCCGGGCGTGCAATGTTTCCTGGCGCTCCTGCAACTGGCGTCGGGCCTCCGGGAGTTGCTGTCTCGCCTGTTGCAGTTCCTCGCGCTCGCGCTCGAGCTCCGCCCTGCGGGCGGCTGTCTGTTCCACGCGGCCGGCATTCCAGTCCGCAACCGCCTCTTCGTGTTGGCGCCCCCGGGTGTTGTACGCGTTCTGCCGGTCGTCGAACGCTGCCAGGTCATCGCTCAGGTGGTCCCGCTCGCGGCGTAGACGCGTCTGTCGCGTCTGCAGGGTCTCCTCCATCCGCGCCAGCTCGTCGCGGTCGCGGCCGCGGGCTTGAGCTGATTCCTGGCGTTCGTCGAATTCCAGGGTGACCGCCATGCCGAGATCCTCGGTTTCGCGGAACAGGGTGTGGTCCGAGGCCCCTTGCCACATGGCGATGGCGTCCCGAAGGGCGCGGCTCACCGTGCTCCGGTCCAGATCGAAGCGGTCATCGACGGCGCCCAAGTGGAGCGCGATGGGGATGTCGCAGTCGTCGGCGATGGACGGTCCGGTGCCCTGCAGCCGGCCATCCCCTGACAGGCCCTGGTTCACCAGCGGTATCATCGCAATACCCGCCAGGGTGACGACGCCGACGTGCCATACGGAAATACGCATGCTGCTCCCGGGAACCGACCTTGCCAAGCCACGCTGTCACGTTGCCACGGAGCCTCGAGGAGAACCAGCACCACGACGTCCATGCCGGAGACTGCGACGAACCCGCACAGGGCCAGGCTGACGATTGACGTGGATCAAAAGGTGGAAGCCGCAACTGTGTTGTTCTTGGCAAAACGATAGGTGATTGGAGAAAGGCCATGAGCACTGCGAACCGCACCCTGATTGTTCCCGTGGACGGGTCCGAGCACGCTTCGGCGGCCGCAAGGTACGCCTCCAGGCTGGCGACGGCGCTGGAGTTGCCCGTTGTCCTGGTGCATGCCTTCCCCGCCTCGGCCACCGACCTGTTCGAGAAACTGGGCGCCGGGACCGAGGGCATGACCCTCAGTCACCTCTCGGGGCAGGGGTTCGAGAGCATTCGCAAGGAGAGTGCGGACACGGCGTTCCAGCGGGCGCGCGAGCACATGGGGCAGGGCCTGAAGGTGGAGGAACGGTTGCTGACCGGTGAAGCCAGGGAAGCACTCCCCCGATTCGTCAACGACCAGGAGGCGCCCCATGTGGTCATGGGTCGGCGCGGTCTCGGTGTCTTCCGGGAGGCATTACTGGGAAGCGTCAGCGAGCGGTTGATCCACGAGGTGGCCGAGCCGGTCACCGTTGTCAGCAGCGGCCAGAACCGGTCTGCCGAGGTCGGCCCGCTGGTAGTCCCCGTAGATGGTTCGGAGTTTGCCGCGACGGCGGTGCGTTATGCCGGGGAGCTGGCCGCCGCGCTGGGCCTGGATATTCACCTTCTGCACGCCTCGCCGGCGACCGCGGGGGAAATCCCTGCACTGGAGAGTCGACTGTTGGACTCCTCGGCGGCCTGGCCCGACGAAGGCGCATTGGCCGAGTTCGGGCAGCAGAGTGGTGACAACGCCTTCGCTGTCGCCCGGGATGTCATCGCCGATACCGGCGCCAAGGGCCTGTACATCAAGGATGTGCGCCGCAGCGGCCATCCGGCGCAGGCGGTGAACGACTATCTGCGGGAGCTCGAGTGCGGGGAGATCGTCATCGGCCGCCGCGGCATGGGACGCATCCAGACCATGCTGTTGGGAAGCGTCAGCCAGCGCGTGCTGCGGGGGGCGACGGGGCCGGTCACGGTGATCGGCTAGGGCCTTGCGTGGTGTGCAAGGACGCGCCCCCGCTGCCATGGCTTGACTACTGTCGGTTCCCGAGCAGTTTGCCGGCGTCCACCAGAACCGTTTCGCCAGTGGTCTTGGCGGCGCCCGTGAGTAGCCACGTCACGGCCTCGGCCACATCCTGTGGCTGGACGCTGTCCTGGAGAGGCGTGCTGGCGGCGTAGGCGGCGCGCTGTTTGTCGTAACGCTCACCCAGGCCGGCTTTCAGCCACCCGGTCTCCACGAAGCCCGGGCAGACCGCGTTGACACGGATTTCCGGGCCCATGGCCCGGGCCAGGGACAGGGTCATGGTGTTGAGCGCGCCCTTGGACGCCGCATAGGCCACCGATGAGCCCACACCGCGAATGCCGGCAATGGAGGAGACATTCACCACGGCACCGCGCCCCTGTGCCTTCATGGACGGCACCACCGCCCGCACCATCTGGTAGGGTCCGATGACGTTGACGTCGAAAATGGCGTGAAAGTCGTCGGCCTGCAGCGCCTCCAGATCGTCGTGACGGGCGAAGCGGGTGGTGCCGGCGTTGTTCACCAGGCCATCAATGCGGCCCCACTGGTCAAGGGCGGCCTGGGCCAGACGTCGGCAGTCCGCATCCACGGCGACGTCTGCCTGCACGGTGATGGCGTCGCCGCCGAGCTCCCGGCAACGCCGGGCCACCGCTTCGGCCTCGGCCTCCCGGCGTGCGTAGTTGACGACCACCCGCGCCCCTGTTGCCGCCAGGTGTTCGGCGCATGCCTGGCCGATGCCGGCCGAGGCGCCGGTGACGATGTGAACGGGTTGGGCCATGGGGTGTCTCCTGTGAGTCCGGCGGGGATGATTGGTGTCATGTGCAGTAAAGCACACGCTGATGGCTCCGGGGCAGGTTGCGCCGGTGATATGATCGGAGCGGGGCGAACGACGAAGCTCATCGTCGAGCCCCGGTTTGTTGTGCCGCCGTAGGGAGAACGGAGGACGTCCATGTGCGAGTTGCTGGCCATGAGTGCCAATACGCCGACCGATCTGTGTTTCAGCTTTACCGGGCTGGCGCGGCGCGGTGGTGAGGCCGGTCCGCACGCCGATGGCTGGGGTGTTGCTTTCTACGAAGGGCGCGGTGTCCGGGTGTTTCACGACCCCGGCGCCAGCGCCTCCTCGCGCATTGCCGAACTGGTGCAGACGCATCCGATCAAGAGCGAGGCCGCCATCTCCCATATCCGTCAGGCGAACGTGGGGAGAATCTCACTGGAGAATACTCACCCGTTCATCCGCGAACTCTGGGGCCGCTACTGGACGTTCGCCCACAACGGGCAGTTGCACGGCTTCGCGCCCCGTCGCGGGGTGTACCGGCCGGTGGGTGAGACCGACAGTGAAGCGGTATTCTGCGATCTGCTCAACGGTATCCGCGAGGCGTTCGACGCCGACACCCCGGATGCCCAGCTCATCGATGCCGTCGTGGCGGCGTGCAGGAACTACGCCCGCTACGGCGTGATCAACCTGTTGCTCAGCAATGGCGAGTGGGTGTTCACCTTCTGCACCACCCGTATGTGCGCCATTACCCGCCGCGCCCCGTTCGGCCCCGCCCGCCTGCGGGATGCGGATGTCACCGTGGACTTCGAGGCCGAAACCACCCCCGACGACATTGTCAGCGTCATCGCCACCGACCCGCTGACCAGTGACGAGCAGTGGGATGCCTATCAGCCGGGCGAGTGGCGGCTGTGGCGCAAAGGCGAGGTGGTGGCCCGGGGGCGTGAAACCGTTCCCGCGCACCGCCATCCGGCGGTCGGTGGCAGTGCGGTGAGCTGAATGAAACCCGCAGGATCCAGTCGCAGTCGGGGTGGTTTCCTGGAACGCTTCCGCGGCCGGCAGCGGGAGTTCAGCCGTCAGGGGCGTGACTGGTTACGCCGCTATCCCCGGGTGCAACGGCTGCTCGAGGCTACTGGCTGCCTCAAGGGTGGCGCCGAGGCCATGGCCCGCGGGGTGGCGGTGGGTCTGTTCATCGGCCTGACGCCCACCGTGGGGTTTCAGACTCCCCTGATGATCCTCGGGTGCATGCTCGTTCGGGGCAATTTCCTCACCGCCTTCATGGTCTCCTGGATCAGTAACCCGTTTACCATGGGGCCGTTGTACTGGGGCTTCCACACCGTTGGGCAGGGCTTGTTCAGGCTGTTGCCGTTACAGCCCGGCGAGGCCTCGGCATGGGTGCTGCGCGGGCCCGGCGATGAAATGCTCTTCACCGTGGTGGGCAGTCTGATGGTCGCCCTGCCCGCGGCCCTGATCGGTTACCTGGTATCGCACCGGCTGTCGGTGGCGCTGGCTGCGCGCAGAAGGCGCCGCGGCCTGCAAGGTTAGTCATTTCCGGCGGCGTTCGCCTCCGGCAGCGATGTCATCACATGAATGCCACTGCTCAGCAGCGACACCCGTGCCTCGGCGCCAGGCTCCAGACCGTTGCGCCGCGCCGCGTGGGTCGACACCGATAGCCGGATGTCGGCCGCGGTGGCGTGACAGTGCAGGGTGATCGACGTTTGTGCGCCGAGCACCACGCACTCGGTGACCGTACCGGTCACCGGGTTCTCCCGCTCACCGCGGGAGGGGCGCCCACGGCGATGGAGGAGGATGTCCGAATCCGGCACGTACCAGTGCACCCGGGCGCCGTGGGGCATGCCGGTGGGTCGTCCCAGCTCCAGTTCCAGTTCGCCCCAGGCCAGTCGCTCGCCCTCCGATCGCCGGACGATCGTGCCCGTGAACACATTGTGTCGTCCCAGCAGTCGCGCGACATGAGGGGTCGACGGATGGCGGAACAGGCGCTCCGGGGTCTCCGTCTGCAGGCTCGTACCCTCGTGCAGCACGCAGATGCGATCCCCCAGTGCGGTGGCCTCCTGGAGGTCGTGGGTCACCAGGATCATGGGGATCTCGATCTGCCGGCGCAGGAGCGCCAGCTCCCGCTGCAGACGCTCCCGGGTCATCATGTCCACGGCGGAGAAGGGTTCGTCCAGCAGCAGTACATTGGGATCCCGTGCCAGGGCCCGGGCGACGGCGACGCGCTGCTGTTGCCCGCCGGAAAGTTCCCGCGGCAAGCGCTGTTCCAGGCCGTCCAGGCGGACGCGGGCAAGCAGCTGGTGCGCCTGCTCCCGGCGACCCTCCATGGGCCCCGACTCCATGGCAAGCAGGAGGTTATCCAGGGCAGTGAGGTGAGGGAACAGCGCATAGTCCTGGAACACCATTCCCACTCTGCGCTGTTGCGGTGGCAGATGGACGCGACGGCTGCTGTCCAGCCATGTCCGATTGCCGCAACGGACGAGACCCTGGGCCTTCCGGTGAAGCCCGGCGATGGCCCGCAGCACCGTTGTCTTGCCGCTGCCTGACGGTCCCACCAGAGCCAGCACCTCTCCGGGCGCCACCTGGAAGCTGGTCTGCAGCGGGATCGGAGCCCTGGCGCGGAGCTGGACGGTAAGACTAGCGGACACCGACCCCCCTTCCCCGGCCGGCAAGACCGTAGACCAGGCCGATGGCGATGAACGAGACCACCAGCAACAGCAGCGACATGGCCCCGGCGGCTTCGTCATCGAAGGCCTGGACGCGGTCATAGATGGCGATGGCCACGGTCTTGGTCTCGCCGTCAATGGCCCCACCCACCATGAGCACGACGCCGAATTCGCCGATGGTGTGTACGAAGGTCAGTACGAAGGCGGAAATCAGCCCGGGCCAGACCAGCGGCACTTCAACGCGCAGAAACGTGCGCCAGGGTGACAGCCCGGAACACCAGGCGGCCTCGCGCAGATGCCCCGGTACCGTCTCGAAGGCCCGCTGGGCGGGCTGGATGGCGAAGGGCAGGTTGAAGACCACCGAGGCAAGGACGATACCGGCGAACGAGAAATTGAGGCCGTCGCCGGTGAGTGCGTGCCAGAGCTGACCGACGGGCATGTCAGTGCTGAAGCTCACCAGCAGGTAGTACCCCAGTACCGTGGGGGGCAGCACCAGGGGCAGGGCAACAAGTGCCTCGACGAAGCCGCGGCCACGGAACCGGTGGGTGGCCAGCCAACGGCCAACGATAATGCCAATGGGCAGGAGGATCACCGTGGTCCACGCGGCCAGTTCCAGCGAAAGGCGAAACGCGGTCCAGTCCACGGGTTACCGGCCCCTCCACGGGAGGGTGTGCTCCGGGAGTGCAGTCTGGATGTTCCGGTAATCTGTCACCAACGTCCGTGCTCCCCTGGCCATGGTGCCGGCGCGATACGGCGGCGACCGTATCCCGTTCACATTTGATCCGCAGGCCGGGGGGCAACGCAAGTGTCCGACTGGTTTTCCCCGCTGATTACTGCGGCGGCCAGCGTACCGCCACCCGGTCGGCCCGCAGTCGGCAGTCCACCGCCTTGCGATGTGCGGCGACGGCATCCGGGAAGCGCAATGGTGCGCCGTCCTCATGGGCGAGGTAGTACCAGGACGTGGCGCCATCACAGTTGCCGCGGAGCCAGACCAGATAGCCGCCGTAGCCATCGCTGTTGGGCGCAATCTGTCCGTCGGCGATGGCACCGCGCTCGCTCAGTGCGCGTGCCCGGGATGGCGGGCAGGGTTGCGCCGATTCCGGCAATCCGGTGATCCGGTCGGGCATTGCTTCACGTCGTCCCGCAACGGGCGGGAACACGACGAACTCGTCCTGCATTGTGTTGCTGTAGTTGGCCTTTTCCATGGATTCTTCTCCTCCACAACGGCTTGGCCTGGTGTTGCTGATTTTGATGTTCCTCCGGCCTGTCCGCAGCGATGGCCGGTGGTCCGGTGCTGGAATCGCACCGGTTTCGCTCTATTGTTCTTATGGGCGTCATGCTGAATATGGGGCAAGTTGCCAGAACCTGAATACCACATTGGTGGTAGGCGATACTTGATTTGCCTCAATTCGGGAAAAGGCTATCGGAAAGGCATGTTATCCGTGTGACAGGATCAACCAGGGGAACACCAGCAGCAGAGCCAGCAGGATGATGCCCGTGCAGACGATGCCCGGTTCGGCGGGCAGTCGGCGTGGGCTGATGCTCCGAATGCGCTGCTGGATGGTCGGCAGGGAGGGAGGCCGCACGGACTCCATGGCGTGTCCTGTGCAAGCGGTAATCCAGGCGTGTGCCCGTTCCGCGGGGATCACCAGATCGCCTTCGGCAAGCGTGGGGCGGTCTGCCCACCAGCGGGTTGCCGCCATGGCGATGGCCAGCCCTGCCAGACCCGGCCAGACCGCGTCCACCAGGTTTCCCGCCTGGAAGGCATACTCCAGGTGCCCCGGAGTGGCGATCAGCCAGGGCAGCACCAGGCCCAGGGCAACCAGTGCCACCCAGGCGAGCAGGGCGTCGGCGGGTATGGCTCCCTTTGGCTCCGGACCTCGGGGCCACGCCACTGCGAGGAAACGCAGCAACAGAACCGTTGTGGTGACGCTGGTGAGGGTAATGATCAGCGGCAGCGGGTCCGGCGCGACGCCCTTCAGTGCGCCCTTGGCGATCAGCCCGGAGGTCATGGGGGCGCCGATGATGGCCAGGGTCGGCAGCAGGGTGACCAGCGCCGCGCGTCGGCCCACGGCTTTCAGGTGATCCATGGACAGGAACAGGGCGCCTTTTGCCAGCGCATGGTGGACAGCAAATACCGTGATGGCCGGGACAGCCACCGCTGGCTGCACGTGTCCGGCCACCAGCAGCCCCACCAGCATCGCCAGCAGTCCCATCTGGCTCACCGTGGAATAGGCCAGCACGGTCTTTGCGCGGTCCTGGAAACAGCCCGCCAGCGCGGCGCTAAAGGCGCCGGCGATGCCAGCGATCATCAGCACATTCCCGGGCGTCGCCAGTTCCGGCAGGCCCGCCGGCACGAAACGCAGCCATCCCAGCAGGCCGGCCTTGACGATGATACCCGAGAGCACCGCGCTGGCCGGCACCGGTGCCGCGGGATGTGCCAGCGGCAGCCAGACATGCACGGGCACGACACCCATTTTCACGGCAAACCCCGCCAGCAGCAGACCGCCCACCAGCGCCGGCCGCTCCAGGTAGCCGTAGGCGGAGACGATGGCGTCGGTGTGTGGGTTGCCCACCCGGGCCGCCAGCAGGAACAGGCCTGCCAGCAGCAGGGCTTCACCGAAGACGGCAAGAGTCAGGTAGATCCGGCCCGCCCGTCGCGCTTCCCCGGTCTCGTTATGGGTGACCAGGCCGTAGGCGGCAAAGGTCATGACGGCGAAGGCCAGATAGAACGATGCGGCATCGAGAGCGACGATGGCGCCAAGGTTGCCGGCCAGTGTCAGCAGGAAGCAGATGGCGAAGCGTGGACCCCGCGTGGTATCGGCGAACAGGGGGCGGGCCGCCACCGCGGCGGCGCCCCAGAGTGCCACGGTTGCGGCGAGCAGCGCCCGGGCCAGAGGGTCGAGCCCCAGCGCGGTGCCCAGCAGTAGCCACTCCATGTCCAGAGGTTTCGCGCCGAATGCCGCCAGTGTGGCGCCGATCAGCACCGTGACCATCACGCCGGCGACCACCGCGCGCTCAGGTAAACGGCCGCCGAGCGCGGCCAGAGCCGTCAACGCGGGGACGCCGGGGAGCAGCGCAAGCAGCCAGGTCATTGGAAATACTCCTGCTCGACAATCAGCTCTACCCAGCTCAGCGGGCTCCACCACGCCCCGGCGAGCAGACCGACACCCACGGACATGATGCCCACGAACAGAATCGGCGCCAGCAGACCCCACGGAGCCTCGCCGGGCGCCTGCGCCTCCTCGGGGAGTGGTCGGAACCAAAGCCTGTGCAGCATGGGCAGGAAATAGATGGCGTTGAGCACGGTGCTTGCCAGCAGCAAGCCGATGACCCAATGGTAACCACCATCCACCGCGCCGATGCCCAGATACCACTTGCTGATGAAGCCGGCCAGCGGTGGGACGCCGATCATGCCCAGGGCGCCCAGAGTGAACATGGCACTGGTCCAGGGCATGCTGCGGCCGACACCGTCCAGCTCAGTGATGGCGTGGATCTCGCGGGTCTCTGCGTAGGCACCGGCGCAGAAGAACAGGGTGATTTTCATCAGCCCCTGGTGGACCAGGTGCACCAGGCCGCCGATGGTGGCCAGCGGGCTGCCCAACGACAGCCCAAGGGCGATGTAGGAGACCTGGCTGACAGTGGAGAACGCCAGGCGTCGTTTGATGTCGGTCTGCCAGATGGCGCGCAGCGAGCCGTAGATGATGGTCACCGAGGCAGCGATGGCCAGACCCTGGGTCAGGTACAGCTCCTGTGCGAGCTCCACGCCGTAGACATCGTGAATGACCCGCACGATACCGAAGGCGCCGGCCTTGACCACCGCCACCGCGTGGAGCAGGGCGCTCACCGGCGCCGGCGCCACCATGGCAACGGGCAACCAGCCGTGCAGGGGCACCAGCGCCGCCTTGACACCCAGCCCCGCCAGCAGCAACAGAAAGATCCCGATCAGTGCGCCGTGGCTGTCCACGCCCAGTTCCGCCAGCGTGCCGCCGGCGACGAAATCGTTGGCGCCGGCCAGGGTGTAGAGCAGCACGATCCCAAGCAGGAACAGGGCGCCGCCGCCGATTGTGTACTGCAGGTAGATGCGCCCCGCCGTCATGGCCTTGTCCACCCCGCGGTGGACCACCAGTGGCCAGGTGGCGAGCGTAAGCAGTTCGTAGAACAGGAATAAGGTGAACAGGTTGCCGGCGGTGGCAATGCCCATGGTGGCCGCCACGCACAGGCTGAAGAAGCCGAAGAACCGGGCCCGGTGCTCAGCATGCTCCAGGTAGGTAATGGCATAGATGGTGGTCACCAGCCACAGCACCGCGGAGAGGGTCAGGAACAGCATGGCGAGGGCGTCGGCGCGAAATACCAGGTCCAGTTCCGGCAGCAGCGGGATGCGCACCAGGAATTCGTGGCCGAGCTGTACGCCGCGCAGCATGACGCCAACCAGAACCAGCTTGATGATGGCTCCGGCGAGGTTGAGAGTGACCCGCAGACGCTGCCAGCGTTCCCCGATCGTGAACACGAGCACTGCCGTGATCATCGACGTCATCAGCACCCACAGGGGCATGGCGGTATACGCCGTCATGGCAGGCCTCCCAGAAGTGCGAGAATCGGCGCCGCCGCCACGCCCAGGGCGATGGCCAGCACGGCCAGGGCCATGGTGGGCCACACCCGCAACCGCCCGGGCCGCGGACCTTGGTGATCCACCGTGGGGCCAGCGGAGCGCAGGAAGGCGAAGCGCAGGACCCGGAACATGTAGGCCGCGGCGAGCAGACCGCCCAGGGTGAGCACCACCAGCCACCACCATTGGCCGGTCTCGGCCGCGGCGCGCAGCAGCAGCCACTTGGCGATGAAACCACCGCTGGGGGGCAGCCCCATGATGCTCACCGCCGCCAGGGCGAAGGCGAACAGGCTGATGGACAGTGAGCGGTCAAGCCCCGAGATCTCCCGCAGCCGGTCATGCCCCACATAAGCGATGACGTTGCCGGCGGCCAGGAACAGTGCTGCCTTGGCAACGCCGTGGGCGAGACCGTGATACACGGCGCCCTCCCAGGCCAGGGCCACCGCCATGGGGAAGAACAGCAGCATGTAGCCGAGCTGGGCGACGGTGGAGTAGGCAATCACCAGCTTCAGGCGCTCCTGGAAGAATGCCCGTACGGAGCCATAGAGAATGGCTACAGCGCCCACGGCGCCCAGGAACTGGCCCGTCGGCGCTGTAGCCAGCCCGGCCAGGGGCTCGGTCCACAGCCGCAGCAGCAGGTAAACCGCCGCCTTGACCACCAGCGCCGACAGCAGGGCGCTGGCGGCGGCCGGGGCGCCGCCATGAGCCGCTGGCAGCCACACGTGAAAGGGCACGATGGCCGCCTTGATCATGATGCCGAGGATCAGGCAGGAGGCCGCCAGGGCGCCGGCAAAGCCGCTGTCCGCCAGCGGGTCGGCCACCAGGGAGAGGTCCAGCGTGCCTGCGATGCCGTAGATCAGTGCTACACCGGCCAGGTACACCAGCGAGCCGAACAGCGCGAACAGCAGATAGCGCAGGGTGGCGTCGGTGGTCTTGTCGGCGCCGGCCAGCAGCACCAGCGGGATGGCCGCCAGGCTCACCAGCTCCAGGGTGACGTAGATATTGAACAGATCGCCGGAGAGGAACAGCGCGTTGAGGGAGCCCCACAGCAGCAGCCACAGGGCCCAGAAATGCGAGGCACCCGCCGCATGACGGCCGTGGGAGGCCAGCGCGTACACCGATACCATGGTTCCGGTCACGGCGGTGAGCAGCAGCATCACCACCGCCAGGCCGTCGGCGTGCAGGCGGATTCCCAGGGGCGCTTCCCAGCCCCCGAGAACGTGTTCCACCGATCCATGGACGGCAACATCCACGATCAACCAGCCGGTGAGCGCCGCGGTGAGCACCGTGGTGATCACCGGCAGCAGCGGAATACCGCGGCGGTCGGTGACGAACTGCAGCACCCCGGCCAGAAACGGGATGAACACCAGCAGCGCGGGCAACGCCTCAGTCATCACCGCGCTCCGACTCCATGCGGCGGTTCAGTGCCTGCCGGCGAACCAGGGCCAGGCCGAAAGCCGAGGCGCTGACGGCGATCACCAGGCCGGTGATGACCATGGCGTGGGGTACCGGGTCCGGCCCGCCCGGCAGCCAGCGGGCGATCAGGATCATGCTCATGAACACGCCGTTGCCGAAGATGTTGATGGCCAGAATGCGCCGGAGGGGGTGCGGCTGGGCCACGAAGCCATAGAACCCCAGGGCCATGAGGGCGGCGGCGGCGATGGCGAAGACGTCCACTCCCATCATGATTCACCCCGCCGCAGGCCGTGGGTTCCAGTGAACAGCAGCAGCAGGGACAGCGCGATGGACAACGCCAGGCTGTATTCGATGACCAGCATGACCGGGTAGATGAAGTCCGGCGGGTAGGCCATGAAGGCCCCCTCCAGCGGGATCAGCAGCAGGCCGGCAGCGGTAAACACCACAGTTCCCAGAACCAGCAGGGCGCGGGTGATCAGCGCCGTATGGGGCACGCCGTGCAGGCGCCCGCCCAGCACCAGCAGCACGCCGGCGCCGGCGAGGGTGGCTCCGCCCTGGAAAGCGCCGCCGGGGCTGTGGGTCCCCGCCCACACCAGATACACGCCCATGAGGAGCACGGCCGGTGCAAACGCCGTGACCAGCACCGGCACTAGGGGTGTATCCACGGTGACGTCCTCGGCCCGGGGCTGGTAGGTCAGTGCCGCGCGGCACAGCAGGGCTCCGATCAGGGCCATGAGCACCACGCCCATCTCCAGCAGCGTGTCGTAACTGCGGAAGTTGAGCAGCACCGCGGTGACCGGCTGCTCGGTGCCGGCGGCATCGAGGTTGTTCAATGCCAGTTCACCGGCACCGCCCGGATGACCATCCAGGGACGTCAGTGCCACCAGCATGGCGAGGCCGAACCCGGCGCTGCCGATGCCCGCGAGCCAGCGGGCCGGCAGCGGTGCGCGGTCATGGCCGCAGGCATGGCGTTCGCCGGCATCCAGCGCTCGCCAGGTGCCCAGCAGCAGCACTCCCAGAAGGCCGGCGCCGATGGCCGTCTCCGCCAGAGCCAGGTCCGGCGCCTCCAGGCGTGCCCAGGAGAGGCCCAGCAGCAGCCCGATGACGATGAACAGGACGATGGCACGGAACACGTCGGTGACGGTGACACAGCGCCAGGCCAGGAGCACCAGAATGAACACCAGAAGGGCGTCGAACAGCGCCATCATCAGCCCTCGCCCTCCTCCCGCAGGTGGTGCCGCGCCACCAGATGGCAGGCAACGGAGGATGCGGTGACCGCCACCACCCAGACCAGGGCGATGAGCAGCACCAGGCGCCAGGAGTCGGCCAGCAGCGCCACGCCAATGGCCAGCATGCCGAGGCCGGCGTTGTCCGCCTTGGTCACCGCGTGCAGCCGCGAGTAAATGTCCGGGAAGCGGAGCAGTCCGGCTGTTCCTGCCAGGAAGAACAGCAGTCCGATGATGATGAAGGCCCCGGCGACAAGTTCGATCATTGGCTGTCCTCGTCGGTCCGCGGTCGGCGCACGAACGCAGTCGCCACCAGAGCGGCGAAAAGCATGAAGATCAGTGCCGCATCCACCAGCGCCGGCATGGCCAGGATCTGTGAGAGCACCAGCAGGATGGCGACCATGGACGTTCCGGCCAGCTGGATGGCCAGCATCCGGTCGGCGCGAGTGGGCCCGCGGAAGACCTGGATCAGGCCCAGCCCGAACAGCGCCAGGAGGATCACGGCCGCGCTGGTGAGCAGCATGCTCATGGGCGCTCCCCGTCGCCGGACTCCAGGAACAGGGCGTCGATGGCCGCCTCAACGCGCGCCAGTTCTGCCTCGGTGTCCGCGGTAATGGCGTGCACACGCATAGTGTCGCCACGGAGGTTCGCCGCCAGTGTGCCCGGGGTGAGGTTGACCGTGAGCAGGAACAGTGTGCGGCTGGCCGGGTGCTGCAGCCGCAGCGGGTAGTCAAGCCACCGGGGCTGCATGGGCATGGCCGGATGCATGGCCCGCCAGCCCACATCCGCACCACCCAACACGGAGTTGTACAGGAACAGGGCCATGAACCGGAGTAGCCCCAGGGGCCGCGGCGTGAACACCATGCCCGGCGCCACCCAGGCACTGATGGCGGCAGCCAGCAGGGCGGCGGCCAGGCCGTAGGGCAGACCTTCACCGCCGGTGAGCAGTAACCACACCGTCATCAGGGCGGCGGCGACGGTCAGCGCCCAGGTCAGTCGATGTGCAATGCCGGAAGAGGGCGTCATGGGATCAGTGGATCCTGTCCTGGCGCATCCCGGTGCGGGGGCGTATAGGCCAAAAGCCCGGAGGCTAACATGTGGGGGCGCAGCGTGCAGAGGTAGCTATGCCCTGGTGCGCGGGGAGTGTCGACAGTCAGCCGTGGGTGCTGCGGTGCGCCGTCACCGGCTGCCCTGCCACATAGGTGGCTGCTATGTGGCGCTCGTCCCCGAGTGTGAACAGCGCGAACAGGGTCTCCTCCGGGGTGGTGACTGCGGTCCGCCGGGAAGCCAGGGGAGACGCCTCAGGGTCGAGAATGACAACGTCTGCCTCCATGCCCGGTGCGAAGTGCCCGATACAATCCTCCAGGCCCAGGGCTTTGGCACCGCCCCGCGTTGTCAGGTAGAGAAGATGCGCCGCTGACAGCGGCAAGCCGTATAGCGCCCCGATCTGGTAGGCGGTCGCGGCGGTGCGCAGCAGGCTGAAGCTGGTGCCGGCACCGATGTCCGTGCCCAGTCCTGTCGTTACGCCCAGCGCTGCCTGGGTTGGGTAGTCCATCAGGCCGCTGCCCAGGAACAGATTCGCCGATGGTGCGAATGCCGTGGCACCGCCATGGTCGGCCAGGCGTTGGCGCGCTGCCGGCGTCATGTGGATGCAGTGGGCGAACACAGCGCCGGGTCGAACCAGCCCGAAGTACTCGTAGACGGCCAGGTAGTCCTCCGCCCAGGGGAACAGTTCGCCGACCCAGGCGACTTCCGCCGTGTTTTCCGCCAGGTGGGTCTGCACATAAGCTTCCGGGCATTCCAGGGCCAGCTGTCCGGCGCCGGTGAGCTGCTCTTCACTGGAGGTGGGGGCGAAGCGCGGGCTGATGGCGTAGGTGAGGCGCCCGGCCCCGTGCCAGCGCCGCAGAAGCTCCCGGGACTGGGTGACACCGGATGCTGCGGTGTCCCGCAGCGGTTCGGGGCAGTTGCGGTCCATCATCAGCTTGCCGGCGGCGACGCGCATGCCCCTTGCTCGGGCCGCCCGCAGGATGGCGTCTGCAGAATGGGCGTGGACCGTACCCATGATCAGTGCGCTGGTGGTGCCGTTGCGCAGCAGTTCATCCATGAAGAACTGCGCTGTTTCCTCCGCCACTTCGGGGTCCGCGAAGCGCTCCTCCGCGGGGAAGGCGTAGCGGTGCAGCCAGGCGAGCAGCGCTTCGCCGTAGCTGGCGATGATGTTGGTCTGCGGACAGTGAGTATGAATATCGATGAAGCCAGGGACCACCAGCCGGCCGCGGAAGTCGTGGACGGGCGGATGGTCGCTGCCCGCCTGTGCGAACACTGTGGTCGCCGGGCCGACATTGCGGATGACGCCGCCTGCAATGTGCAGCGCGCCATCCGTGAAAACGTCCAGGGCGTCCGTTCCCGCCTGGGGGGCAACGTCAGGTCCGCAGGAGACGACAGTGCCGCGGATGATGCAGTCATGGCGGTCGGTGTTGGGCATGGCAGTCCCGTTTCATGGTCACGCGTCAGTGCGAACACGTATACTCCGGAGCCGTCTGCGCGTCCAACGGAGAGAGGCCATGTCCTTCACCATCGCTGCCCGCGGTGCTCTTGGCGCCGGTGTACTGCTGTCCAGCAGTGCCTTTGCCGCCGGTGGCCATTTCGTTGTCGACGATACAGGGGTCACGGAGACCGGCCGTCTCGCCCTGGAGAGTTGGTACAGTCGTGCTTCTGCAGGCAATGACGAGAGAGCCGCGGTCCTTGCCTACGGGATCGCTCCGGGAGGTGAGTTAGCCCTCGAGGGCGGTCGCGAACGCGTCGACGGCACGAAGGCCGACCGCATCGGTGCCACCGGCAAGTGGAATCTTGCCGATGCAGCCCTGGAGGGGCTGGGCGTCGCCGTGGTGGGCGGTGTCTTCTTTGACGCGGATCGGGACCGCTTTCAGGAGGCGGAGGTGTTCTTCCCGGTGGATGTCCCGCTCGGGGATGGTCGCGCCATGTTCCGGTACAACCTGGGATGGTCCCATCAGCGGGACGCCGACGACCGTAATGTTGCCGCCTGGGGCTTCGGTGGCGAGGTGGCACTGCTGTCGCGCCTGGATCTGCTTGCCGAGATCTACGGTGATCAGCGCGATTCCACGGAAGTGCAGACGGGCCTGCGCCTCCACCTGGCAGAGAACGTGACCCTGGATGCGGGCTATGGCCGCGAACGCCGCGATCGCGACGAGGACTGGTGGACCGTCGGGCTGGCTGCAACGTTCTAGACAGATCTGCCTGGTAGCGTCGCTGTAACGCGCTGCTTGATGCACAAGTAACCAAGGGAGAGTCCGATGGATAAGAATGAGGTGATCCGGGAGCTGCTGTCGCTCTACGAGGGTGACCATTGGGATGCCCTGGACAGCCATTTCGAGGAGATGGCCATCCAGGATATCGCCGAGGCCATCAGCGAACTGGACTCCTCCGACGCCAAGAGGCTTCTGCTGCGCCTGCCGCGGGATCGACAGCCGCCGGCATTCGCCTACGTGTCTCCGGAGCTGCAGGAGGAGCTGCTGGAGGAGCTCGAGGAACAGGATGGCCGTTTCATTCTCTTCCACATGCTCCCGGACGACCGCACGGCCCTGCTGGAGCGCCAGGATCCGGATGATCTCCAGCGCTTGCTGAGGCTGCTCTCGCCGGAGAACGTCAAGGAGGCGCTGCGCCTGCTCGGTTTCCCCGAGGAGAGTGCCGGACGCATCATGACGCCGAAGTTCCTCACCGTGCGGGTGGGCTGGACGGTGGAGCAGGCCCTTGATCATGTGCGTAACCGCAGCGAGGCCGGCGAGACCATCAACGTGGTTTTCGTCACCGACGTGCGGGGTGCGCTGCTCGGGCGCGTGCGCTTGCAGGATTTCGTTCTCGGTCGCCCGGATCGCCGCATCGAGGAGGTCATGCGGGGAGATCCGGTGAAAATCCTGGTCTCCGAGGACCGGGAGGAAGCTGCCCGACTGATGAAACACTACGACCTGGAAGTCCTGCCGGTGGTGGACGACACCGGCGTGATGCTCGGAATCGTCACCATCGACGACGTCATCGACGTGGTCGAAGAGGAGGCCACCGAGGACTTCCACAAGATGGCCAGCGTCGGCGCCTTCAACTACAGCCTGCGCGAGGCGCGGCCGTCGCTGCTCTACCGCAAGCGTGTGGGCTGGCTCGTGCTGCTGGTGTTCGCCAACGTCTTCGGCGGTACCGCCATCGCCTACTTCGAGGAAACCATCGAGGCGGTGGTCGCGCTGGTGTTCTTCCTGCCCCTGATCGTCGACTCTGGCGGTAACGCCGGTTCCCAGTCCGCCACCCTGATGGTGCGCGCTCTCGCCACCGGCGACGTGCGCACAAAGGACTGGTTGCGCCTCTGGGGCAAGGAGCTGGGTGTCGCGCTGGCCCTGGGGATCACCATGGGCCTGGCGGTGTCGGTGCTGGGCATCTGGCGCGGCGGGATGGATCTTGCCATGATCGTTTCTCTGGCCATGGTGTGCGTGGTGGTCATGGGCAGCATGATCGGTATGCTGCTGCCCTTTGTACTGACCCGTTTCAACCTCGACCCGGCGGCCGCCAGCGCCCCGCTGATCACCTCCATCGCCGACTTCTTCGGCATCCTGATCTACTTCTCCATCGCCACGGCGTTCCTGACCCTGCCGTGACCAGCCGGTGACCCGGTCGGGTCGTCCGGGGCCCCCTCGCACGGGGTCCGGACGACCCGGATACCCGTGACGCTCGCCGGCCCCTTTCCGGAGCGGCTGTTGTCGTAACCGCCGCATCTCCCCATCAATCAGTGGTTTGTAAACCATTGTTTTTTTGGTTTATGTCGGCACACCGAAAGTCCGCGAGTGGGGCTCTTCGAACTTGTGGAGTACATCACGCTTGTCCCGTCGGCCGATGAATACACTGCGCACATCGAGAAAACGAAGAGAGCCGGAACGGCTACCCGAAGACGTCGTTCCGCTTCAGCTTTTACGGCGGGGGATCGTCATGGGGTCGACAGTTGTCTACAAGCCATTGTCCATGATCGTGCCGGGGGAGCGCCTGGCACGGGATCTCGTCGACGAAAACGGTCAGGTGCTGCTCGAGGCCGGGGAATCGCTGGATGCCCGCCACTGCCGTCGCCTTAGCGTCTGCGGCATCGAGACAGTGGCGGTGGAGGGGGCCGACGGTCACGCACTGGAGACTTCCCGCCGTGCCTCCGTAGAGCGCTCCCTCGAGCACCTGTTCCGGCACTGGCGTGCCTCTCCGGGCATGAACCACCTGCGTGCTCTTCTGGCGCATCACCGCCGGGAGGAATCGCGCCAGTGACCGTCCACCACCGCCTGGATACCGAGCAGGCGCTGCGACACCTCCCCGGTTTGCCGACCACTCCCGCTACGGCTCTGGCCGAGTTGCGGGGGGCCGACGTCTGCTCGGAGCGTGTTGCCGAAATCCTGCAGCAGGACAGCGGCGTTGCCGCACGCCTGCTGCGGGTTCTCGAGTCCCCTTTCTTCACCGCCGGCGAGCCTGTGGAAAGCGTGCACGCGGCGTGCGGGCAGTTGCCGGTGAAAAGCCTGGAGCGGGCTGTTATCGCTTCTGCGGTGCTGGGCCAGTTCCCGGGGGGGCGTGGAGATGGTCTTGATCGCTACGGCTTCTGGGAGCATTCCGTCGGCGTCGGGGTGATTGCTCGAACCCTGGCGGAATCCCTGGGCGAAAATGCGGAGCTGGCATTTACCGGCGGACTGCTGCATGACGTCGGTCGCATTGTTCTGGACGTCTACTTTCCGCGGGAGTTTCTGGGAGTGCTGCGTTACCGCCAGCGCCACGATACCTGGATCCGGGACGCCGAACTCGCGGTGCTTGGCTTCGACCACTGCCGTATCGGCGGCAGAGTTGCACGCCACTGGGGGCTGCCCGAAGATCTGGCCGAGGTCATCCGGTGCCACCATCAGCCCGACGGTGCCGGTGTACGTCACGCGGCGACTTTGATCGTGCACCTGGCCGACGTGCTGGCCCGCGGGCTGGAGTTCGGTGATCCGGGCGACGATACCATCCCGCTGCTCTCCCAGGTCGCGATGAAGCGCCTTGGCCTGAACTGGGAGGCGTTGCGGATCGGGTTACAGCAGGTGGAAGGGCAGTTGCCCGAGGCCCGGCGGCTGGTCCATGCCACCATCGGCGCGGATACCAGTGCTACAGCTTAAGGGCAAAATACAACGCAATTCGGGGGCAGGACACTAGACTTTCCGGAACCGCATGGATAGATCCACTGCGCGCACATGCTTGGTCATGGCGCCCACGGAGATGAAGTCCACGCCGGTGGCCGCGATGGCGGCCAGCCCCTGTTGCTCGATGTTGCCCGAGGCCTCCAGCCTGGCCCGGCTTCCAGTCCGTTGGCGCGCCGCCGTCAGGTCTTCCAGGCGGAAATTATCCAGGAGGATGATGTCCGCGCCAGCGGCCAGGGCTTCGTCCAGTTCGTCCAGGTTCTCCACCTCCACCTCCACGCTGACGCCCGGGTGCAGGTGCTGGCTGGTGGTCACGGCGGCGGTGATGGAGCCGGCCGCCATGATGTGATTCTCCTTGATCAGAATGGCGTCGTAGAGCCCTTGGCGGTGATTGGTACCGCCACCGCACGCCACCGCGTATTTCTGCGCCGCACGCAGGCCGGGAACGGTCTTGCGGGTGTCGAGGATCCGGGTGCCCGTGCCTGCCAGGGCATCCGCGTAGCTGCGGGCGCTGGTGGCGGTGGCCGACAGCAGCTGCAGAAAATTCAGCGCCGTTCGTTCGCCGGTGACCAGACTGTGGGCCGGACCCTGGAGTTCGCAGAGCAGCGTGTCGTCCGCCACCCGGTCGCCGTCCTCCACATGCCAGTGAATTTGCACTGCGGGATCCAGCTGCCGGAAGGTTTCGTCGAACCAGGGACGACCACAGACCACCGCCGGTTCGCGGCTGATGACCGTTGCTTCCCCGGTGCGGTCACAGGGAATCAATGCCGCGGTGAGGTCGCCGGCGCCGACGTCCTCGGCCAGGGCGCGCCGGACATCATCGGTAACGGTGGTCGGCGGTGTTGTCATTGCCGCTGACTGTCATCGTCGTCGGTCTGCTCCGGCGGCGAGCCACTGTGGAGGTAGTGTCCCCTGCGGTCGAGATTGTCCCGCAATTCGTCTTTCAGGGTCTTCTGCCACAGCGGGGCGCCGGTGAAGTAGCCGGCGCGACCGATCATATGGGCGGCCACCGGCGCGGTGAGCACCACGAAAGCGAGGATGGCGACGGCACGCACCGAGACTTCCGGTGACGTGAAGTAGATCCCCGAGCCGACGGCGATCAGCCCGGCGCCCAATGCGCCGGCCTTGGTGGTGGCATGCATGCGTAGCAGCAGGTCCGGCATACGCACCGCGCCGATGGCGCCGATGAGGATCAGCAGGGCGCCGGCGAGCAGCATGATGGCGGTCAGCACCTCACTCATCGGTCTTGCCTCCGCGCTCCAGGAAGCGGGCAAAGCCCACGGTGGCCATGAACGCCGTCAGTGCCAGGACCAGTGCTACGTCCATGAAGGCGGGGCGACCCACCTGGATGGCGTAGACCACCATGATCGCCACGGCGATCAGGGCGATGAGCTCCAGCGCCACGACACGGTCTGCGAGGCTTGGCCCCAGCACCAGGCGCACACCGGTCAATGCCAGCGCGAGCACCAGGATCAGCAACGTTGCAACGGCGACCCATTCCATCAGGAAGTCCCCTTAGCTGAGCAGTTCGACAACACGGCGTTCCAGATCCTTGAGGTCGGCCCGCAGCGCGTCCTCGTCGTCGATGTGCATGGCATGAATGTACAGCACGCGATTGTCGTTGGAGACATCAATGCTGAGCGTCCCCGGTGTCATGGAAATGAGATTGGCAAGGATCGTGATGGCGGCCTCGCTGCGGGTGTCCAGAGGCAGACCGATGACCCCGGGCCGCATGTAGTGCGTTGGCGTGAGCACCTCGTAGGCCACCCGCAGATTCGACAGGATCAGCTCCCAGATGTAGAAGACCGTGAAACCAATGACCTGGGGGATCTTGCGGGTGTAGCCCAGCATGGTGCCGCTGGTGCGACCGACCAGCGCCAGGACCAGGTAGCCGAAGATGAAACCGGCCACGAAGCCACTGCCGGTGAAGTTCCCAGTGAGCGCCACCCAGACAAAAGCGAGCAGGATGTTCCAGATGAACAGGCTCATTGGTCACCCCCCAGTACGGCATCCACATAAATCTGCGGATCCAGCATCTGTTCGGCCGCCGCCATCAGTACCTCGTAGACCGGCTGCATGCCGACGCCCAGCAGCACGGCCAGCAGCGACAGGGCGCCAATGGGCAGCAGCATGATGGTCAGCCCCTTCTCGGACAGACTCTGCTCGAAACGGCGTGCGCGCTCGGCGTACTCCTCGGGCTGCGGTTTCCAGAAGGCTTCCGCCCAGATCTTGATCATGGAGTAGAGGGTCAGCATCCCCACGCCCAGTGCCACCGCAACAATACCCCAACTGGCCTCCTCGACACCGGCGCGCACCAGCATGTATTTGCCGATGAAGCCGGACAGCGGCGGAATGCCCGCCAGTGACAGGGCGGAGGCCAGGAACAGGATGCCCAGGAAGGGACGCTCCCGCCACAGGCCACCGACCTGCTTGAGTTCGTGGCTGCCCCGCAGCAGGTAGATCACCCCGCCGATCAGGAACAGATTACTCTTGGCGACGATGTTGTGGATGATGAAGTAGATCCCGCCGGCCAGGGCCAGGGGCGTGAACAGTGCCAGGGCCATGAACATGTAGCCGATCTGGCTGACGATGTGGAACGACAGGATGCGGCGTATCTCGTAGTAGCGCGCCGCGCCCAGTACGCCGGTGACCATGGTGAAGCCGCCGATCCACAGCAGGATCTCGTGAGTGTAGCCGACGTCGTGGTTGAACAGCAGCGAGAAGAAGCGGAACAGTGCGTACACGCCCACCTTGGTCAGCAGCCCGGCGAACAGTGCCGAAATCGCTACCGGCGGGGTGTGGTAGGACGCCGGCAGCCAGAAGAACAACGGGAACGCCGCCGCCTTGATGCTGAATGCCACCAGGTAGAGCATGCTCACCACGGTGACCAGGCCCTGGTTCTCCACCTCGTCAAGCTTGCCCACCAGGTCCGCCATGTTCAGCGTCCCGGTCATGCCGTAGGTCAGGCCCACCGCCGAGAGCAACATGATGGACGAGAGCAGGTTGAGGGTGACGTACTTGATCGCCCCCTCCATCTGCGCGCGCTCGCCGCCGAGGATCAGCAGCGCGAAGGAGGCGACCAGTAGCACCTCCACCCACACGTACAGATTGAAGATGTCACCGGTGAGGAACGCACCGCATACACCGGAGAGCAGCAGGTGCAGCAGCGGGTAGTAGCCGAATTTCTCGTGGTCCTCGCTCATGGTGGGCAGCGAATAGAGCGCTACCGCAAACCCCATGAGCGAGGCCATCAGTGTCATCACCGCACCGAGAATGTCCGACACCAGGACGATGCCGTACGGCGCTGGCCAGTCGCCCAGAGCGATGGTGAGCACGCCGGTCGGCGAGGTGTAGGTGTTGTACAGCAGAACAATGCTGGCGATCAGCAGGGCACCGGTGCCGATGACGCCCAGCCAGCGCTGCGCCGCATTGGACTTGTACAGAACAATGGACAGCGACCCGAAAAGGAACGGGATAACGACCGGAAGTGCAACTTCTGGGCTCACGTGTCGGTACTCCGCATTTTGTCCAGATCATCCTCTTTCACGACCTGGTAGGCGCGGTGGATCAGCACGACGGCAAATGCCAGAACGCCGAAGCCGATAACGATGGCCGTGAGAATCAGCGCCTGGGGTAGCGGATCCGCCCAGCCGCCGGTCGGCAGCGTCTCGCCGGGGGCGATCAGCGGCGGCAGGCCGCGCTCGAGGCCGGAGACGGTGAAGATCAGCAGGTTGGCGCTGTTACTCAGCAGGATCAGCCCGATCACGAGCTTGACCAGGGAGCGGCGCAGCATCATGTAGATGGATGCGGCGAACAACGCGCCCACAACGAATGCCATGAGGGTTTCCATGTCAGTCCTCCGCTTCCGCCAGGGCGAGCACGATGGCCATCACCGAGCCGATCACCACCATGTAGACGCCGATGTCGAACACCAAGGGCGTGGACAGCTTGATTTCACCCAGCACCGGCACTTCCACGGGCCACCAGATGGCGGCGAAGAACGCCCGCCCTTGGAAAATGGCGGGAATGCCACTGAGCGTGGCGATGAACAGTCCCGCCCCCAGCATCATGCGCGGTTCCATCCACATGATGTCGCGGGCACCGCGGGTGTCGAAGGCGAAGGCGTACAGGGAGAACGCCACCGCCGCCACCAGCCCGGCGATGAAGCCGCCGCCGGGTTCATCGTGGCCGCGTAGCAGCACGAACAGGGAGAACAGCAGCAGCAGCGGCATCATGAACCGCGTCGCCGTGCGCAGAATCAGGGAATCCATGCCGGTCATTGGGCCTTGTCCTCCGCGCGGAATCGGATCATGGCGTAGACGCCGATGGCGGCCAGACCGATGACGAAGATCTCGCCCAGGGTGTCCAGCGCCCGGAAGTCCACCAGGATGACGTTGACGATGTTGCGGCCGTGGCCTTCCGGCTCACTCCAGGCGACCAGGGTGTCGGAGATGGGGTCGGTGACCGTGGCATCGTTTACGGCCAGAATCAGCAGGGTCATCAGTCCGCCGAGAGAGATGGCCACCGCGGCATCCCGGACCCGCGTGCCGGCACTGGAGTAGTTGATGAACTCGGGCAGGCGGAACAGCACCAGCACCAGCAGGATCACCGTGAGTGTTTCCACCATGATCTGGGTGGTCCCCAGGTCCGGTGCACTGAAGAGCACATAGATCAGCGCGATGCCGAAACCGACGATGCCCAGAGTTGCCACGGCGCCGAGCCGGGAGCGTGTCACCGAGGCGAAAACCGCGCCGGCCACCACCAGGGCGGCCACCACCGCCTCGTAGAGATTCACCTCCGCCAGGGCCAGCGGCATGGGCGTGTCGGTGTGGCCCAGCAGCGTCCAGCCGGTGAGGCCGACGATGCTGAGCACGATCACCAGCAGATAGTTGCTCATGTAGCCGTTCTGGAGAATCCTCGTCTGCCATTCGGCGACCCAGACGATGGCGTCCATGAAGCGCTCGTAACCGCGCTCGGCGCCGAAGCGGTCGATGAATGTAAGGCCCTTGAATCCATCGAGTACCGCATCCCATTTCCAGAACAGGATCAGCCCCAGAATCACGGCCAGGATGCTCATCATCAGCGGCGCGTTGATGCCGTGCCAGAGGTAGAGCTCCACCGACAGCTCGGCGCCGAACACGGCTGCTACCGCTGGCTGCACGATGGTCATGGCCGGGATGAATCCGAGCAGGCCGAAGATCAGGCTGAGCCCGGCCAGGACCACCGGTCCGGCCAGCATGGAGGGCGGTGCCTCGTGGGGCGTTTTCGGCGTTTCCTTGCGGGCTCCGGTGAAGGGCCGCAGGGCGAACACCGCCGCCATGGCGACGATCATGATCGCCGAAAGCACTGCCAAGGTCGCGGTGAACACGGCCATGCCGCCGCGCGCGCCAAGGGTGGCCTCGAACATCAGTTCCTTGGCGATAAACCCGAACAGCGGCGGCAAGCCGGCCAGTGAGAGGGCGGCAACGCAAGCGGCGATGAAGGTGATCGGCATCAAGTGCCGCAGGCCGCCCATCTTCGTGACGTCCTTGGTGCCGGTCTCATGGTCCAGCGCGCCGGCGAGCATGAAGAGCGCCGCCTTGTAGAGTGCATGGGCAAGCAGGAACGTCATGGCGGCAATGATGGCGCCTTCGGTGCCGATGCCGATGAGCATGGTCAGCGTGCCCAGAGCCATGATGGTGGTGTAGGCGAGGATTGCTTTGACCCCGGTGCTGCGCAATGCCATCACCGAGCCGGTGAGCATGGTCAGGGCACCGAAGATGCCCAGCATGTAGAACCACAGGTCGCTCTCCGCCATAGCCGGGTTCAGGCGGGCCATCAGGTAGACCCCGGCTTTCACCATGGTGGCGGAGTGCAGGAAGGCCGACACCGGCGTCGGCGCGGCCATGGCGTTGGGCAGCCAGAAGTGGAACGGCACCTGGGCGGATTTAGTGAACGTGCCGAACAGGATGGCCAGCAGCATGCCGGTGAAGAACGGTGCGGCGTGGAGGTCGTCCGCGGCGAGAATGCCCGAGAGGGTGTATTCGCCGCCAGCCGCCACTGCCAGCATCACCAGCCCGGCCAGCAGCGCCAGGCCACCCGCCACGGTAACGATCAGCCCCTGCAGCGCATACCAGCGCGCGTTCTTGTCCTCGTGGTTGAAGCCGATGAGCATGTACGAGGTGATGCTCGTCAGCTCCCAGAACACGAACAGGGTGATGATGTTGTCCGACAGCACCAGCCCCAGCATGGACGCCATGAAGGCGAACATGATCGCGTAGAACCGCGGCAGGTACTCGTGACCGTGCAGGTAGCCGCCGGCGTAGATGATGATGAAGGTGCCAATGCCGGAAATGAGCAGGGCGAACAGCAGGCTCAGGCCGTCCACCAGGAAGCTCAGATTGACGTCCAGCCCGGGGATCCAGGGGTAGGTGATGATGACCGACTCGCCATCGGCGATGGCCGGCACCCAGGTCAGGAAGTAGACGAACAGCGCCGCCGGCAACAGGGCCAGCAGCCAGCCGGCACGCTCGCCGAAGGATCGGGTGAGCCACGGCGCCAGCGCGCACAGTATGAAACCGGACAGTACGGCGAGAAGCATTGTTCGGCCTACCCCCCAAATGGTCGCGGACCCGCGCAAACAGCCCGAGACCTTAGCCTAGCTGCCCCCGCCCGACAAGACATGGCGGGGGCAGTGCGAAGCGGTGTCAGGCGACGCTGATCGTGTCGTCCAGGTAGACATCCTGTATAGCGCGCAGCAGTTCCACCCCCTGCTCACGCGGCTTCTGGAACGCCTTGCGCCCGGAAATCAGCCCCATGCCTCCGGCACGCTTGTTAATCACGGCCGTGCGCACGGCGTCAGCCAGATCGGTGGCGCCGGAACCGCCGCCCGAGTTGATCAGGCCGGCGCGCCCCATGTAGCAGCAAGCCACCTGGTAGCGCACCAGGTCGATGGGGTTGTCGGTGGTGAGCTGCTCGTAAACCGACTTGTGGGTCTTGCCGTGGCCCACGGCCGGATAGCCGCCGTTGTTCTCGGCCATCTTCTGCTTGACGATGTCGGCATTGATGGTGGCAGCCAGGTGGTTGGCCTGGCCGCTGAGGTCTGCCGAGACGTGGTAATCGCTGCCGTCCTTCTTGAAGTCCGGGTTGCGCAGGTAGGCCCAGAGCACTGTGGCCATGCCCAGCTCGTGGGCGCGGGCAAAGGCCTCGCTGATTTCCTGGATCTGCCGGCGGGACTCCTCGGAGCCAAAGTAGATGGTGGCGCCCACCGCGGCCGCGCCCATGTCGAAGGCCTGCTCGACCGTCGCGAACAGAGTCTGGTCGTAGATCTCCGGGTAGGTGAGCAACTCGTTGTGGTTGATCTTGACGATGAACGGAATGCGATGCGCATACTTCCGCGCCACCGAACTCAGCACCCCCAGCGTGGAAGCCACCGCGTTGCATTCGCCTTCCAGGGCCAGTTCAACGATGTTCTGCGGGTCGAAACAGGCCGGGTTGGGGCCGAACGATGCTCCGGCGGAGTGTTCCACACCCTGGTCCACCGGCAGGATGGAGAGATAACCGGTGCCGCCGAGGCGGCCGGTGTCGAACAGTGACTGGAGATTGCGCAGCACGGCGGGTTTGCGGTCCTTCTGGGCCACCACCCGGTCGATGTAGTCGGCCCCCGGCAAGTGGATCTGCTCCCTGGGGATGCCTTCGCAGCGATGGCTCAGCAGTGCTTCGGCTTCGTCGCCCAGCAGGGCCTGGATGTCCGTCATTCCTGATTCTCCACTGATTTGTTCGATTGCGCCGCGCCCGGTGTACCGGATCGCGTGGGCGTTAGTCGCGACCGCGCGTGCGCCGGGCAGGGCCCCGATTATAGGGATTTTTGGCCGCGGCAGTAACCGGATGCAATGGCTGTGATGCGAATCACAGTGGTGTTTCGTTACATGGCCTATAACTGTGGAACTGGAAAAGGGATTCGCGAATCACGGTGAAGGCAATGTCCACGGAGAACAAGATCATCCACTTCGGGAGCAGTGCGCGCGGCGCGCGGACGGGCCTGCAGGAGCGTTTCCGGCGGCTGGCCAACGAGCGGCTCATGGCGCTGCTGCGCCACATGCTTGATCAGGCTGATGATGCCTTGTTCGAGCGCGCCGAGAAGGCGGGCAGCAATCAGGAACAGCAGCTGTTCTTCGAGGCCATGCGTGAGGTTCGCCGCGGTCGCAGGGCGTTTGAGGAGCGTTTCCTGGAGCGTCTGGAGGCGGCCCACCTGGGAGAGCCTGTCGCCCGGCAACCGGGTTCGGCGGCAGATCAGGGCGACGAGTTGAGCCTGGTGGATGATGAGCACCTGGAAGAAGAACTCGCCATCGACGGCATGGTCTCCAAGGCCCAGACCCGGCACAGCCAGGCGCTGGCGCATTTGTGTGAGCGTCTGGATGCCGACAGCGACACCGCCTGGGCGACCGCCGAGACGAATCCTGTTGACCCGCGCCGGATCGGTGCCGCCCTGGAAGAGGGTGCTGCGGTGCTGGAGATGGAGATCCAGCCGCGGCTCATTCTCTACAAGTTGTTCGATCGCTATGTTGTAACGCAACTGGGCGGTTTTTACCAGGAACTCAACCAGCTGTTCATCGATGCCGGAGTGCTGCCCACCATACGGCCGAAGGCGCGACCGTCCGATGGTGGTACCGCGGTGCCGCGGCGGCCCACGCAGCCACGGCGCCCTGGGTCCAGCCCTGGCGACGTGTCCGCCAGCGGCTCCGGGGAGCTTTCCGGTCGTGAGGCGGAAGAGGCCTTTGCCGTCCTTCAGAATCTCCTGGCGGCGCGTCGCCCGGAAACCGAATGGTCCGGTACCGGTTACACAAGCGGCGGCCAGGCAGCGCCGGTTGGTGAGGTGCTGGAGGCCCTGTCCGGGCTGCAGTTCCAGGCCGCGCCGGAGACGGATCCGGATGCCGGCAACGTCGTGCCACTGAGCCCCGATGTGCTGAAACAGCGCGTGCGGCAGCAGATGGGGCGGGGTGACGCCGCGGCCCTCGGGCAGGCCGAGGACGACACCATTGATATCGTCAGTATGCTGTTTGACGCGGTACTGGAGGATCCCAACCTCCCGGACAGCATCAAAGCGGTGTTGGCCCGTCTGCAGATTCCGGTGCTCAAGGTGGCATTGCTGGATCGTGCCTTTTTCAGCCAGCGCAACCATCCGGCCCGTCGTCTGATCAACGATATCGCACGGGCAGGAGTGGGCTGGACTGAGAGTGACACCCCCGCGAAGGATCCGCTCTACCAGGCCATCGAGCGTATTGTCACCCGGGTTCTGGACGAGTTCAGCGACGATGTGACGGTGTTCGAGAACGCCCGGGAGGAGTTCCGGCAGTTTCTCGAGGATGATCGTGCCCGGGCGCATCAGATCGAGGAGCGCACCCGCCAGGCCGCCGAAGGCAAGGCCAAGGTGGACTCCGCCCGGGAAAAGGTCGACGCGGCCATGCGTGAGCGGATCGGTGGGCGACAGTTGCCGGACTGCGCGGAGCGGCTGTTGCACGAGGGGTGGTCCCAGGTGCTGTTCATCGCCCTGCTGCGGGAGGGCGAGGACAGCGAAGCCTGGAGAAAGAAGCTGGACGTGGTGGAGCGACTGGTCTGGAGTCTGGACCCGAAGCCCGACCATGCGTCGCGCAAGCAACTGGTCAGCGAAATACCGCCGCTGCTGCACGATCTCCGCACCGATCTCAATGCCGTGATGTTCAACCCCATCGAGATGACCAAGCTGTTCAAGGCGCTGGAGGAGGAGCACATCAAGACGCTCTCCCGTCGGCCCGACGCCGCGCCGCCGGTGGCTGACACCACTGGGTCACAGCAGCCGGAAGTTGCCGGGGTGACGGGTGAAGCCGAGCCAGAGGAGACCGTCTTTTCCGGCGAAGCGCTGGAAAGCGCCGGTGATGACCTCGATGCCTACCGCGAGCGGCTTGACCAGGTAGCAATTGGCACCTGGTTCGAATTCCGTCAGGACAGCGGCAAACATCTGCGCGCCAAGCTCTCGGCGCGCCTCAGTGGCGGAGATCGGCTCATCTTCGTCAACCGTGCCGGTTTCAAGCTGGCCGATCGACGGCGTGATGAACTGGCCGAAGCACTGCGGAAGGAAAGTGTGCTTTTGCTTGATGACAACATGCTCTTCGACAAGGCCCTGGAGAACGTGGTTGCGAACCTGCGCTCCATGCGTGACGCCCGCTGAGAGGGCTGAGTTCGGCTCCTGCTTGTGGCGGGCGGCTGACCGTGTCGTAGAATAGGGCGTATTTGCCGCAGGGAGTGGCCATGCGCACGCTACGACGCATCATTCGCATTCCACTGTTACTGATCCATGTGATTGTCGGTATTGTCGCCATCCTCCTGGGCACCGCCTGGGACCGGTTGCGTGGCCATCGACTGCACGGTGGCGTGGCGCGTTCCATGCAGAAGTTCTGGTCCTGGAGCATCTGCCGGCTCCTCGGTGTGCGGCTGGCGGTGGAAGGCCAGCCCATGACGCCGCCGCCGGCGCTGCTGGTGAGCAATCATCTCTCCTGGCTGGATATCCTGGTCATCACCGCCTACTGGCCAGTCTCCTTCCTGAGCAAGTCCGAGGTCCGGTCGTGGCCGGGTATCGGTGCAGCGGCCACCGCGCTGGGCACTCTCTACATCGAGCGCGGTGCCCGCAACGCCTCGGGCCAGGCAACTCAGGTGATGGCGGAGCGGCTACAGGAAGGGCATCGGGTGGTGTTCTTCCCGGAGGGCACGACCAGTGCCGGCCGCGAAATGCTGCCGTTCAGGCCACGCCTGTACCAGGCCGCGCTGGACGCACAGGCGCCGGTGCAGCCAATAGTGTTGCTGTATCTCGATGATTCCGGCGACGTCAGTGCCAATGCGCCGTTCGTTGACGACGAGGGTCTGCTGTCCCACGTGGTGCGTCTCGCCGGCGAGCGCTTTACGGACTGCCGCATTCGTGTCTGCGACCCCGTTCCCGTCGAGGATATGCGTCGCAGTGACCTTGCGCGGCATAGCCGGGCACGGATGCTGGAGGCCCTGGGCCTTGACCCGGAGCCGCCTCGCCGTGGACAGCGCAACGGCGAGGCGGCGACGGCGGAGCGGGCCAGCGCCTGAGCCCGGACGGGCTTGCGCGAATACCTGAAAGTGTAGTCGTGGCAACGGGGCGGATTCCTCATGGCGAGTGCTGTCATGTTGTCGGGCGACGCTGGCGCAGCCACGGACCCTGGGTGACCAGTGCTCCGGCAACGACGGCCATGGCCGCGATGGCCAGCTCCAGGCTGGGTGCACTCCAGCCGAGACCCACCAACAGCGTCGCCGCGATCACCGGCACCAGGTAGGCCAGTACGCCCATCAGCGATGCCGGTCCCCGGCGCAGTGCATAGCCCCAGGCCATGAATGCCAGGCCGTACGGCCCTACGCCGATCAGTCCGGCGGCCAGCCAGTCGGTGGCTGTTGTCGCCACCGGGGTCGCCTCGAATACCAGGTGCAGTGCCAGCACCACGAGGCTGGCGTGAAGAAACAGTGAGTGGTAGCCCCGTGCGGAGAGCGCGCCGTGCTGACGCAGAAACACGGAAAAGGCCACCCAGGATGCACCGCTGGCAAGGGCGGCAGCGTAAGCGCCGAATCCGGTAGGTATCCCCTCGGCATCGGCAAGGATCAGCGGTACCAGCCCGATGAAGGCGACAGCGGAGCCGAGCAGCGTGCGTCGCCGCAGGCCCTGCCCGGCCAGACGATCAACGACCAGCACGAATCCCAGCGGCCAGGTGTAGGTGACCAGCGTAACCCGCGCCGGGTCGCCTTCCTGAAGAGCAAGGAAGTAGAAATAAAGGGCGCCGACCAGGCCGCCTACGCCCCCGATCCAGTAACCCCATGTCCGCGATCTCGAGGCCACGGTGGCGGGTGTCTGGAACCGCGCCATGACACCAGCGAGGCCAGCCGCAGACGCCATGGCAACGGCGGCGACCAGCATCGGCGGCAGCTCTGCCAGGCTGCGAAGCACCGGCAGGCCGCCCCAGAGGCTGACCGTGAACACGCCAGCCAGAATGCCCGTCAATGCCGTGTGATTAATCAATTTGGCCCTCCCTTGTGATCATTTGCCGTCGCTACTGGTGGCCAATAATGTGTACGTTGTCCAGCTATCACGGAAACGAAATTCAGTAATCGGGTGATCACGAATCATGATGACGCAGTCCCTACAGCCGAGACCTCTGGATCTCGTTCTTCTCCAGACCTTCGTGGGTGTGGTGGAGGCGGGTGGTTTTACCGCGGCCGCCGAGCGGCTTCACCTGGCCCAGTCAACGGTCAGTGCGCACCTGGGGCGTCTGGAGGAGGCGCTGGGGCGGCAACTTTTGCAGCGCAGCCAGCGGCATGCGGTGCCGACGCCCGCGGGCGAACGGCTATTGGCGCATGCGCGGGAAATGCTGCGCCAGAATGCCCTGGCCTGGCAGGACGTGCTCGAGCAGCGGCTGGATGGCGTCGTGCGGTTGGGAATCCCCGATGACTACGTGGTGTATCTGCCCGAAGCGCTGGCGGCTTTCGAGTCACGGTTCCCCGGCGTGGACCTGCAGGTGCGATGCGGTCTGAGCATCGACCTGGTGACGGAGGTTCGCTCCGGAGCGCTGGACCTGGCGGTGGTAACGCGGCAGCCAAAAAGCCCCGGCGGCGAGGTGTTGCGGAGGGAGCCGCTGGTCTGGGCCGGATCAACGGTGCACGATACCCACTACCGTGTGCCGTTACCGCTGGCGTTGTCGAGGGAGGGTGTCTGCGTTTTCAGGGAGCGCGCTCTGGCCGCACTGGACGCGGCCGGCGTTTCCTGGCGGGTTGCGTACACCAGCGCCGGGCTCTCGGGGCTGCTTTCCGCCGTGCATGCCGGGTTGGCGGTCACCGTGCTAACCCCCTCGATGTTGGGTTCGGGGTTGCGGATCATCGGCAGTGACGAGGGACTGCCCGACCTTCCCGCGGTGGAAGTGGCCCTGCACCGGAGCCCTGGCAGACCCAGTGAGGCGGCACGACAGCTCGCGCTGCAGCTCCAGGAGCGTCTGGAGATCGGACCGCTGTGAGTTCGCTCTCTACAACCCGGCGAGCGCCTTGCCGAGCCGGATTCGCTATTCTCCATATCAGAGACTCAACAAGACAGGAGTCCGCATCCGTACGTTCAAGGCACTTTTCGGATGAATTGCAACGTTATAGTCTCCGTCCTTCAGTGGTCATGAGACGGCCCTACCCGTAACTGCAGGAGAAAGCGTTGCCATGGCCAAGGAGATTGAAAGCCCCTGTGTCGAAGTCTGCCGTTTCAAGGGGGATGTCTGCGAGGGCTGTGGTCGCAGTAAACGCGAGATCCGGGCTTGGCACGGTATGAAACGCAAGGATCGGATCATGACGGCGAGGAAGGCGCGCGAGCGTTTGAAGAAAGTGCCTCGTTGAGCGGCCACCCCTCCACGACTCGCCCAGGGGGGCTTCAGTCCGCGGCGTGGACCAGGGCGATATCGACTGATCAATGAAGAGATGGCGTCTCTCTTTAGCGCGCTGCGTGCCTGATGGCTCCTCGCCGGCACTCGCTCACGGGATGCCTGGGTGGGCGGCGACGATACCGTATCGGCCTGTTCGACGCAGGAAACGAGACGTTCACCATGCACGACGTGGCCACGGATCGGGCCCGCCCCTACGGCATCGTGGTGCACGACGGGCAGCCATGGGCCGTGTTGTTCGGCACGAATCGGCTGGCGACTGTCGAGGAGGGTGAGCTGATGGAGATCGAACTGCCCCGCGAGGACACCCGTCCACGCCGCCTGGCCATCTCGTCCGACGGGCTGGTGTGGTATGGCGATTACGCCACCGGGTACTCGGCCGCTACGATCCGGACACTGGTGAGGCGCCGGGGTGTCCACGACACCGGGGGAAGTCCACCGTCGAGCGATGAGCGGACGGTCCTCACGGGCTCTTTGGTGATCAGTCCAGGGTGACGATGTGGCCCTCCTGAGGTGGCACCTTACCCCGCAGCAACGAACGGGTTACGCGTTCGGCGGCGTCGAAGCGGTGCCCCTCGACAACCCGGATGACCGGAACATCAGAGTTCGCTGCACGCTCCAGAAAGGACGACCAGGCGGCGCCAAAGCGCTTGCCGAACACCTCACGCCCCCACTCCTGCTGGCTTTTCCGGATCTGCTCCGGCGCAAAGAAAAACGTCGGCCGAGGGCCGGGCAGTTCCATTTTCCGGGGAAGCTCGGTGGTCTTTGCCGAGCCCACAACGGAGCTAAATCGTAGCTCGTCGCCGAAGTGGTGATGGATGGTGCTGCGCAGGTCGCGGTTGCCGGCGAAGTCCACGTATAGGGTGGCTTTGTCTGTGGGCAAAGCAGTCACCTCACTGTAGTCGACAATCTGATCGTAGAAACCGGTTCCCCGGACGAAGTCCGCATTGGTCGCGGAGGTCAGTCCAACCACCTCAATGTCATCGCCCGTCAAGGCAAAGGCGGTACCGTAGGCCGTCTTGCTGGAGGCGCTGGAGAGAACGATCCGGTTGGCACCGAAGAAGTCGTTGTCCCGCAGGTAGTTCGCCAACGTATAGGAGGTCACGAAAAGTGGGCGATAGATCGCCTGCAGCGCCTCAGTCTCGGGCGTATACAGCGGATCCTGAGCGCAACGCACATATTGGTTGTAGCCGGAAGGCAGCTACCGGCGGTGGGGCATATCGTCAACGAAACCGCCGGCGGTCACCCGACTAGGCCGTACGCGCAGCGTGTCGGCGATGGGTAGATACCCGTAGATGCGTTCACCCACCGCCAGATCGTCCGTTGTCGTCGCCTCGACCTCGGCAAAACCCCAGACCGGCATCTGTCCCCAGGCGGAATCCGCGACGGGGAAAAAGTCCCAGTACTGCATTGGCTCGCCGTAGGCCGCGTAGGTGATATTGTTTGTAGTCAGCGAGAAGCGGTGCACCCGCAGCAATGCCTCGCCGGCTTCCAGCGAGCCGTTGTCCGGCTCACTGACCATCTCCATGGTCTCCAGATCATCCTTGCGCATAATCAGCTTGTGCACTTGCCGCGAATCGTTCACTCACCTGCTCCTCATTCTCCGCAAAACAAACAACCTGCTGCTACTGACCACAGCGGAGGAGGCACTATGCTATCAGCACTGTCGGCGAGCTGAACCGTACCGGCTTTGCAGGAGGCTCATTGGTGCGAGTCGCACCATACCGAAAGCGGACTTGCGTTCGTGACGAGCCACCGGCCGTTCAGGGTTGATTATCGGCATGCCCGAGCCCAAGGCGGGTAAACGTGATGCCTGAACTAACGCGAGTGGAGGGTTTCCAGGAACTGCCTCACCTGTTCTTCGCTGGTCGCCCACGAGCAGACCAGGCGGGCGAGGTCGTCATGGCCAGGCCAGACGTGAAACTCGAAGCCGGCTGACTTCAAGCGCGCCAGTGTCTCCGGCGACGCCTTCATGAATACTTCGTTGGCTTCCACCGGCCAGTGCAGCGAGGCATTGTGTCAACGGCCAAGTAAATTGACCCCCTGCTGGCCAACAGTTTTGACCCACCTTCGGGTGGCCGTTGGGCCACAGACATGCGTAGCGTCCCGGCCTCGACTGAGGCGGCAGGGGCGCGGCAGTGAAGAGGTGGGTTGTGATACACAAGATCAAGGGGCTCTACGACGACGGCCGCGGGCTGTCCATCCGGGCGATCAGCCAGGAGCTGGGCATGTCGCGGAACACGGTGCGCAAGTACCTGCGCATGGACGAACAGACGGTGTGCGCGCTGCAGTCGGATCGCTCGCGCACCAAGCGGCTGGATCTCCAGCGCGACTACATCGCCTATCTGCTGGATCGCTATCCGCGGCTCACGGCGGTGAAGATCGCCCGCAAGCTGCGGGAGAAGCTCGGTGACCTGGACGTCTCCGAGCGCAGTCTGCGCCGGTATGTCCAGCAGATGAAGCGCACGGTGGCCACGGCGCAGCAGCGCTACTATGAGCCGGTTTTGGATCTGGTGCCGGGCGTGCAGTGCCAGGTCGACCCCGGCGAGCTGCGCGGGGTGGTCATCGGCGGCGAGGGGCGCACGGTCTACTTCGTGGTCTTCGTGCTCGCCTATTCACGGCTGATGCACGTGGGGGTGTCGCTGCGACCCATCGACACGACGACGTTCATGCACATGCACGACGAGGCCTTCCGCGCCTTCGGCGGTGTGCCCGAGGAGTGCGTGTACGACCAGACGAAGATGGTGGTCATCAGCGAGCAGTTCCGGGAGCTCACCCTCAACGAGCGCTTCCATACCTACGCCACCGCCGCCGGTGTGCGCATCCACGCCTGCGAGGGCTATGACCCGGAGAGCAAGGGTAAGGTCGAGGCGGGGTGAAATACGTTAAGGGCGACGGGCTCTACGGCGAGACCTTTGCCGATGAGCAGGCACTGCGCGGCCACCTGCAACACTGGCTCGACACGGTGGCCAACGAGCGCTGCCACGGCACCACCGGTCGGGCGCCACGGGAGCTGTTCGAGGCCGAGGAGCGGGCCCATCTGCGTGCCTATCTCACGCCCCGGTGTCTCACCGCCGTCGACCCGGCGGCCACGGTCCGCAAGGTCGACAAGACGGGGCTGATCGCCTGGCGGGCGAACAAGTACTCCGTGCCCATGCGCTACCAGCAGGGCCGCGTCGGGGTCGTTGATGACGGCAGCACGCTGCACGTCATGGATCTGGAGACCGGCGAAGTGGTCGCCACCCATGGACTGTGCGCCGGCAAGGGCGAGACGGTGCGCAACACCCACCACTACCGCGACCACGCGCAGCGCGTGGCGGATCTGGAGGCGAGCATCCAGACCCGTCTGGGCAGCGCCCTGGGGGAGCAACTCTGTGGCCAGCTCAAGGCCACCGACCCGCGGATCTACAAGGACCAACTGCGTGGCGTCCGGGAGCTGCTGCGCCGCTATCCGCAGGCCGACGCCGGGCTACTCGCGGAACTCGCCGACCGCCCCGGCACCAGCGCCAGCACCGTCAAGCACTACCTCGAGGCCAGCGAGCGCGCCGATGCCCGCGGACGGGACGATACCGCCGGGACCGCAGCCGCCTCGCGGCTGCCCGACACGGGGCTGGAGGCGTACGCCCGCCTTGGCCGCCCCAGCGGCCACCAGGAGGTGACCCATGAGCCGGCTTGAGGACACCGCAGGGCGCTACCGTAGCCTGCGCTGCAGTGCCGTGGCCACGGAGCTGCCGGATCTGCTCGCCCGGGCCGAGGACAACGCGCTGTCGTATCTCGCCTTCGCTGATCTGCTCGCTGAGCGCGAGCAGCACGCCCGCGAGGCCAAACGCCTGCAGGCCAACCAGCGCAAGGCACGGCTGCCTGGCGACAAACGTCTGGAGGCGTTCGACTACCGCCACCAGACCACGATCACCAAGCGCCAGGTCAACGCCTTGCTCGACTTCGGCTTCGTGGATAACCGCGAGAACCTGGTGTTCATCGGCCCGCCCGGGGTGGGCAAGACCCACCTGGCCATCGGCATCGCCCGGAAGGCCCTGGAGGCCGGTTACAAGGTGGCGTTCCGCAACGCCCTAGCCCTGGTCGAAGAACTCGAACTCGCCGAGATGAAAGGCGAGCTGAAGAAGAAGATCAGCCACCTGGCACGCTTCGATGTACTCATCATCGATGAGCTCGGCTACCTGCCCATGAGCCGCCAGGCACGCTACAACCTCTTCCAGCTCATCCACAGCCTCTACGAGTATCGCTCGGTGATCCTGACCACCAACAAGGACTTCACCGACTGGGGCGAGTTCTTCCACAACGACAACGTCGCGGTGCCGATCATCGACCGCGTCATCCACCACTCACACATCTTCATGCTGGGAGGCGAGAGCTACCGACTCAAACAGAAAACCGCCGGCTAGTCACCGGCACCCGGGTCAAAGTTGTTGGCCACGAACGGGTCAAAATAAATGGCCATTGACACATTGCTGCTGTTCTCGATACCGCGGGCCAGTTCGGCCGCCCGCGCATTGGCCTGACGGCCCAGTTCCAGCCAAAGGTCGGCATCGAGCATGGCCAGAAGCTGGGTAGAAACGTAGCGCATCTTCGAAAGCAGATGGCCGCCCCGCTTGCGGCGGCGCTCCATGCCCTCGATCCATTCCGGGTGGTTGAACACCACGATGGCTTCGGCGCCCAGCGCGCCGCTCTTGGTCAAGCCGAATGACAGCACGTCGACACCGGCTTTCCAGGTGATCTCGGCCGGTGTACAGCCCAGCGAGGTCACGGCATTGGCAAAGCGCGCCCCATCCATGTGCAAGTGCAGTCCGCGCTCATGGGTGATCGCGGCGATGGCGCTGATGGCAGCGGGCGAATAGACGGTGCCGCACTCCGTCGCCTGCGTGATGGAGACCACCGACGGTTTGACGTTGTGTACGCCGTGCCGACCAGCCGCATCGATAGCCCGGGCCAGCCGGTCGGCTTCAAGCAGGCCGTTTTCACCCGGCAATGGCACAAGTTTGGCGCCTCCGGAGTAGAACTCCGGCGCGCCGTTTTCGCTAGTGTGAATATGCGCCAGTTGGTGGCACATCACCGCACCCCAGGGCGGGGAGAGTTCGGCGATGGCTATCGAGTTGACCGCCGTGCCGGTGGCGATCGGCAATACCCGGCAATCGGTCTCGAACAGTTCGGAAAAGCGACCATCGAGGTCACGGCTCCAGCTGTCTTCGGAGTACGCCGCTGCGTACCCTTCATTGGCCTGCGTGATTGCTTCAATCATGGCCGGATGGGCCGGGGCTTCATTGTCGCTCTTGAAGTTCATCTTCCTGTCATCGAATGGGAATCGGGCGGTCGATAGCCTAGCATTAGCGCTTCCCGGTGTTCGCTGCAACAACACTCGCCTGTGGCCTCGACAGGCCACCGCAGCGTACCGATGGACTACGCCCCGCGTGCCCCCGGTAGCTTTTCCGCAGGCGCTCCTGACTATTCGGCTGCGATTCCCTACAAAACGGCCTGGTGTATGGGTGGCTTGTGCTGGCTCAGGGTCGCTGTGCGACCCTTTGCGGACCCTCGCATCGTCCACTTCAGCGTCCGCTTACCGGATCACTGTCGAGCGACGCCGAAAGCCCACCCTCTGGCTCCACCGTTGTGATCACGGTAACCTTCTAACTGAATGCGTAAATGCTCTTTTGCGCCATTCCTTGTCACGTTTCCGGAGAGGTGAATTCTTGATTAACCGAGCCGCGCTCATCCTGAGATACAAAGAACCGGCCGTTCACTGGATCAATGAGGTTGATCCCGCCCCGGAATCGACTCCCTTATCTCTCTCCGAAGTAAACCGGGAGCAAACCGTTTATCTGATCAGTGATGAGGACGCAGATACCGACAAGACGCTCCGCCAATGGGTGCAAGATAATTTCAGTGCCCTTTGGGAGTCGGAGCTTGAGGCGTGGTACACAGATGAATCCTTATGGCCTACCAACAGAACCATGAAAAAGTTCGATCAATGGTTTGATGTTGAATGCCATACAGTAGTCATTGACACGTTGGACGCGCCGCTAGTCGATGATGACGCATGAGTAAGGCTACCTCAGTGCACGGTAGCGAGACCGCTGGTGGGTTGCGTGTTGTTTGTAGACGGAGTTCGACACACAGCGGTCATGGCCCCTATGCCTGCCAACGACCAGCGGCCAGCCCGCGGTCGCGTCGGGTGCTCAGTCCATATCTCGCGCTGGATAGCGCTCACAGAAGTGCTGGAGCACCAGCTTGAGCTTTGCGGTATGCGCCGTGTCCCCTCTAGCTTCGCTTGCGGCGATATCGTCCAGAATCATTCGCTGTATACGGGGTTGCCCATCGTCCGTGTGCACCAGGTAGTTACCCATCTCCAGGGCGATCATTTCATGGCAGTGCTCATGCTCGGCAATCGCTTCGACCTCTTCCTGGGTCAGGTCCGTCATGCCCACACAGTCTTCATAGGTCAACATGGTTCATCCTCCTTATATAGCCGTGGGGCCCAATGGTCTTGAAGATGTCTCGAAAAGCGGCGTCACGGCGGCGTCGCCGATAAGCGCAGCACTCGAACCATTGCGTCTCAGCCCTTGGGAGCCAAGTTACTCCGGGTGCGGCCCCTGCTGTCTTGACGCCGATCAAGGGCCGGCTCCAAATCGGCAAAAAGCCAAGTGTCCCTAGCGATTTTCCTGGCAGGCCGCCTCCGACGTGGTCCCGACAACCGGCCCCAGGGCGAGCGAGCGGGAGAATCCCGGCGCGCTGTGCCTACCTTCTGCGTATTCCGGCCTATCGTGACCGCCCATTCCGATTGAACGTGACCGCGGATTCCGGCTGAACGTTGACCAATAGCGGCCCCTGGTGTCGGAGTAATCGAGGACCGCTTTGGCTCTTCCTCGGTGCGCACTCCAATGATGCGAAGTCGATAAGATGCGAAGCAACGGGCATGCGTTTGAATGTCTTCCCGCATAGCAGCATTCCTTTTCCTATGCCGTCTCCAAGAGTGCCGCTCACCCACTGAGCCGTGCGGCGCTGTCGCTATCTGTCTCCAGCAAGGGCTCCGCCCGGCCTATGGCTGGTGGAACGCCCGGTTACGTTCGCCGGAATACGCATAGGTCGCGGCCCTCTGGCACCATAGGACAGCCAACGCCCGCGGAGCGGTCGAATAAAAGAGGTGGGTGATGATGCCCGGTGGGAGCGACGACAACAGGCCGTTTTCTTCATTCCAGCCCGGGTCCCTTATGCGCCGTCAACAGGATACGGGAGATAGGGAGGAGCCTCCGGTGCGGGCTGCAAACGAGCAAGGCAGTGCGAATGCAGCTCCTCTGATCGAGGCGCTCGAGGCGATCATCGCTCATGCAGGGCGAAGCAGCCATGTTGGCCAGATGGCCAGACAAGGGCTTGATGCCTACCACATGGGGCATCTGCGCGTGGCAAGCCTGCCCCCGGTTGGTCGCTTGCGCGGCGCCTCGGACTGGCCTGTTATCGTGCGCGGCGAAATCCGAAAGCTCCAGACCCTCGGGCGGAGCCTGAGTGCGAGTGCTGATAATCCGGCCGCCGTCCTCGATCACCTTGATGTGGCCGTTGATGACATCCTGAGCTGGCTTCACGATGCCATCGACGTCATTGCCGAGCAGATCGAGATCACCGGCAGTGATCGGCGCTCGGTCCAAGAGGCTATAGGCAACATGGCGACGCAGTTCCACCAAGGGCTTCGCAATGATCTCTCGGATCAGCGCCGGCGCAACAGTTTCGAGCGCTTTTCCGATCTCGCTGAATCGCTTGACCAGGAGATGGCGCGCTGGAGTACACTCCCGGTGCAGTGAGGACTGAGCGCACGCCAGTTCACTCGACGGACACCCTTCCCGTGAACGTCTCCATCGCCCGGTTCAGACTCAGCCGACTCGGCTCGTCTACACGGCAGAAAGGCTGCGGCAATTCGCAGTGGTCCTGAGATCACACGCGATCCTATGGTCAAAGGACGGTGCCCGACCCTTACCGGTCATTCCGTGAGTGCTGATCCTATGGCCGCTTTCTTCAGGAGGCCCTCTGGTTCTGCCCGAACCAGCGCGGACGAGTTGGGAGTGGTATTCATTCCGAAGGCCAGTCATGTCCCTCGGCGCCGTCGCGCAATACCGACATCGACCAGCCCCCCCGCGATCCAGTCCCGCACCAGCCGACTGACCTCGGCCGGGGTGCGTTGTGTCGTCGCAATGGGGGGACCGATCCGAACCGTAATCAGACCCGGCCGCTTTCGCCAGTCCTGGGTCGGCCAGCAGTAGCCCGAATCGACGGCTACCGGCACCACCGGCACGCCGTTGGCGCAGGCGAGCCGCGCCCCGCCTTGCAGGAACCGACCCAGCTCACCGTGACGCACCCGCATCCCCTCCGGGAAGATCACCACCCAACGCCCGGCTCGGATGTGCGTGGACCCGTGCTCCTCAACCTCGCGCATCGCTTCCCGGGGGGACTGTTCGCCGACGCTGATCTCCTCCAGTGCCTTTAGCGCCATGCCATAGAATGGCAGCCGGAACAGCTCACGCTTGACGACCCATGACAGCCGTGTCGGGAAAATCGTCCGATAGGCAATGGTTTCCCAAGCCGATTGGTGATTCGACATCACCACGGCCGGCCCCGGCGGCAGATGCTCCAGTCCGACAACGCGATAGCGCACACCACAGCAGACCCGCAACCACAGCAGGTTTGCCCGGCACCACAGCCGCGCCGTATCCTCGCGCACGCCATAGGGTAAACGCCAGAAGGCGACGATCAGCAGAGCGAAGGGCGGTGTGATTGCGAAGAACCCCGCGAAAAACAGCGCAGATCGCAAAGCTGAGACCATCCAGACCGTTGCCCCTTGTCAAAGCCCTGCCCCCAGTGTGGCAGACTCGAGATGGAAAACCCCTGCGCCCTGCCGTTGCCGAGCGCTCACGCCTGCCCTTGTGCGCCCGGGGTTGCGCTGTCGTGGCTCAGCAACCCAGACCGCTGCGACCGTCCCCTTGGCCCCTCACCGAACCCCACCATGGCACCCCATTAGTCGCCCAGTGAGCGCCGGCGACGATAGGGTGTATCGGTCTGCCGACGGGGCCCGAGGCCCAATTGCGATGGTAGAGTTGGAACGGTGGATCGCGAACGACCCAAACCGGTCAGTCGTCCGGGCAGGCCCAATGGCCCCTCTTGAGGGTAGAGCCGACGCCGGTGATTGGGGCAACGGCATATGCTTCCTTGGTGAACCAAGCCTCCAAGGCGTTCCCAGGTCACCACCTGGCGGCGGCGCGTCTGATCGCTCTCAACGGCTCTGCGCGCCATCGACCAGATGGCTTCCGTGTGGTCAATAATGCGTTGCTGCCCCCTGAAACGGAACGTGGGAATCAGGGGCAGCGACAGCTTGGGCCAGGCCGTCCCCTACCTCCATGACCACATCCCGCATGATCTGGAAATGAGTGAACGCCAGGTCATTGGCAGTCGTCAGACCGAAAGGCGAATATGCCTACGCCGCGTCAGCGGTGCGTCGGTAACGCGCCATGAACCAATAGACCAGTGCGTGGGTCAGCGCCCAGGTCAGGGTGGAGAGCCCGAGCACCACCAGTAGCCACAGGCCACGGGGCATCTCGATGGCCAGCCGCTCGGAATGGTGCACGAAGTTGATATTCTGTTCAGGGGTGGATAGTAGGAAGGCGGCGATCAGGATGCCCCAACCGATCGGTGCCCAGTAGCGCCAGGCACGCCAGTCGTAGCCGAGTCGCCAGACCAGCCAGAACAGCAGGAAGGGGAGCAGCAGGTGGAACAGCGAGAGACCACGGATGAATAACGGGATGGCCGGGTCGAACATGTAGTCCGTGATGCCCAGCGGCGGCGCCCCGGAACGCAACAGCCCGATGGTGAACGCCGCGATCCAGACCAGTTCGGGTAACAGGATGGAGATGAGCTGCATGCTCAACAGTCTTCGGCTTTCCAGCCATACCCCCACCAGGCCCAGCAGCAGGGCGGCATTGGAGAACCAAAGGAAGTTCACCAGCCCGTACCACCACGTGTAGGCGGGGACTAGAATGAGCACGAAACCGAGGTAGCTATATTTCAGCCCTCGGGGGATGGTGCCCCTGTCCTGCTGGGGAAAGCGGAAGTAAAGGCGCATCAGCCAAGCATCTCTTTACCTTGTGTGGATTTGGTCGCACCTGGAAGGCCACAGGAGTTTCAGACCGGTGCGATGCCCTGAACATTTTCTCACGCTGCAGCGCAGCGCCCTGTATGCCCCGGAGCGAAGGCTATACAGTAGGTGCTGCTGCAGATCATGCGGGAGGCTGTCGCCACTTGGAGAGTTGTTGTCCCGCATCCCTGACATAAATCTAGTGCTGGCACACCTATGAGTGACACATCGGACATCCGTAAGGTCGGCTTCGTCTCCCACATGGCGACGGTCTTCATAAACGGACTTAACGACAATTTCTTTCGGTTAGTCGTAATCTTTATCGCGATTCGGGAATTCGTCGCCGAGGAAGAGGGTACCTTCTACTACAGCTTGGTCGGCTTCGTCTTCCTGCTGCCATTCGTTCTTTTCTCGCCGTGGGCAGGCTACATTGCAGACCGATTCAGCAAGAAGCAGGTCATCGTCGTCACTCGTGCGGCCGAGTTCGCGGTGTTGTTGCTCGCCGCGGGCATGCTGGTTGCCGGCTATTTCCCCGGCCTCTTGCTGACGACCTTCCTAATGGGGTTGCAAAGCACATTCTTCAGCCCGGCGAAGTTCGGCATACTGCCTGAGATTGTGCGTTATGAGCAGCTCTCACGTGCCAATGGGCACATGCAGCTGTGGACATTCCTGGCGATCATCCTCGGCACGGCGTTGGCCGGGTTCGTGATGGAATGGGCTGGCGAGACGTTGTGGATACCCGCAGTCGTGGTCGTGGTCCTGTCGGTCATCGGGCTGGTGACCAGCTTCTTCGTCACGTTTACCCGCGCAGCGGAGAATCCGCCGTCTTTCCAGCTCAATGCGTTCGCGACGCTCGTGCAGTCGATCGCCGAGATCCGGCCGCAGCGGGTCCTGTTCCTGGTGATTCTCGGTATCGCATGGTTCTGGGCGCTGGGCACGCTGTACCAGCTCAATGTCCCACTGTTCGCTGAGCTTCACCTGGGTCTGGGCGAGCTGGCCACCGGCATCATCCTGACGTCCCTGGCTTTGGGCATTGGCGGTGGCAGCATCCTTGCTGGCTACCTTGCACGCGGCAGCATCGCCATGCATCACGCTGCGCCCGGCATGATCGCCGCAGCCGTGCTGAGCGCGATGCTCTCCTTCACCACTGACAGTTACCTTGCGACATTGGTGCTCACGGCCCTGCTCGGCATCGCCTCTGGCTTCTTCATCGTGCCCATCACCGCATACCTTCAGGGCCATAGTCCTGCGGAGCGGCGCGGGCGCTTCATTGCTGCAAGCAACTTCCTCTCGTTCGCCGCGATGCTGCTAGCGCCGGTGCTTTTCTGGGTGTTTACCGGCCCCGCGGGCGCCACGCCCGCGCATGTCTTCGTCATCGGCGGTGGGGCCTCGCTGGTGGTCGGGCTGATGGCCCTCCGTCTTTACCACCGCCACCGCGCCGAGGCGGAAGCCTGATGGACGCCAGTCACCGGCCAGAGGCATAGCGCACGAAGGCCTCGAAGCGCTTGCCCATGAACTCCCGGAACACCCGCACCTGCGCCGGCTCGTCGCGCCCCTTCAGCGTGATGGCGTAGAGCATGCCTTCGGAGACGTGCCACTCCGGGAGCACGGGCTCGATGGCCTCTGCAGCGAGGTGCACGGCAGCGATTAGGTCGGGCACCGGCCCGATGCCGGTCGCTCAAAAGGGGTCACTCGACCTGCCCGGATGGCTGACCGGTTTGGGTCGACCGCGCCCTTCCATGGACGCGGCCCGGGGAAGAAGGCCCATCTAGACTTCGGTTTGTTCCGACATCTCGAGAGCGTCGGCAGACCAGAGTCGCCTTCGCTCGGCGTAGAGAGTGGATGCCGTACTCGGCCGGGTCTAACCCGAGCTCAGCCACCCAGGACTTTAGGATTCTCGCGTACTGCTGGCTGGAGATGTGCGGGGAGGCGTGCACCCGATTCGGGAACAGGTAGTCTCCGGGTTGCAGGTGGGCCTTGCTCACCCACTTTTCCGCGGCCTGTCGCGTCTGCGGCGTAAGCTCGAACTGAACAGGCCGGTCGGTCTTCTTCTGGATGGCGGCGGCTCGTTTGACGGCCTGAGTGCGGTGAATGACATCGCGGACCTGGAGGCTGACAAGGTCACAGCCTCGGAGTTTGCTGTCGATCGCCAGGTTGAACAGGGCGAGCTGGCGCGTGTTGTGCTCGATCTGGAGGCGGATGCGAATGCCCCATAACCCCCGGGAGTTTCAGAGGTGGCTTCGGCCCGATCAGGTGCCATTTGTTCCACGGGCGATGGCCGGTGGTGTGGTGCGGGTTCGGGGTGGCGATGGCCATGGCTCGGTATCTCCGGTTCAGGTGGGGAGATTAAGCATTGACCACGATGATCTCGGCCGCTTGACCGACCAGGCGTCGTATCGGCATACCGGGCATCAGAACCAACTCTCGCCGGTGGTACCGCTCTGTAGCGACAACCAGCTTTTGCCGCCCTAACCCGCGGGACTAAACTGGAAAGGTCGATACTTTCCAAGGAGAGACTTGTGGCAACTCCGAAAGAGCAGATGGTTAAGATCATTGAAGCCCAGCCAGAGGGCAGCTCCTACGATGAGATCCTCCGCGAGCTGGCCTTCGCCAGGATGATCGACCGTGGTCTTGCCGATTCAGACGCTGGCCGCACGGTCAGCAATCAGGAGATGCAGGAGCGTATCCGTTCGTGGCAGAGCTGAACTGGACGGGGGAGGCACAGCGCTGGCTACAGGCCATCCACGACTACCTTGCCACGGATGCCCCCGGCGGCTGGCCGTGTAGTACAGGGCATCAATCGCAAAGCTCAGATGTTGAGCGACTTCCCGGAGATGGGGCACCGCTACGAATCGCTGTCAGACATCATCTACGTTGACAGATAGCGCAGGCGGCAAGATCCGCATTCTCCCTTGCGGTCCCTACCGCATCGCGCACTTGATCACGCGAAACGAGACCGTCGACATCCCCGGTGTGTTTCACCGCGCCATGGATATCGACCGATACCTCACGTGGCACTGGCCTTGAAACCGGTCCCATCATGGCCCGATACGACCCTAATCGGCCCTTGGCGCCATGGACCACACGTACCTGAATCGGGTCGATTCCCATAACCTTGCGCCACCGCCGGCGGAAGCGGCCATTGCCGTCGGACTGTCGATGACTGCTGTACTAGACCTGCGCCACCGAGCAATTCGTGCTTAACGCGTCGGAGGAAACCGGTTGTTTGAAGCCGCTTGCTCTAACCGCTCCGAGAGCCAGATCTTGATGATTGACTGTCGCGTGACCCCCAGGCGGCGAGCTTCCTTATCGAGCTGCTCAAGCATCCAATCCGGGAAATCGACATTTACGCGCTTCTGTGCCTGGCGAGGCCGACGTGCCCGGGAGAGGTCGAGCTCATTCGAGACGTCCTCCCCAGCATCAAACTTACGGTCAAATTGCTTAGCCTTCATAGAGCGCTACCTCCTCAACCCGGGCTCGCCGGACCGAGATAACACGGATGTTTGATCCACGGTATGTTATGACCGCTGACCAGTGTCTGCCCTCCAGCATACCGATGACGAGATAGCGAGGTTCATCCTCGGTCCTGGCCGGCACTTCCAAGAGATCCGGGTCACGCCACAGTTCCTGCGCTTCGGCGAAGTCGATGCCGTGCTTCGTCTTGTTCGCCTGGCTCTTGGCATCATCAAATTCAAACATGGTATAGAAAATATACCATTCGATCACTGCCGTGGTAAGAGATTATGCGCCTTGGATGCGGGGCTGTGTTTGTACTCATCATCGTCATAGCAGATATCGGTGAGCAGCGTGCATCCGTCTGCTCAGGGTCGAAGAGCGTCCTTTCGGTGGCCAGAAGATTTCCGGTTAAAGGATATATACATCGGCGAACTGGCGAAGCCTGTTCACTGTGAAGGCAGGCCCTGGATCAGCCCCTCGAAACCTGCAACGAAACAGCCGGCGTTCGTGTTCGTACTAGTCGCTCAACTGTGCGCGCCCGATGGTGTTCATGTCCGTGCCGAACCAGATGGCGTTGCTCTCCCGGTCGTACACCATATGCCGCACGTTGCTTCCGCCACTTGGCACCTCGAAGGCATCGGTCCAGGTCTCGCTGCGGGTATCGAATGCGACAAACCGGTTAGGCATGACCCCGGTCTCCACGATCCAGAAGCGGTCGTCGCTGTCCATGGCGACCGCGTAGGGACGGGAATCATCTGCCGATGGTGCACGCCACTCCTCCACCTCACCGGTGTCCGGATCGTAGTGGCCAATGTATCCAGTGGCGTAATCGCCATACCACACCAGCCCGTCGGATGAGACGGCCAGGCGGCGTGCGCGGGTGTCCTCGCGGGGCAGCTCGATCTCGATCAGTTCACCGGCCTCGACAGTCGCCAGCCGATTCGTGCCGAACAGCACGGCCCATGGCTGCTCGTCGTGCACCACGATGCCATAGGGGCGGGCCCGATCCGTGGCCACTTCGTGCATGGTGAACGTCTCGTTTTCCGTGTCGAACAGGCCGATGCGGTTGGCGTGCTGCTCGGTGAACCAGATGTTGCCCTCACTGGTGAAGGCCATGGTGTGGACGTCCCGGTCGCCGTCGCCCGGTGGCACGAACCGCTCAATATCGCCGCTGTCCGGATCGACCAACCCGATGTGTGCCGCCCGGTTGCCGGCATACCATGCGCCACGCTGGTCACTGATGACTGTGTGCGGCCCGGCGCCCTCTTCGAGGGGGTACTCATGGAACGCCCCTGTGGAGGCCGTCAGACGCCCGACGTAGTGGGTATCCTGGCCCACGAACCAGACGGTGTCGTCGCCGCCCACCCAGGGATCCCGTGAGCGAGTACCGTCGTACGGCACATCCCACTCCTCGATGTCCAGTTGCACACCGCGAGTCTCCTTTATTCATCCAGGCCCACACCGGGGCGGCCGCTCAGGCTTAGTGCCACTTGCAAGGATAGGCGAAAGAAACCATCCCGAATTGCGGGGCATGCAGCAGATCGATTCGATCGAGGAGGGAGAAGGCCGACAAGGTAAAGCACGAACGAAATACCTCGGGGCCGGCACCCGGTGCGCCGGGTGCCGGCGAGGCGCCATCAGTCACGCAGTTCGTTAAAGAAAGACGTCATCTCTTCATTGATCAGGTCGATATCGTCCTGGTCCACGCCGCCTCCACCGAGGTGACCATGGTCACTGTCGATCTCGACCAGGCGGGCGTTGGGCATCTGCTCCGCGGCCAGACGGGAGTCGTCCGGCGGATGGAGGATGTCCTTGGTGCCCGGCATGATCAGGGCGTGGACTTCCATGGAGGCCAACGCTTCCTCATAGCCCACTTCGCGCCCCGGTGCCTCCGAGATGTCGTGCCGGTCCTCCGCACGCGTCTGGTAGATGTAATTGTTGGCATCCCAGACCTCCATGAGCGCGTCCTCCTGCTCATGCAGCCACTCGACAGCATCCATGTTGTCGTCAGCGAACTCTTCATCCATCCAGTGCCAATGCCGCACCCATACCATCAGACTGCCGATCGCCGAGCGGAAGCCATCCGGTTGTTCGTCATAGTCACCACCCTGCCAGGCATCGTCCTGCATGATCGCCTGCCGCTGGGTTTCCCAGATGGCCGTCACCCATCCTGTGGTACGGGCCATGGTGATCAGGGGGACGATCGACTCCATCATGTCCGGATAGCTCGCTGCCCACTCATAGGCCTGCATGCCGCCCATGGAGAGGCCAACCACTGAAAAGAGCTCGTCGAGTTCGAATTCCTCCTCAATCAATTCGTGCTGTGCATTGACCATGTCCCGAATGGAGAACTGTGGAAACTCCATGCCCGGCTGGCTCTCGCTGTTGCTGGGCGATATCGCGTGTCCGTTCCCGAGGGTATTGGCGGCAATGATGAAGTACTCATCAGGATCGAGTGCCAGGCCTTCTCCGATCAGGAAGTCGTGCCGTGTGTGGTCCGCCATTAATGACGGCAGGACGAGAATTGCATTGTCCCGGGCGTCGTTGAGTTCCCCGTGGGTCACATAGGTGAGAAAGGCGTCCTCGATAACCTCGCCGGACTCGAGCTCGAAGTCACCGAGATCGAAACGCTCCGTCTCATCTGCCTGGATGCCGGTGGACCCAAGCACCAGGCATAAGCCTGCACTGGGCAGCCAAGCCCAGCGCCACGAATGCCGATACCGTTTCGTCATCGGTCTTCTCCTCCATTTCTATACTTGTGCGGATGAGCGTAGAACGCCCTCTAGTATGGCTAGTTACGGCTCTGACTCATGTCAAGCGGGTGCGCGGGAGCAGGACTTGAGGCGGACGCGCCGGTCCAGTCGGCCCTCCTCAAACATGCGGGCACGTCGCGAACCAGTGCCGTCACCCGGCATTGGAAGTGTTCTGGAAGCGTCACTCCGTATGACCTGTCGGCAATCGGCCAAGAGCGGACCTTGGAACTGCGGTGACTGAAAGCCCGCTATTGGCATGAATGTGGTTGAGAGTCCGTTCAGGGTCGATTTCCAGCCGTCGATCGGGTTCACGGGTACTCGTCACGTGAGGTAGCGGTCAATATCCATGGCCCCATGGAATACACCGAGGATGTCGATGCTCTCGTTTCCCCTGACCAAGTAGGCGATGCGGTAGTGTCCGTACTGAAGGATGCGAATCTCCCGACTAGGTAGGGATTCGTAGCGGTGCCCGATCTCCGGGAAATCGGTCAGGATCTGCGCTTTCCGGTAGATACCCTGAACAACGCGAGTAGCGGCGCTGGGATCATCTTGGGCGATGTAGTCATGAATGTCCTGGAGCCAACGCTGCGCTTCCCTCGTCCAATTCAGCTCTGCCACGACCGGATGCGCTCCTGCATCTCCAGATTGCTGATCGTGCGTCCAGTGTCTGAATCGGCAAGCCCGCGGTCGATCATCCTCGCGAACGCGAGCTCCCGAAGGATCTCATCGTAGGAGCTGTCCTCTGGCTGGGCTTCAATGACCTTAACCATCTGTTCTTTCGGCGTCGCCACGAGTCTCTTCCTCGCCAAGTATCCACCGCTTCAGTGTACCCCCGAGTCTTGGGGTCACCAAAGAGACGAGTCGTCGCCGTTATGCAGAGTTGCCGGCACTGGTCAGTCTCAGCACGTTGTATCCAGGTCCGGCATCTGCTCGATCAAGGCGGGAGAGCACATTCTGCTCGCGCTCAACATGGCGGTGGCCGCCGGGGGCGCCATGGCCCTGGTCAACACCGTTGTCTATGTGCGCGACGTGCTCGAATTCGGCGACATACATGTTGCTGTTGCCATGGTGGCTTTCGGGGCGGGCAGCATGCTGATTGCCCTGGTGTTACCGGCGGTGCTGTGGCACATCAGAGAGCGCTCGGCCATGCTCAGTGGCGCGTTGCTCCTTGGCACGGCCCTAGCGCTCGGGGTGCTGGGCCCTGGTTACTGTACACTGTTGTTTCTCTGGTTCCTGCTTGGTGCCGGTTCGTCTCTTATCCTCACGCCTTCGGGGCGTTTACTGAGACGCTCCGCCCGCGAGGAAGACCGGCCAACCGTATTTGCGGCGCAGTTCTCGCTATCACACGCCTGCTGGTTATTCACGTATCCGCTGGCAGGGTGGCTTGGCCTCCACTGGGGCGTCGAACCGCTGTTCGCCGGGTTCGCGGCGCTGTCTTTCGTAGTGGCAGCGGTCGCCTGGCGCCTCTGGCCGGTTCACGACGCTGTGGAACTGGAGCATGTGCATACCGACCTGCCGGCCGGCCACCACCACCTCACGGGCGCCATACCCGTGGGAGATGGTTTCAAACACTGCCATCCTTATACCGTCGATACGCACCACGGTCGCTGGCCCAGACCGGGAGGCCTTGTTCGGGCGATGCATCGCCCTTTCTCTGGCCATGATCAGTAACAAGACGAGCAAGCGCTCCAGGACGTTGTAATCGGAACCCGGATCATCCCTGTCTCGCTGTTTGCCGGTATGCGAGTACGATCAGGAAGACCCCCACGAGCACCATCGGGGTGGACAGCACCTGCCCCATGGTCACCCAGTCGAAGGCGAGATATCCGAGCTGTTCGTCGGGCAGGCGCACGAACTCGACGATGAAGCGGAAGCTTCCGTAGAGCACCAGGAACAGCCCGGAGGCGGCCATGGTGGGGCGCGGTTTGCGGGTGAACAGCCACAGGGCAATGAACAGCACCACGCCTTCGAGCAGGAACTGGTAGAGCTGGCTGGGGTGGCGCGGCTCGGGGCCCATGGGTGGGTAGACCATGGCCCAGGGAACGTCGCTGACCCGGCCCCAGAGTTCGCCGTTGATGAAGTTGCCGATGCGCCCGGCGCCGAGGCCGATGGGCACCAGCGGTGCGGCGAAGTCGGTCAGCCGCAGAAATCCGCAGCCGGTGCGCTTGGCGTACAGCCACAGACCGGCGAGGACGCCGAGCAGGCCGCCGTGGAAGCTCATGCCGCCTTCCCAGACGCGGATGATGGCCAGCGGGTCGGTGGTGAGCAGGGCGGACTCGTAGAACAGCACGTAGCCGATGCGCCCGCCGAGGATGGCGCCGATGGCACCGAAGACGAGGACGTCTTCCATCTGTAGCGGGCGGATGGGGCTGTCATCGCGTTGGGCGCGCCAGCGCCCGAGCAGCCAGGCGGCGGCGAAGCCGATCAGGTACATGAGGCCGTACCAGTGGATGGCAACGGGGCCGAGCTGGATGGCGACCGGGTCGATGTCGGGATAGGTCAGCATGAATGCATCCTTTTCCTTGTCTGGTCCATTGATCCGGGTGGTTGGGCTCCAACCGAGGAACAGCACCCGATGGACCTACATGCAGTGACGATTGGCCCGGTCACACGGGTGCCGGGACCATCGCTGGTATCAGTTCTTGGAGCAGGAGGTCGGTCTCAGAGTCGCAGTCGCTGGGTTACGCGGTAGAGCGCAATAGGGGTAGACGGTGCGGACAGGCGCGGCTGTACGTTGGTTGGCTTGGCACGGCGTGAAGGCGCGGTTCGGGGATTCGGTGAAAGAATCGCGCCGTCACTGGATTGGGGTGCGCCGTCGTCGCGTGCTCGCGAGGAGGGTGAGGCGAATTCCTCTCGCGTGTCGCTGTGTCGGCAAAGCGGATCATCTGGCTGGTGACTGATGGCGCCTTCCAGGCTCGTGCCCGAGGAATCACTCTGCGATAAAGCCGAAGCCAGCCCCGCCGGCAAGAGCAATAGAACGAGCAGCACCAACATCCACAGCGGCTGCCGTGGCGGGAACGTGCTCCCGGGATGCACCCCTGATGCTGTGAACGGTTGTGGCATGTGCTATTCCGACGGCCATCGGCGGGTTTCACGTTCTTCACACAGTAGCAGTTCGTGGGCCCATGCGTTTGACCCATATCAAGCTGCGAGCGTGGAGGAGCGTGCATCATTGAAAGTTACGTGGTCGCGGAAGTCTGCCGGTGGAAACAACCGGGAGGCAGCCCAAGGGGCTCTTCAGTACTGCCAGTGACGACGAAGCAGGGAGACGGTGCGAATGCACATGGGCATGTGGGGCCTGGCCATTATCGTTATTGTCATCGTCTCTTGGCTGATGTACCGCTACCTGGCGCCGGACAGTTGGAAGGAGTGGACACGTGCGGGTGCCCTGCAGGCCTTTATCATCGCGTTCTACGCGGAGATGTACGGGTTTCCCCTCACGATTTACTTTCTGGCCCGCTTCTTTGGTCTGGATGTCGCGTGGACCGACGGCGGCAATCTCTGGGAACAACTCTTTGGCACGCCAGCCGCGCACATCGTGGCCATGATCATCGGTTACACCCTGGTGTTCATTGGCGCAACGATGGTTGTTGAAGGCTGGCGACGGATCCATCGCGCACGTCGCGAGCAAGCACTCATGACCGACGGCATCTATGCGCGTGTGCGCCACCCCCAGTACACCGGGTTGTTTCTGATCGTCTTCGGAGAAGGCGTTGTGCACTGGCCGACCATCGTCTCCGTGATCGCGTTCCTGGTGATTGTCGTGGCGTACACGCTTCTGGCACGCAAGGAAGAGCAAACAATGCTGAATCAGTTCGGTGATGAATACCGGGCGTATCAGCAGCGTGTTCCCATGTTCATTCCGCGATCCGTCCGCGGGGTACAGCAGGAGGAGCCGTAAATGACTGCGGAAGTCGTGACCATCATGAGCGGAATGGCCCTCCTGGTCGTGTTCGCTCTCGTGGGGTGGAATGTGAGTCGCCGAGGGGGGCGTCCGCGGAAAAGAAAATCCGGGGAAAGCCGCCCCGGTGGGGACTGAGAAGCCGTAACGAACCGTCCGGGGACGGACATTGCGAGGTGGTGAATGCGCTCAGCCTGGGTTTGGACCGCGATTGTTCTGCTCGTGATCGCCGGCGGTTCGTACGGGTTGTATCTCTATCTCAAGCCGGCTCCGCTACCGGAGCAGGTGCTGTATGGCAACGGGCGCATCGAAGCCACCGAGGTCCGCGTTGCCGCCGAGGTCTCCGGGACGGTGTTGGAAAGCCATCTGGTCGAGGGTAAGACAGTTGCCAGAGGTGACCCGCTGCTCCGGCTCGACGATGCGGATCTACGGCTTGAGAAGGCCCGTGTGGAGTCCGAGATCGAGGCCCTGAACCTGGAGCGCGACCGCGCCCGGCGAAACCTGGAACTCTGGGAGCATCATCAGGAGACGGCGGAGCGGCAACTGACGCGACTGCGGCGCATGCTGGAGGACGACGCCGTGAGTCAAAGCGAGGTGGACCAGGCTGAGGATGGGTTCCGTGAGGCGCGGGCGCGTGTTGCCGAGGCCGACATCGCCGCGATCACTCAAAGGATCACGGCGACCGAGCACGAGCGCGAGCTGCGCGCCAACCGTCTTGCTCGAGCCCGAATAGCGGCGCCGATCAACGGCACGGTGCTGACCCGGTCGGTGGAAACCGGTGAGTTCCTGCAGCCAGGGCAACCGGTGGCCACTTTGGTGGATCTGACGCGTGTCGAACTCAGGGTCTTCATTCCGGGACGCGACCTCGGGCGCATCGATCTTGGCGGCCCGGTGCGTGTGCGCGTAGATGCCTTTCCCGAGCGCGTTTTCGAGGGTCGGATCGCACGTATCGACCAGACCGCGCAGTTCACGCCGCGGGATATCCACATGCCGGATGAACGCGTGCGCATGGTCTACGGCGTGACCATCGATCTCGATAATCCAGACGGGACGCTGAAACCGGGCATGCCGGCGGACGCCTGGATTCTCTGGCAGGACGGGGCGCAATGGCCGGATCGGCTTTTCGTTCCGGGGAGCTAGGGGCGGCGCGATGGCGGAAGAGGAGGCAGTCATCGTGGCCGAGGGTCTGGGGCGGCGATACCGCCGCTCCCGCGCTGTCGAGAATGTTGACCTGACCGTGCGCACCGGTGAAATCGTCGGTCTGGTCGGGCCGGACGGTGCCGGCAAGACCACGTTGCTGCAACTCCTCAGCGCAATCCTCGATCCCACCGAGGGCCATGCCCGCGTCCTGGGGTTCGACACGCTCCGTGAAGCAGCGCAGGTGACGTCGCGTATCGGCTACATGGCGCAGGGGTTCACGCTCTATGACCGCCTGAGCGTCGCGGAGAATCTGGCGTTCGCGGCGAGTGTACGTGACGTCCCGGCTGACGTATTCGCGGACCGGCGGCAGCGGTTACTGGCCATGGCCGGGCTCGCGCCGTTCACGGATCGACGTGAGGGTGCGCTGTCGGGTGGTATGCGCAAGAAGCTCGCCCTGTGCGCCAATCTCATCCACGAGCCTGCGTTGCTGCTACTCGATGAACCGGGGCTGGGTGTCGATCCCATGTCTCGGCGGGAGCTGTGGCGCATGCTCGAGGATCGCCGGGAGCAGGGGGTCACGGTTGTCTTTGCCACGTCGTACATGGACGAGGCGGAGCAATGCGATCGTGTGCTGTTTCTCGATGAAGGCCGTGTTCTTGCGGAAGGGGCACCATCGGATCTGCGTGCGTTGGCGCAGGGCAACGTTTACCGCGTCACTACGGAGAAACCCGCGACCGTCGAGGCTGGGCTGCGGAATGTGCCGGGCGTTCTGGGTGTGGACTGGTGGGCCGACCAGGTGCGCGTGGTCATGGAGGCGTCGGCCGCGGATGCGTCCGGGCTGGACGCCCATCTCCAGGGCACGGGCCGGGCAGAGGCGGCAAGGCCGAGCATGGATGACGTGTTCGTCTTTCTCCGTGGTGTCGCGCCGGGTGATGCCGGGCTCCAGGGCACTGCGGAGGTGAGCGCCCCCGCCGTGGCGGTATCGGAGGCCATCATCGCCCGCGAGGTGACACGGCGTTTCGGTGGTTTCGTGGCCGTGGATCGTGTCTCCCTGGAGGTCGTGGGTGGGGAGATTTTCGGTTTGCTCGGGGCCAACGGGGCCGGCAAGACCACGCTCATACGCATGCTCTGCGGCTTGCTCGCACCCACGGCCGGCATGGCGCGTGTTGCCGACGCGGACGTCCTGTCGGCAGCGCACGTGCTCCGGGGGCGCATTGGGTACATGTCCCAGCGTTTCTCGCTGTATCTGGACCTCACCGTGGCCCAGAACCTCGCCTTCTTCGCCAGCGCTTACGGGTTGTCGCGCCGCTCTGCGCGGCGAATAATCCCATGGGCGCTGGCGATCTGCGATATCGAGGCGTTCGAACAGGAACTGGTGGGACGCCTCTCAGGGGCCGTCCGACAGCGGGTGGCGCTTGCTTGCAGCATTCTGCACCAACCGTCGGTGCTGTTCCTCGACGAACCGACATCCGGAGTGGATCCCCTGGCGCGCTCGCGTTTCTGGCGCTTGATCCGGTTGCTTGCGGACGGCGGAATGACGGTGCTGGTGACCACCCATCACCTGGGCGAAGCTGCGTACTGCCACCGGCTGGGCCTGATGCACGAGGGACGGTTGATCGCCACGGGGGATCTCGACGCCCTGCGTGAGCAGTTCCCAGGGCGCGGCCTGGTGTCGGCAGAGGAGATTTTCGTCGCCTTCATTGAGCGGGAGCAGAGCGCCGCGGCGGCGACGGAGGCGGCACCATGAAGCGGTCCCGCATCGCCGCGGTCGTGGGCAAGGAAACCCGGGAAATCGTCCGTGACCGGGCGACCGTCGTGGTGGCGCTGCTGATGCCCCTGGTCATGCTGTTTCTGTTCGGCTACGGCATTTCCATGGAGGTGGATGATGTGCGCCTGGGCCTCGTGGATCAGGACCGTTCGCCCACGAGCAGAGCACTGGTGGAGCAGTTCGTGGGCAGTGGTTACTTCCGGCTCGAGAGCGATTACGCGACCCCGGAGCAGGGGGAGGCTGATCTGCGGCGCGGTGCGGTGAACCTGGTGGTATCCATTCCGCCACGGTTCGGGGAGCGGGTGGCACGCGGGGAGCACGCGCCGGTTCAGGTGCTGGTCGACGGCACATACTCATCCACGACCAATCTCGTGGCCCGGTACGCCGAAACCGTAATTGCCGGGTTCGGCCAGCCAGCGGAGGGGCCCGTGCGCGTGGAATCGCGTGTGTGGTACAACCCGGCGCTCGCCAGCACGGTCTACGTTATCCCCGGTCTTTTCGGCGTCATCCTCATGGCGCTGCCGCCGCTGCTCACAGCGTTGGCCCTGACCCGCGAGAAGCAGAGTGGCTCGATTCAGCAGATTTTCGCCTCCCCGCTTACCGCCGCCGAGTTCCTGGCGGGCAAGCTGATCCCGTACGGGGGCATTGCCTTCCTGCAACTGCTCCTGGTCATCGTCGTCGGTTTCGTCTGGTTCGACGTGCCGCTGCGCGGGAATCCGGGCTTGTTGCTTGCCGTGGGGCTTGTCTACGTTTTCTGTACTGTCGGCATTGGGCTGCTCATCTCGACGCTGACCAGTAGTCAGCTCGTGGCCATGCTGCTCGCACTCATTGTCACGCTTATGCCGGCCTTCCTGTTCTCGGGGTTTCTTTTCCCGATCTTCACGATGCCGGATGCCATGCAGATCTACACGCAGGTGTTCCCGGTCCAGTACTTCGTCGGCTTCTCCCGCGACCTGGTTCTCAAGGGGGCGATGCTACCGGAGCTGTGGCCGTCGGCGCTGCTACTGCTGGCCTACACGGTGGTCATCTTTGGCTTTGCCGTGTGGCGTTTCCGCAAGAAGGTGGCGTGATGGGAACACGGCTCAGGGGGTTGCTCGCCAAGGAGTTCGTGCAGCTTCTGCGGGATCGCATCATCCTGATTCTGATTCTCTGGCTGTACACCGTGGAAGTGGTGATCTGCGCCTATGCCCTGACCATGGATGTGGAAAACATGCCGTTCGCCGTGGTGGATGAAGATCGCACGCCGGCAAGCCGAAGCCTGGTGGAGCGGTTCACCACCACCGACGCTTTCGCGTATGTCGGCCAGGCCGCGGACGACCAGGCGATCGAGCAATGGCTGCAAGAGGGGCGAGCTCGTGTGGCGCTGGTGGTGCCGCGGGGGTTCCAACGCGATCTCAGTCGTGCCCAGCGACCCGCTGTTCAGTTGATGCTGGATGGCACTCACGCCAACCTCGCGGCGCAAGCGCGAGGCGATGCGCTCGAGATCATCAACCGGTTCGCCATGGAAGGAATGGACAGCGTCCCCGTGTCGGCTGGGGTCGAATCGATTCTGCGCGTGCGTTACAACCCCGATCAGACGTTTACCTCGTTCATGGTGTTGTCCATGATCGGCCTTGCAGCCCTCATGGTGGGCGTGATCTATCCGGCGGCGTCGATTGTCCGCGAGAAAGAGGCGGGAACCATTGAGCAGTTGCGCGTCACCCCGATTCGCATCACTGAGCTATTCATCGCCAAGGTTACGCCGACTCTGGTGATCGGTTTGCTGTCGGTATTCCCTAGCCTGCTGATCGTGTGGTGGTTCGGGGTTCCCATGCAGGGCAGCCTGATTCTTTTCCTGGCCTTGACCGGCTTGTTCCTCCTGAGCGCCATCGGGCTGGGTGTGTTGATTGCGACTGTCAGTCGCACCCAGCAGCAGGCGTTGCTGTTGGCATTTTTCGGCCTGTTCCCGATGATGATGTTGTCCGGAACCCTGGCGCCTGTGGAGAGCATGCCGGAGATTCTGCAGGCCGCGTCGCTGGTGAGCCCGCTACGCCACTACATGGACGTGATTCTCGGCGTATTCCTCAAGGGCGCGGGCTTGGACGTGTTGTTGCCCCAGGCGCTCGCTCTGCTAGTGTCGGGTACGGCGCTACTGGGGCTCGCTGCAGTGCTATTCCGGCGTACTTCCGCGTCTTGACACAGGGACAGTAAGTATCCCCCGGCTTTGCCGGGGGATACTTACTGTGTCCTTCTAGCCTCCTAAGCGGACACCTCGTGGTATTTGACGTTTTCCGTAACCCCGGCAAAGCCAGCGCCGAGTCCTCGTTGATGGCCGTTGCGAACCACACGCTGGTTTGACGTTGGTTCAGTTGACCTTGCCACCGAGTTTGGCCCGCTTGAGCAGCACCGAGTTGCCGATCACGGAGAGCGAGCTTGCTGTCATGGCGATGACGCCGATCATGGGGTGGAGCAGGCCGATGGCCGCGATGGGGATGGCGGCGACGTTGTAGCCCCACGCCCAAAACATGTTCTGCACGATCTTTCGGAAGGTCAGGCGTGAGAGCTCCACGGCCTCCACCACCTTGGTCAGCTCGCCACTGACCAGCGTGACGTCGGCGGCCTCGATGGCGACATCCGCGCCGGCGCCGATGGCAATCCCCACGTTGGCCTGCTTGAGCGCCGGGGCGTCGTTGATGCCGTCGCCCACCATGGCCACGTGCTCGCCGTAGCGCTGCTGGAGCTCGCGGATGGCGTCCACCTTGCCCTCGGGCAGCACCCCGGCCTGAACTTCGTCGAGGCCCACCTCCCGGGCCACGGCCTGGGCGGTACGCTCGTTGTCGCCGGTGACCATGATGCAGGCGATACCGAGGCGGTGCAGTTCCGCGATGGCCGCCGCGGAGTCGTCCTTGATGGTGTCGGCCACCGCCACGATGCCGGCGGGCTGGTCACCGATGGCCACCAGCATCGCCGTCTTGCCCGCGTGCTCGAGCTCGGTGAGTTGCTCTTCCAGGGCGGTGACGTCCATGCCGTGTTCGGTGAGCAGCCGGCGGCTGCCCACCAGCACCCGTTCGCCGTCGAGCTGCGCCTCCACGCCACGGGCGGTGTGAGACCGGAAGCCGGTGACGCTGCCAACACTCAGACCGCGCTCCTTCACGCCCTGGACGATGGCGTCGGCCAGCGGATGGGCGGAGCCGGCCTCCACGGCGGCTGCCGCGTTCAGCACCTGCTCGTCGGTAAAGCCCTCGGCGGGAGTCACGTCGGTGAGGCTCGGCTGCCCTTTGGTGATGGTGCCGGTCTTGTCGAGGACGATGGCCTTGATGTCCTTGAGGCTCTGGATGGCCTCGCCGGAGCGGATCAGTACACCGCGCTCGGCGCCCATGCCTGAGCCCACCATGAGCGCCGTCGGCGTTGCCAGCCCCAGAGCGCACGGGCAGGCGATGACCAGCACGGCAATGGCCGCGAGGATGGCGAGCACCAGCGGCGGCTGTGTGGCGTCCACCCAGGGCAGGAAGCCTTCGCCCCAGAGCAGGATGGGCTCAAGCGTTCCGCTGAAGGCGAGCCACGCGATAAAGGCCAGTGCCGCGATCACCAGCACCGCCGGCACGAACCGGGCGGTGATGCGGTCGGCCAGCTCCTGCACGGGCACCCGCGACCCCTGGGCCTCCTCCACCAGCCGGATGACCTGGGAGAGGAACGTGTCCTTGCCCACGCGGGTGGCGCGCACCTTGAGCAACCCGTGCTGGTTGATGGTGGCACCGAGCACGGTGGCGCCGACGGCCTTTTCCACGGGCACGGACTCACCCGTGGCGATGGACTCGTCCACGGTGCTCTCGCCCTTGATCACCTCGCCGTCGGTGGGGATCTTCTCGCCCGGGCGCACGATCATGACGGCGCCGGCCTGCAGTTCCTTGACCGGCACTTCCACTTCCTCGCCGTCGCGCTCCACGCGGGCGGTCTTGGCGCCCATGTCCAGCAGCTTGCGGATGGCCGAGGAGGCCTGCCCCTTGGCGCGGTGCTCCAGGTACCGTCCGAGCATGTGGAAGGCCATGATGGTGGCCGCCATCTCCATGAACGAGGTCATGGGGTAGACGAAGCCCACCAGGCCGATGAAGTACGGCGGCAGGCTGCCCATGGAGATAAGCACATCCATGTTCAGATGGCCGGACTTCAGCGACCGCCACGCCGAGCGGTGGGTGGCCGCGCCGCCGGCGAGGAACACCACCGGGAAGGCGAGCACGGCGATGATGGCGAGATACCCCGGGATGGGCTGCCAGAACATGTGGGGCATCATCAGCCCCATGATCGCCGCGGTGGGGATCATGGCAATCCACAGCCGCCGCCAGGCCTGCTTGACGTAGGCCTCGTCGATGGCGGCGTCGTCGGCGTGGTCGTCTTTGCCTTCGGTCTCCACGGCGGCGACATCGTAGCCGGCACCTTCCACGGTGGCGCGCAGCGTCTCGCCGTCGGGGCCACCGGCGGTGGTGGTGATGGTGACCCGATGGTCAGCGATATTGGTGCGGATCCCGTCGATGCCCTCGAGGCGCTCGATGGAGGCGCGCACGATGCCTGCGCAGTGATCCGAGCCCATGCCCGGGACCACGAGCTTGATGGTCGTGCCGTCGCCGCCCGCGTCCACCCGGGCCACGTCGTAGCCGGCGGCCTCCACGGCGTTGCGGAGCGCGTCGGCGCCGGCGGCGCCGGCGTCATACTGCACGGTGACCCGGTGGTTGGCGATGTTGGTGCTCACCGACGCCACCGCGTCCAGGCGTTCCAGTGCAGCCCGGACGATGCCGGCGCAGTGGTCGGAGCCCATGCCGGGAACGACAAGGACGCCCTCGGCGGTGGTCTGCGGAGAGGAGGTGCGTGCGACGTGCTCACTCATGAACTGGTTGTCCTTTAGCTGATGGCGTGTCAGGCCCTTGCGTAGGAGCGGCGCAAGCCGCGACGGTTCTGGCGATGACCGGCGCGCACACGGTCGCGGCTTGCGCCGCTCCTACAGGGTCGGTTGGCCGCAGAGAATCTACCGGTCATGTCCGTGCCCGCCGCCGTGGCGGTGCATGAACAAGTGCATGACCAGACAGCCGGCCAGCAGCAGGAACGGGGCGAAGCCAACGATGTGTTCCCAGTGATCGGCGGCCAGGCTCCCGCCGATGAGGGCGAGCCCGGCGATCAGGACCACCGTCAGCGGCGTTCCCAGGCGTTGGGTGAGGCGCGTCCACATGTGCGTGTCCTCCGTGCATGGAGCGGGTTACCGGGGCCGAGCCTCTCCAGTACGGCCCTGGATTCATGCCGTTGCAGGAGCGGCGCAAGCCGCGACGGATCCGGCGCTCAGCGCCGCACACGGTCGCGGCTAAAGCCGCTCCTACATGGCCGGTCGCTTACGAACCGCCACCGTGATGGCGTTGATGGTCACCCTCGCCACCACGCTCGCCACCCATGCCACCGCGGCGTTCCTGCATCCGCTCGCGTTGCTCGTCGGTGAGCATGTCCTGCATGTCGTTCCGCAGGCGGATGCGGTCGGCCATCATGTCGCCGTGGAGATCGGCCATGCGGCCGTGGATCTCGCGCACGGCATCCGGGTCGGGCCGGTCCGAGTGCATCTGGGCATGCATCTCCTCGCGCAGGTCCATCATCTCGGCCATGCGGCTGAAGTGCTGGTGGCGATGCTCACTGCGGCGCTCACGCAGTTGCTCGCGCTGGTCATCATCCAGATCCAGCCCCTGCATCATGCCCATACCGCCGTGCATGCCCTTGCCGGACATGCCCATGCCGCCGCCTTGCATCATGCCACCCTGAATGCCCATGCCACCCTGCATGCCCATGCCACCCTGGCCACCGCCATGCATACCGCCACCCATCATGCCCTGCATGCCGCCGGAGCCACTGCCCATCATCGGGCAGTCCTGCATCATGCCCCCCTGGCCGCCGCCGTGCATGCCACCGCCCATCATGCCCTGCATGCCCTGGGCGCCGACGACTCCAATGGTGCCTGCGCCCACGATGAGGGCCAGACCGAGTGCTGCCTTGTAGGTTCGATTCATCGTCATTCCGGAACCTCCAGAAGCGTGTGCTTCATTGAATGAAATCAATTAGATACCAGGGCCTGCATTGGGCGCTCGTTGCCGGTAATGCAGTCCAGAGCGTAAACCTTCCAATAACTGGAAGGTCAAGATGAATCATTTCGCCGAAGAGACTTCTCCCGGTCCATGTCGCCCTGGGCAGATCGCTCTGCCCGCGCCGGCACCGTCTCACCGCTGTCCGTTTCGCGCCCCTCCAGCAGGGCGGAGAGGAGCAGGTAGGCGCCGGTAAGCGCCAGGGCGAGGATGGCGATCATGAAGACCACCATCAGCGAGTGCCCGAGCCAGAAGCCCGCGCCGGTGTCATGAATCATTGAATGCATGGTGTTCAACCTCCCGAACAGGGAAAAACGGGCGCCGGATGGCGCAGCGTCACAGGAGGCGGAAGGATCAGACGCGCAGGCGGAGGGTCCGCAGGTAAACAGGGAGGGTAGGCCGGAGATTGTCAGCCGGGATTACGAAGGCCGCGTCTTCCGCGGTGGCAAGGCCATCCTGCGGCATCCCCAGGCTCGGGATCGCGGCGGCGCTTTCGGTCGGGGTCGGCAGCTCGTGTTCGCGGTTGTCAGTGACCAGGGCCGAAACGGGCGCGTGATGCTGAAGATGGTCGCACGTGGGCGTGTCTGACGGATGATGCGTGTGAACGTCCGTTTCGTGCTGAGCCACATTTGCACCGGGGAAGTGCCCCGGCTCCGGGCCGGCGAGGGCGACCGTGACCGGCACCAGCACCAGCAGAACGAGCAGCAGCAACCGCCAGGAGCGCACGGCCCGCGCGCTTTGTTGGGTGCTTCCGCGTGGTTGCTGCTTCAGCATCAGGTGTTTCCGTCGAGGTCATTCATAGTATATCGGCAGCATATCAGTTCGGGCACTCCACCAATTGATCAGGATCAAGGCATGGGCAGGTTGGCAATGTTCGGGAATTTGCCTTGCGTTCGCTGAATCGTCGGGGCGTCATTTACTTGCCGGTGCCCCGGTGCAATACTTCGACAATGATGCGCCGTTCATTAATCCATCTGTTGTGCACCCTGGCCGCCCTGGCCATGCTGCTTCACGGTGCGGCGGCCATGGCATGCCACTCCGCTCCGCCCGGCGACAGTGCGGCCATGGAGATGACGGATGAGATGATTGGCGACTGCCCCGCCTGCGGGCAGGCCGACACCTCCACCGTGGGAGCGGATTCCTGCAGTGTCGCATGCTCGTCCGTAACCGCCTGTGTCCACACCGTTGCTGTTGTGGCAACGGGTGAGACTGCATTTGTGCTTCCCGGATTGTCGCTTCGAACGGAACGGCCACTGGCCGTCGAACCCCCGCCGCCACGATCCATGCTTCTCGTCTGATCCGAACGTATCGGCTCTCTCAGAGAGCTCGGGATCTGTCGGCATTCCGCCGACCCTGCATTGACGAGGAGTAACAAACCATGTTCGAACATGACCGCCCCTGGCGGCTGTCACGCCGCGCGTTTCTGGCCGGCAGCGCCGGCGCACTCGGGCTCGCCGCCTTGCCTGCCTGGAGTCGCGGGCTGGTGACCACGGACGATGGCTTCGTGCGCCTGCGCACCGGGCCGGCGGCGTGGTCACTGAAACCCGTCGGCCCCGATGTCTCCGGCGCCTGGGGCTACAACGGTATTGTGCCCGGGCCGACCCTGCGCTACCGCCAGGGCGAGCAGCTCCGCATCCTGCTGGATAACGGCCTCGCCCAATCCACCAGCGTGCACTGGCACGGCATCCGGCTGCCCAACGCCATGGACGGCGTGCCCCATGTCACCCAGCCGCCGGTCGAGCCTGGCGAGACGTTCGAGTACGTCTTTGATCTCCCGGATGCCGGCACCTACTGGTATCACTCGCACCTCAACGGCCCGGAGCAGCTCGCCCGCGGGCTGGTGGGGGCGCTGATCGTCGAGGAGCCGGAGGCGTATCCCGTGGACCGGGATATCGCCTGGTTGCTGGACGACTGGCGGCTCGACCGCGAGGGGCAGGTGGTCGAGAACTTCCATGACATGCACGACGTCACCCATGCCGGCCGCATCGGCAACACCGTCACCATCAGCGGCCGGCTGCCGCACACCATGGATGTGCGCCCGGGGGAGCGGGTCCGGCTGCGTCTGATGAACGCTGCCAACGGCCGGATCTTCGGTCTGACCTTCGACGATCTGCCCGTGCACGTCATCGCCCTGGACGGGCAGCCCGTCGTCCCCCGCGAGCCCGAAGGCGGCCGGGTCGTTATCGGCCCGGGGATGCGGGCGGACCTGGTCATCGACTACCCGGCGGAAGCGGATCGGCCGCTGGTGGTGCGTGATGACTTCTACCAGGGCAGGGAGTACCAGCTCATGGCCTTCTCGGTCACCGGCGAGCCGGTGCGGGATGGTGCCAGCGAGATGCCGCCGGAGCTCCCGGCCAACCCGGTTCCCGAGCCGGATGTCGACGGCGCCGAAACCCACGAAGTGGTCTTCGGTGGCGGCATGATGGGCGGCATGGGCCGGGAGCAGATGATGGCGATGATGCGCGAGGGCATGGCGTGGACGGTCAACGGCGAGCCCGTCGCGTCGCCGAACGGGCACGACCACGAGCCGCTGTTCACCCTGACCCGGGGCCAGAGCTGCCGGATCATCTTCCGCAACAACACCCGCTGGCACCACCCGATCCACCTGCACGGCCACCACTTCCGGGTGCTCACGCGCAACGGTGAGAAAGAGCCCCATCAGCCCCTGCGCGACACCATGCTCATGGACCCGCAGGACACCGTCGAAGTGGCCTTCGTCGCCGAGGAGCCGGGTGACTGGATGCTCCACTGCCACGTGGCCGAGCACCAGGCCGGGGGCATGATGGGGATGTTCCGGGTGCGCGACTGAACACCACTATTCGGAGCTACAACCATGAGAAACCTGATGTTCTCAATTGTCGCCGCGAGCGGGCTCCTGGTCGGTGGTCTCGCCCATGCCGACCACGACCCGTTACACGCCACGCTGTACAAGAACCCGCAGTGCGGTTGCTGCGAGGCCCACGCGGATCACCTGCGCGGGCACGGATTCACGGTGGACACCGAGCCCACCCACGAGATCCCGGTGCTCAAGCACGAGCACGGCGTGACCCGGGAGATGGCGGGTTGCCACACAACCCTCGTGGACGGCTACGTGGTGGAAGGCTACGTCCATGCGGACCTGATCCACCGCCTGCTGGAGGAACGCCCGGAGATCACGGGTATTTCTCTGCCCGGTATGCCGACCGGCTCTCCGGGGATGCCCGGCCCGAAACCCGAGCCACTGGAGGTTCATGCCTTCGATGGCGAAGAAGTCACCGTCTTCGGTACGCAGTAATCGTCACAGCCCATGGCCACGACGTGGCCATGGGCTTGTCTCGTTATCTTGATGCCACCGGCATCGAGACACAGGAGGATGGGGTCACCAAAATCGCCGAGTGTTTGTCTGTCCGGTGGAAATTGCGCTGTACCCGTGTGAGGCGTACCTTATTTCACCATGCTGCGTCTTCGTTGGGCCGTCATCGTTATTCTGGTCGCGCAACTGCTCCTTGGTGGAGCTGTGCACGCGCACGTGCCGGATCTGCACGACGGCGCCGGTGAGGTGGCGGAGTCGTCGCATGGTCATGACCACCACGGCGATGACACCCACGATCACCACGACCACGCGGCCCAGTGCGGGCTCTGCGGGTCCTGCCTGGCAGCGGCACCTGCCGGCTCTGTCAGCCCCGAATTCAGCCCTCCGGGGGAGCACTTTGCTGGCGATCCGCCCGGTCATCCCCATCATCGAATCGACACGCTGCTGAGACCTCCCAGACACCTCGTTTGAACGCGCGCGTGTCCGTGCGGGCCACTGCCCCGCGGGCGCTTTCCCGATTCGTTCCAACGAGGTGGAAGCATGTCCAGCAATCACGATGATCGGCACGACGATGCCGGCGCGGCGACCGATCCCGTGCGTCGCCGCTTTCTCAAGACCGCAGGGGCGCTCGCGGGCGGCGCCGTAGCCGCCGCACCGTTTGCGGCCTCGGGCCGCTCGCCGGAGGAGTTCGGCGTGGCGCCCCGGCACCTGCACGAGCCGGGCAAGGGCTCCATGATGTTCATGGAGGACCACGCCCACGACCACGACCGTCATGTTCTTCCGGGCGCGCCCGAAGACGTGGACTACCGGGTGTTCGACATGACCTTCGATCTGATCGAGCACGAACTCCTGCCCGGCATGAAGTTTCCGGCGTTTGCCTTCAACAACCAGGTGCCCGGTCCGGTGTTCCGGGTCCAGGAGAACGACTGGATCCAGGTGAACGTCACCAACAACACCGAGGAGATGCACACCATCCACTGGCACGGGGTGGATCTCATCTACACCATGGATGGCGTACCCATGATGTCCCACGACCCGGTGCACCCGGGGGAGACATTCACCTACCGCTTTCAGGCCCGCCCCCACGGCACGCGCTTCTACCACTGCCACTGGGGCACGCCGCTGCACATGATGTCCGCCCTGCACGGGGCGTTCATCATCGACTCCCCCAACGACCCCATCCGCGAGCAGTTCCCCTACGAGCGGGACTACGTGCTGGTGCTGGAGAGCTTCGATCTCGAGTTCACCCGCGAGCACATCAACGAGGTGCTGGAAGGCATGGGGCAGGTGAACAAGCTCATGGGCGACGGGCGGCTGTCGCCGGCCACCCACGGCTTCTTCAAGCGCTACGAGGACTTCGTCAAGGCCATCGAGGAGGGCTGGCGGCCGCCGTACACCCGCGGCAACGCCCCCGGCGGCACCATCACGCCCAACTTCTTCGCCATCAACGGCAAGTCATACCCGTCCACCGTGGGCGAGCACGGCCACCTGCGCATCCGCCAGGGCGAGTACATCCGCATCCGGCTCATCAACGGCGGCATTGCGGATCACCACATGCACCTGCACGGGCACCAGTTCTGGAAGGTGGCCGAGGACGGCAACCCGCTGCCGTATCCCATCAAGCTCAACACGGTGCCGGTCACCCCGGGCAAGACCGTGGACATCATCGTCTACGGCAACAACCCGGGCTTCTGGGATTTCCACGATCACAAGGAGATCCACAGCCGCAACAACGGCATCTACCCCGGGGGCATGATCACCATGCTCGAGTACGAGGACATGGGCGATCCGCCCTACGTGCCGTCTACCACCATCAACCAGTGAGGAGGTGCCGCATGAAACAGCATGCCCTGATGATGACCGGTGCGCTCCTCACGGTGGCGCTGCCGGCCAGTGCGTTCGAGATCGACCCCCATGTGCCCCCCGAGATCGTCATCGGCGGGCGCGGCCTGGCGACCGTGGACTTGGAGCAGATGGAGCGCCCGGACGATGGCAGCACGTCCGACGAGACGGTGAATGTCGAGGACTCCAGTCTGCTCTTCGGCTTCGCCAAGCACCTGCATGACGACAACCACTACGGCTTCGGTGCCTTCGGCTTCAAGGCCCTGGGCGATACCGATATGAACGAGAGCGTGTTCCTGCACCAGGCCTACGCCGGTGTCGGCGGGCGGCAGTGGGAGGCACGGGTCGGGCGCACTGGCCTGCCGAACAGCCTGCTGCGTTTCCCGACGGTGCGGGATGACGATCTGCTTGACTACACCCACGTGCCCAACGCCCGCCTGGCGGGCGACAGCGACACCCTGACCCTGTACGGCGAACAGGCGGCGGCCGACTGGTGGTTCACGCCACACGTCAGGATGACCGCTGCCGCCCTGGCCCGGCCGGAGGGGGCATCGGGGGATCCGGACTACGGCAGCTTCAACAGCGGCTCCCTCGGTCTGCACTACTACGTGCCGGAGACCATGGATACCGACCGCGGGCTGACCTTTGCGGGCCTCTCGGTGGACGTCCAGCCCTTCGATGAGCGGGATGATCTGGACGACGGCGACCTGGTCACCGTCCAGCTCGGGGCGGGGTTCAACGTCAGCGGCCACCCGGAGCGGCTGCTGCACCTGGACACCCAGCTCATGTGGAGTCAGGGGGAGGACTACGGTTCGCTCGAGAGTGGCCTCCAGCGGGCCCGCAGTGACGCTGCGACAGCCGTGGCCTCCCTGCGTTACCGCCATCGTCCCTATCTCCAGCAGCGCTGGCAGGCGGCGTTGACCGTGGCCGGGCAGGACTACGGCGATTTCGACAACGCCCGCCGCTACGCGGTGGTGCCGAGCTTCGCCTGGCGACTGGGTAACGGCATCGATGCGGTGGCCCAGGTGGCTCACGAGCGCTACGAAGGCGATCTGCGCCAGGGGGTCGGCCTGGAGCACGAAACCACCGTGCAGTTCGGCATCAGCATGCAGTTCGACCACACGCTCAACCAGTCCGTCGGTCGGCGTGACGACATCATCCACCTGGAGCACGACATGCTGCTGCCGGGCCCGAGTTTCGGAGGACACTGATCATGGATCGGCAAATACTGGCAACACTGCTGTTCGCTCTCGCGCTAGCGGCCTCACCGCTGGCCCTGGCCGGGAATGACCATGACCACGATCATGGTGGAGACCACGGAGACCACGGAGACCACGGAGACCACGGAGACCACGGAGACCACGGAGACCACGGAGACCACGGAGACCACGGAGACCACGGAGACCACGGGGATCATCATCACGACGACCATGATGACCATGCCCATGATCACGGGGCGGAGGAAGGCGAGGGCGCCTGGTCCTACCTGGAGCGGGACAACCCGGAGCCCTACGCCGCCGATGAACGCCACGAGATGCTGCCGGTCCCACAATTCGGTCACATGTACGTTCAGGCCGACCGCGTGGATGCGGACACCCGCTGTGACGCCCTGCTGGAGGCATCGCACGTGATGGTGGACCGGCAGACCCGGGAGGCCTGTGGTGAGACCGTGGACGCTGATCATGATGATCACGACGACCACGATGACCACGATGACCGTGGCGGCCACGACCATCACGACCACTGAGAGGCCCGTCACCCTGGCCGCCCCTCGCGGCGGCCGGGGCCAAGGAGGAAGCAATGCTGCAATCACTGCCCAACTGGCACCCGATTTTCGTTCACTTCACGGTGGCGTTGTTCTCCGTCGCCGTGTTGCTCTACATCGTTGCCCATTTCAGCCCGCCCGGGGCGTTCGGCCGCACGGTCCGCATCGCCGCCCGGGTCAATCTCGCCGTGGGGGTGCTGTTCACCGTTGGGACGTTGCTCAGCGGCTGGTACGCCTACAACACCGTTCCCCACGATGCGGCCTCCCACGCCGTCATGACCACCCATCGCAACTGGGCACTGATCGCCGCTGCGGCGTTCGGGCTGCTGACGGTGTGGGCGGCACGCCATTGGCTGCGTAACCAGCGCGAGGGGCGCGGTTTTGTCCTGGCGGCAGCCATCGCGGCGGTGCCACTGGTGGTGGCCGGCCACTACGGCGGCGAACTGGTCTATGGTCACGGGGTTGGTGTCCAGTCCCTGCCGGATGCCGATGATCATGCCCATAACGGGGATGACCACGATCACGGTGACGGTCATGAGGATGATCATGCCCATGACGACGACGCCCATAACGACGATGACCACGGGCATGACGACGATGACGGCCACGCCCGGGACGAGAGCGGAGGCCATACCCATTGATGCCTGGAAGCAATCGGCTCATCGCTGTTACCCACGGAGTGCTTAATGACTGGACATGATCATGCGGTGCACGCGCCAGGGAGTAAACGCGGGCTGAAGATTGCCGCCTGGGTGACGGGTGCCTATTTCGTCTTCGAGATGGCGGTGGGCCTCTACACCGGATCGGTGATGGTTATCGTCGATGCGGCACATACCTTCTCTGCCGTCGGTGGGGTGGTCCTGGCGCTTGTCGCCATGAAGATCGCACGCAAACCGCCGACCGCTCGCCAGACGTTCGGCGGGCAGCGCGCCGAGATCATCGGCGCACTGATGAATGGCGCGGCCCTGCTGGTGATGGCGCTCGTGGCGCTGACCATGGGAGCGATGCGCCTGCAGTCGCCCATCGAGTTGCCGACCACGCCGATGTTCGTCGTTGCCGCCGTCGGGTTGATGACCGAGGTCTGGCTCATTGCGCTCATGTACAAGGATCAGAAGGAGGACATCAACACACGCGGCGCCTTCTGGCACGTGGTGCAAACGTTCCTGGGCAGCTTCGGGATCATCGCCGCCGCCCTGGTCATCCATTTCACCGGGTTCCTGCTGATCGACCCCATTCTCGGCATGGCCTTCGGCGTCATGGTGCTGGTGGCATCCTGGGGCATCCTGCGTGATTCCATATCCATCCTGATGGAGCATGCGCCGGCGGACATTGACGTCGACGAGGTCTGCGCCTCGCTCCAGGCGATCGACGGCGTGCGGGATGTCCATCACCCCCATGCCTGGACGCTCACTTCCGGCAAGCATATTTTCTCGGGGCATCTGCGAATCGACGACGACAGCTCTGCGGAGCAACACGCCAGAATACTTGATGAGGCCCAGTCACTCTTGGTCAACAGCTTCGGCTTCTACTTTGCGACGCTGCAACTTGAGACGTTCACGCCGGATGAAGCAGGTGCCCACGGTCTGGATCTGGCCCGTGGCCAGGAGCACGGGGAACACCAGGACCATGGGCCGGGTAACACGGGAAGCCGGGAGACCGAGCAATGATGATGAACGAAGGAATGGTTGGGTTTCACCTCATCTGGATGCTGGTGATGGCGGCCATCGTCGTCATCCCGTTCTGGCGGATCTGCAGCAAGGCCGGGTATCCGGGCTGGCTCGGCCTGTTGATCGTGATCCCGCTGGTGAACCTCCTGTTTCTCTATTTTCTCGCGTTTTCCGCGTGGCCATCGCATCGCAAATTCCGGTGAGAGCGGGGCCGGAATTCGAGGTCTTCGTCAGTTTCCCTAGACGAATACGGATGCGAAGCCGCCCCCTGGCGTGCGGAAGTTCGTGGTCTGCCCCTGGTACAGCCGGGCCGCGATGAGCTGAACGTCGCCGGCGTAGACGTAGTTACGCAGGTCGACCTTGAGTGTGGTTTGTTCACCGTCCACCAGGACACCGCGCTCGCTTGGGGAAATGCGGGACTGGGCGACATAGGGGTTCTCGAGAATCTCTCCCCAGACACGCTTGGTCAGCTTGTCGCCGCGATAGGTGGCTTTGCTTCCGTACCCGCTGGCCGGTTTGAAGAACAAATGCCGCCGCTGTTGCCACAAGGTGTCCGCGTTCTCGGCTGTCACTGCGACGGTGCGCGGGATGCCGCTCAGCAGCGTGGTGATGGTGTGCTCCGGGATCTGCCACTGGCGCAGTAGCTCCTGGTCCGTCAGTACAGTCAGATTGCGCTTGTCAGCATACAAGGCGTAGGTGTGCGGGCTGGGGGTCATCACGACCGCATCCGCCTCATAGGCATGTCGCAGAGCCGTGTGCTCGTTTGATTCCAGCGTGAAATCGGTCAGGCGGTTGTAGACGAGGTCGATGGCGGTGCCTTCATGCCATAACCTGCCCTCGGCATACCGCAGTGAGCCGGCATCCGCGATCACGGCTCTGACCCCGTGTCGCCGGAACATCCGGGCGGCCAGGCCGAACTCCGGATACAGGTACTGCTCGGTCGGGGAGTCATCGACGATTGCCACGGTTTCGAGTGGCGCGTCCCCCCGTTGCAGGGCCCATTCGTCGCGAAACATGGCGAACAAGCGGTCCTCGAGGGCGGAAGGAGGTGGCGTTGCGGTGGAATCCTCCATTAGCTTGGAACAGCAGGGCGTCTGGGCTCGCGCCAGGGCGGCATTGAGCCAGGCACCGCCGGCGTTCGTGTTGATTTCGATGAGTTGCGGCCCGTCCGGGCCCAGATGGAAGTCGTATCCCATGCATGCGCCCAGTGGTCCGAATCGCTGCCGGGCGATGGGTCGTGCCCAGCCCATGACGTGTTGCTGATACGCCGGTGTGGCCACGAGCTGTTCCACTGCCTCGATCAGCGCACTCATTGCATCGGCATGTTGCTGGCTCAGGAACACGGCAGTCCTGGAGAACAGATGCGGGCGGGTCGCCAGAATTTCCTCGTGGAGGTCCGCATCCTGCTGCTCCGACAGGAGCTGCTCGCGCAGCAGATGCTGATCGACAGTGCGGCAGAAGCAGAAGCGATTCAACGTCTCCGTGGCGCTGCCGCACGCAGCGCCGCAAGGCGGTGTTTCAGGCGAATCGGTTGCCATGCGCAGGCTCCCCCCTCAGATGCAGTGGCATGTTCTAGTGGCTGCAACGACAGCGAACGCAGGTGCAGATCCTGTGACAGCATCGTGGATCTTTCTGCGGCATAGATCGGCCGGTTGCTGATGCTCAGGAGGATCGCGCATGTCGGGCCCGCAGGGCCAGCGCCGAATTTGATTGTTGGGTCATCCTGGTTTGTCATCGCAGCAATCCCCAGCGCGCCGCGTAGTCTACGGCGTCGCGGACGTCCTGCGGGTCGAGCTCGGGGAGCCGCCGGAACAGTGCGTCCGCACCGCCATCGGCTTGCAGGATCTCGACGAGCTGGCTGACCGTCACGGGCGTCTGGCCGACCCGCTTGTTCGCTGCCCTGTCGGCTACGTCGTAACCGCCGTCATTGCCCGCGTCGGGGAGGGGAAGAATCCGTACTTCAGTGCCCGAGGAGGCGGACGAATCCTCGGTAAAGGGGCCGTTGCACCCCCCGATCAGGACGCTGACAGGGGACCCTTGATCCATGTAAGAGACTCTCATGACGTTCCTCCTGACTGTCGCTTTAGCGCACAGCCCGTTCTTGTGATGACTGACAGCGGTTCCGTTTGCGTTTGCCAGCGAGCCAGTCAGCATCCGTGCGCGTTACTCGGGGTCAACACCGATCTCGATCCGGGACTCGGACAGGTAGCGGTGTGGTGGAATCACCAGATTCGTGCTCGCCGGCACGCCGCGAAACACGCGCCCGGCGAAGTCGAACCGGGACGCGTGGCATGGGCAGAAGTAGCCCCCTGGCCAGTCCGCGGTGATCGAGCCCGGTTCAGGACGAAACGAAGGGACGCAGCCAAGGTGCGTGCAGATCGCGACCACGACCAGGTACTCGTCTTGTACGGAGCGCTGAGCGCCGCTGATGTATGACGGTTGCTGTGTTGCGACCTCGGCGTACGGGTCTCGCAACTCACCGGAATCGGTCAGGGCGTCCAGGCGCTGGAGCATCTCCGGGGTCCGTCGCAGTATCCAGACCGGCTGACCGCGCCAGTCGACGCTGATCTGCTGCCCGGGTTCCAGCCCCTCGAGGTTGACCTCCACCGGGGCTGCAATGGCCCTGGCACGCGCACTGGGCGTCCAGTAGCTGATGAATGGCACCGTTGCAGCCAACACGCCCGCACCACCGACCACCGTGGTTGAGGCGACCAGAAAACGCCGTCGGTTCATAGTCATTGTCTTGTCTCCCTGGGGATTGCCCCGGTGGTCCGGGACATCCGATGGGCCTCCAGCGGGTCGGGTGCGTCTGGCGCGCAGGTCGCTGGCGTTCAGCGCAAGGTTAACGACCCGGCATGAGGCGGTACGCCGCAGACGTGCGGCAGGCTCATGGCCAGGGGAGACACTCAGAGTCGCAGGCGCGCCGTGGCGAGATAGACGGGCTGCGACCCCGCGGACATACGCTGCCGGGAGGCCACGAGGGAAGCGACGCTCGGTGCACCGTAGGCCGAGCGGCGAAGCACCCCGTATGAAGAGGCACCATCGACATCAAGGCCATTGGCATCGTCGGCCAGTGGTTTGCTCACGCTGCCCTGGGTGTCGGGCGGGTGCTCGCTACAGGCATCGGGTGCCGATTGGGAGGGGGTGGTGGCATTTCCGCTGTCGGCCAGCAGAGGCGATCCGGCATCGAGCAGTGGCGCACAGGCGTACCCAGCCGCCACCGACAGCGAGATCGCCCAGAGCAGGAATGCCCCGGTGATCCTGGTCAACAGCCAACTGCGAAAGTCTTGCACCGTCATGGCGCCACCACTCTTACTTGCCGGAGTGGTAAGTACTGTGACTATCCACGCTAGACCTGTGGGGTCGCCGGCGCATTGACCCGGATCAAGTGTTGAGTGGTCCGGACATGTGATGCTTGGGAGGTCGAGAACGCACGCGTTCAAGGCATCCGCCGCACGCCGATGAGACCGCCCGAACGGGGAGAGACAGCATGGTAACCGCCGGCATGCGGAACGCACGCAGCATTCTGGACTTGCCCGAGTTTAACGTGCTGTTGTTCGCGTTCCTGGTCAATTACCCGTGGGAGTTTCTGCAGGTTCCGTTCTTCGCGGGGATGCCCACAGCCGGCCACTGGGATGCCATCCTGTTCTGCACGCGGGCCACCGGCGGGGATGCACTGATCGCACTTGCCGGCTATTGGGTGGTCGCGTTTTTCTGGGGCAACCGGTACTGGATACTGCAGCCGAGGTTGCCACACCTCGGTGTGTTTATCGCGGTGGGTATTGCCATCACCATCGTGTTCGAATGGCATGCCACGGAAATCGCGCAGCGCTGGATCTACGCCGAGCATATGCCGGTATTGCCCGTTCTAGGGACCGGGTTACTGCCGCTGCTGCAGTGGGCCCTGTTGCCGCCGTTGATTGCCTGGCTTGTGAGCCGGCAGATCGGTAGATAGTCGGCGCTGTGCCGTGCTCCGTGATCCGGGGAACGTCTATGGCACCATCCGGATCGGCGTCGGTTTGTTGAGTGTCTGCGCCGATCGGGACGTCAACGTGTTCGACAGCGACTACGTGTCGGTTCGCGGGGAGGTCTCGTTCCGGGCGAGGTCGTGTTCCGCTCTGGCGTATAGAGCTAGTTCCTCCAGAACCAGCAGCAGGCAGCCAAGGAGCTAGGCGAGCGCGTCAAGGGTGACGTCGAGAAGGTCGTGTCCCTGAACCAGGCCTTCGCCCAGAACGCGCAGAAGGTCACCCAAGACAGCGCCCAGAACGTGTCCAAGGCTGCGCAGGAAAGCACCAAGAAGGTGACTCAGGCGGCTGCCAAGAACCAGTAAATTCCGAGCCAGCGATTTGTTGCACGGCAACCGCCATTCCGGATTCGTCCGGGTGGCGGCTTGATAAGGTAGTGTGGAACTCTGATTCAATATCCGTGAGGTCGTTGGCCACACGTGTTCGAGTATTCGCTGACGCGCCTAGTTGACGGATCGTGTTCTGCCTTGCCGTGGATGGTCCCTCGGTTTGGACGGCGTAGCGAGCCGGCATTCAGCCTCGGATGAGCTGCCCGTTGGTCAGGTAGCGCCGAGCTTCACGCAGGAGTCGCTCCTCCAGCGCAGCAAGGTACTCTGGCTCTTCTGCGGACTCTGATGCCCCAGGTTCCGTACCCTGGGCCTGGTTGCGTCGTTCAAGTTCCTCGTCGATGCGTGTCAGAAGCTGTCGCAGGGCCGAGTCAGGTCACTCTTCCCCGTTTCTGATTGCGTCGCCGGTGCTGTTTGCTATATCACTCCTTCACAATTGCCGGTGCTGTGTGACCCTGATCAAACGGGCTGAGTCCTCGCCGCTTTCAACAGCCGGTTCGCCCCGTGAATTCGGTAGATGGTGATCATGTTTGTGATCAGCACCAGCGCCTCTGCCAGCAGCTCGCGCCGATCAGGGCGTGACTGGCGATCCAGCCCAGTGCCGCCAGGCCGAGGAACACGCGCATGGGGATGCCCCTCAACATGAACATTCCCACTGTGCCCAGGACCATAGCAACGACAGCGGGCAGGTCCGCCCAGCTCTGGAAAAACAAGAACTGCAGTGCGAAAGCCACATTGGCCGCGATGAGCAGCATCATCAGCCGCTGGTCCTTAGCCTATTCGCCGCGCAGTTCCGGTGGCGCCCATCAATGAGTGCACGCGACGTGGCCGATAAAGTGGGAGGGTATCGGTTATGAAGCAAGCAGGCCCGAAACTGCCGAGGGCGTTGCCCCTCGGTCCGACAGTGGTCCTGATCGCCGATATGCATTGGGACGCCGGAGATGACACGATGGGCTTGTTCATCGCGTTTCAGCGCACCGATGGCGACTCGGCCGGCTCGCTATTCTTCTCCGTGGACGGAAGGAGGATCGGCTTCGATGCCGACCACCCTGCATCAACTGACGGGCTGGAGCGACTGCGCGCACATCTGCTGCGAGACTGCCGCGTGAACGCGGATGTTGCGCAGGATGCTCTGGATGAACTGCTCGCGACGTTGCGCGATATTCTGGGTGATGTACCGGTGCCGCCCGATCTTAGTGACCGCCTGGACGAGTAGTGCCTCGGGCAACCGATGCGCCTACATGCTTTGCTGCTGTACCGCCCGAGAGGAACTACGGGTCAGAAGACGCAGCGCCCCCGCGTAGTCCAGACCGATGGAGTGCCCCTCGACGCTTATCCAGCCATAGTCCACGAACCGGCGGAAGAGCCGGCTGACGGTCTCCGGCACGAGCCCGAAATAGTTGCCGAGTTCGTGCCGGGACATGCGCAAGCGAATCGGCGTGGCGGCAAGGCCGCGTTGGGCGTATCGGTCCGACAGGCTGATCAAGAATGTGGCGAGGCGCCAACTCCCCGAACGGGATTTTGCACACGCGGGTCGTTTCCAGGGCCGCGGCCGTGGACGGATGGGCATCGAAACCGATGGCGTCCAGCCCCAACAGTTCGCCGGGAAGGTGGAATGCGGTGATCTGCTCTTCGCCGTCCTCGGTAACGGTCACGCTTTTCATTGCGCCGACACGGATGGCGTAAACTGAGTGAAACCGCTGACCCGAACGATAGACGATCTCCCGCCGCGCCAAGGCGTGTCTCCGTTCGACGATGCCGTCGAGGGCGTCGATGCCGGCGGTATCCAGTGCGACCGGCAGGCACAGGTCATTCAGGCTGCAGCTCGTGCAGCTCTCTCGGAGGTTGCGGGTACGCGGTTCGGTGCCGGGCTGGCGTTCGGCCATCGCGAGGTCTCCTCCAACCTCTTCGTGTTCCGTGTGTCACCGCGGGCGCCGGGGCACCCGTTCCGACAGGCTGTGCTCTCCTTCGCGTCAGTGGGGCAGGCTGTTTCCGATATGGTGCGACCGTAGGCTTCCCTCATGCGTAGACACCTCCTCGCCCGAGCCTACAACCGTTTTCGGCGGTAAAGCAGACGCTGAACAATTGCGCGGGAAGGACCGCTGCGGGTCGCCAATCGCCTGTTGACCGTATTCGGAAGGGCTTGGTTTAGCGCCAACAGCCCGTACGCTCGGCCTTGTTTGCCGAAACGGCTGCCATGGCTTCGACCAGAAGACGCGCGGCGAGAATGGATGTTGTACCACTAGCCGTATCGAAATCCGGTGAGACCTCTACGACGTCGAAACCGCAAAAGCCCCTTTCTGCAGCGAGACGCACGCCACGAATGATCTCACGGCTAGTTAGACCTCCAGGCTCGGGGCTGTTGGTGCCCGGGGCGAAGGCCGGATCCACGCCGTCGATGTCCACGGAAATATAGATCGGCCGAGTCCCACCCATGGAGGCGATCGCGCGTGCGCGCTCGGTGACGGCATGAATTCCGTCGCGCTCAACCGCTTCCATGGTGAACACACTGATCCCAAGCTCCTGGGCCAAGATCGGCCACTCCGGGAGGTTGCGAGGGCCACGTGCGCCAATGACCACGATTTGCTGCGGGTTCAACGCATTCAACTCGGCAATTCGCTTAAGCGGTGAGGCACGGGTCAGACGGTCTCCGGCCAGGGCCTCGCTAAGATCAAGGTGGGTGTCGAAGACGATCAGGCCAGCTGTACTGCTCTCCAGGTCTGCCGTCGCGGCACGGACGGCCGGATAGGTCACGCCGTGGTCGCCACCGATGGTCAAGGGCGCTGCTCCGGCGGTGCGGATATCGGCGATGCGCTGCTCCAGGCGGAGGTAGCTCTCGGCCGTATTCGGCGGGCAGACGTCCACGTCACCGGCGTCGGCAAGGTGCAAATGGGCAAACATGTCGAGATCCCAGTCCAGATGGTACTCACCGAACAGAAGGGAGTACTTCCGGATTTCCTGCGGCGCGCGTCGGGTAGCGCCGCCGCGAAACGTCGCGATGCCATCGTAGGGCATGCCGACCACGGCCAGGTCGAGCCCCTGTGGCAAGGCTCCGCTGTAGTGCGACACCCCCATGAAGGGCGGCACGTCGGAATAGATGCAGGGTACGTCCCGGGGCCGGAGACTGTCCGGTGCTGATTTCCCAGAACTGCTGTCGTCATGAGGGGCGCGGGGCATGGGTCGGACTCCTTGGGAGTTGTTCAGTGTTTCCCTTGGGGGTGTCAGAGCAACTCGTGAATGGCATCGCCGACCGCATTGACAAGCCGTTCGATTTCTTCGGCGGTGCTGATGAAGGGTGGGCCGAGCTGAATGGTGTCGCCCCCGGAACGGACGTAGAACCCCATATCCCAGCATTTCATGGCGATCTCGAAGGGGCGTCGTGCGGGTTCACCCGGGTAGCTCTCGATCTGCAGCGCGCCGGCAAACCCGCAGTTGCGTATGTCGCTGACGTAAGGTGCACCGCGCAGGCTGTGCAGGGCCTGCTCGAAGTTGGGACTCATGTCCCTGACCCGATCTGCAAGGCACTCCTGTTCCAGGATGTCGAGGCAGGCCAGCGCGGCCGCACACGCCACGGGATGGGCGGAGTAGGTGTAGCCATGGGGGAACTCCACCATGTACTCGGGGCCACCCTCTTTCATGAAGGTGTCATAGATGTCACTGCCAACCGCCACACCACCCATGGGAATAGCGCCGTTAGTGATCTGTTTGGCAAAGTTCAGCATATCCGGCACGACGCCGAATACCTCCGCCCCCGTGTTGGCACCCATGCGTCCGAAACCGGTGATGACCTCATCGAAGATGAGCAGAATGTCATGGGCGTCACAGATCTCCCGCAGGCGCTGGAGATATCCCTTGGGCGGGGGGAGTACACCCACCGATCCGGCCATCGGCTCAACAATCACGGCAGCAATGTTGGAGGCGTCGTGGAGGGCGATCAGTTCCAGAAGGTCATCGGCCCGTTCTGCGCCTGTTTCCGGGAGGCCGCGTGTGAAGGCATTCTCGGGCATCAGTGTGTGAGGCAGATGGTCCGCGTTCAGGCCCTCACCGAACGGGGTGCGGTTAGCGCCGATACCACCGACGCTGATGCCGCCGAAGTTGACCCCATGGTAGCTCTTGGCGCGACCGATCAACTTGGTCTTCGCCGGTTTTCCCTTCTTTCGCCAGTAGGCTCGGGCGATCTTCAGCGACGTGTCGGCGCTCTCCGAGCCTGAGCCCGTGAAGAACACATGATTCAGACCGGTGGGTAAATAATCCCGGAGGCGGTGAGCCAGCTCAAAGGCCTTGGGGTGCCCGAACTGGAATGCCGGCGCGTAGTCCAGCTGGTTCATTTGCCCGGTAACCGCCTCGTTGATCTCCTTGCGGTTGTGGCCGGCCCCGCACGTCCACAACCCCGAGACGCCGTCGAAGACACGACGTCCGTTGCTGTCGGTGAAATATGCGCCATCCGCGCTGACGATCATACGCGGCTCGGACTTGAACCGGCGATTGCCCGTAAACGGCATCCAGTAGGCGTCAAGCTGTTCGGCGGATAGGCCGCAGCCGGTCTGATTCTGAAAGTTGGTCAAAACGTCACCGTGGTTGGTATTGGGATTTCCAGCCTTGCCAAAACAACAAAGGCACAGGATCGAACATTATCTTCTGCGAGCTACTGCATCAGCGAGCACGCAAAGGAGTTCGAACATCATGGTTGCGCCTGTGAGCGCTGTAAGCCCAGAACTGTCGAATGGCGGGGACACTTCCATGACATCGCCGCCTATCAGGTTCAGTCCGCGCAGACCGCGCAGCATCGTCTGCGCGTCCACGGTAGAGAAGCCGCCGATCTCGGGGGTGCCCGTGCCCGGTGCGTAGACGGGGTCGAGGCAGTCCACGTCGAAGGTCACGTAGGTTGGCGCATCGCCGACGATCTCATGAATTTCGTCGAGAACGCCTCTCGGACCGAGTTCGAAGAACTCCTCCATCTCGATCACGCGGACGCCCTGTTCCAGCGCCCAGTCCAGATCGCTAGCGGCGTACATGGAGCCACGAATCCCGATCTGTATGACCCGGTTCGGTTCCAGCAACCCCTCCTCGATGGCACGCCGGAACGGTGTGCCATGGGTATAGGGATTGTTGCCGAAATAGGTGTCGTTGGTGTCGGAGTGGGCATCGAACTGCACCATGGCCACCGGCCGTTCCCGGGCGATGCCGCGCAGGATCGGGAGTGAGCCCAGATGGTCTCCACCCGCAGTGAGTGGCACGGCGCCCGCCTCATGGATGCGGCGGAAGTGGTTCGTTACCCATTCAAGGGTCTGCTGCAGGTCGATGGGGTTGACCGGGGCGTCACCCAGGTCGGCCACACGGCAAAGATCGTAGGGGGACACGCGGCTGGCCTGATGAACGGCGCGCATGAGTGTGGACTGGCTGCGTATCTCCCGTGGCCCATGCCGCTGGCCCACGCGGTTGGTGGAACCGCTGTCCCACGGCAGGCCCAGTAAGGCGATGTCGACCCGAGTTGGATCCTCGATCTGCGGCAGGCGCATGAACGTTGAGCGGCCGGCATAACGGGGCACTTCGCTGCCGCCCAGGGGGCGAAACTCGTTCTCATCGGAGTGCATGGAGTCGTTACTCACTGGTTGGCAAGCCGCAGGGCCGTGGCGGCGATGAGGCGCGCGCCGGCCAGCGCATCCCGGGGCGTGATGTTCTCCGCCGGGTGATGACTGACCCCGTTCTCGCAGGGGATGAACACCATGCCTGTGGGGCAGTGTCCCGCCAAGTGAATTGCGTCATGGAACGCGCCGGAGACCAGCCGCGGCGCGTCGATGTTCAACTCGCTGGCGGCGGCCTCCATGGTCTCCACCACGGACGACGGGAAATCCACCGGGTCGATGCGGGAGAGGTGCTCAAGCGTCACGTGACAACCCGCCCACTGCTCAGCCGCCAGCCCCTTGAAACGCGCGTCTAGGGCATCCAGGGTCGCGCCCTCGGGATGGCGTAGGTCGACAGTGAATACCACCTGATCGGGAATCGTGTTCACCGAGCCCGGATGCACCTGAAACCGACCCACCGTGAAGCGGACGCGGTCGTCTGGATCGCGACAAAGCTCCCGCAGGGCCATGGTCAGCGCGCAGGCGGCCTCCAGCGCATCAGCGCGGGCAGCCCGAGGCGTGGTTCCGGCGTGATCGGCACGGCCGTTCACAGTCATGCGGTACCAGCTCACCCCCTGGATGCCGGTGACCACCCCGGCGGAATGGCCCCCGCGCTCCAGTACCGGCCCCTGCTCGATATGGGCCTCCAAGAACGCGTGGACCGGGGTGCCGAACCCGACACGCGGCACGTCCATGGTGTCCAGCCGTGCCAGACAGGCGTCTACGGCGTCACCAAAGGTGACGCCCTGATCGTCTTCGAGCGCGCGTGTGGCCTCGAGGGTGCGCGTGCCGCTGAAGCATGCCGAACCTGAGGTACCGGGTGCGAAGCGCACCCCCTCTTCGTTGGTCCACGACACCACTTCGACAGGCCGTCGCGTGGAGGCGTCGCACTGGTGCAGCGCCTTCAACAGCTGCAGGCCGGCGAGCACGCCGAAGGCACCGTCGTAGACACCCCCCGCGGGCTGGCTATCCAGATGGCTCCCCACCAGCACCGGATCAAGGTCGGGCTCCAGACCCGGCCGGTGCAGAAAGACGTTGGCGGCGCCATCCACCCGCGCAGTGCAACCAAGGTGTTTGCCCTGCTCAATGAGCCAGATGCGCGCCTCCACGTCGTTTGCGTCCAGCGTAAGCCTGCCGACTCCACCGTCATCGCGCCGGCCATAGACGGCGAGGTCGTGCAGATCCCGCCACAGATCGTCACCGTCCATCGCCTCGATGACGGAGTGTGTCGTGTTATTGCTCATCGCGGGTCCCATTCATGAACAGGCGTTAGCCGTCATGCACTTCGAAATGGACTTCCACCGGTACGCACTCGCGCCCATTGATAGGAATAATGTCCTGGGGACAGGCGGACATGGCGACAATACAGTCCATCTCCGCTTTCAGATCCACGTAGTCTCCGGGGTTGGCCACCGGGGCTTCCCACTCGATGCCCATGCGTTGGTTCACGGGAATGTTCATCCAGATATTGAAGGGCTGGGGAACCTCGTTGACCGGCGTCTTTATGGCCTGCATGGCCAGACGCAGGTTATCCGAGCAGTTGTCGTGATAATCCTCCACACCCAAGGTCATGTAACGGTACAGGTCGCAGGCGGCGATCAGCGTGTCGTGCACGCCCGGGGACGTGTCCGCCGTGAGCGTCATCATTGGACGGCGCCGATTGCTGAGCAGCGGATCACCGACTTTCGGAATGAGCCCGTCGATCCAGGCGCGGGCATGCTCCATGGAAATGAACTCATTGATGTTGGCGGTGCTGAACGCCCACGTGTCGCACACCTGGGTGCCATGGGTGTTGATGATGCGGATTGTCTGTCCGGCCTTCACCCGCACGGCCCGACCGCAGCGGGCCGGCACAGTGTAACGCTCACCCAGGCTGGGGGTGCCGTCAGGGGAAATCGGATTGTGCAGGGAAGCGTTCTCCCCGCATGGTTGGCCGTTGTTCGTGGGGTGTGTGGCAATACGCGCGTGATCGAAAGTCATGGGCTTCTCCTTGTCAGTCAATTTAGATGCTGCGCTCTCGCCAGGTCGTCAGGAACTGCTGCAACCTGGGACTTTGCGGCTGTTGGAACAGGGATTTCGGTTCTCCGGATTCGACGATGTGACCGGCATCCATGAACACGACGCGGTCGGCGACATGCGCCGCGAAACCCATTTCGTGGGTGACGATCACCATGGTCATGCCCTCGTTGGCGAGTTGTTTCATGACCTCAAGCACTTCACCCACCAGTTCCGGGTCAAGTGCGGACGTGGGCTCGTCGAAGAACATCACCTGAGGCTTCATGGCCAGTGCTCGGGCAATGGCCACTCGCTGTTTCTGGCCCCCGGAGAGCTGCTCTGGGTACTGGTTTGCTTGAGCCGAAAGACCCACGCGCTCAAGCATGGCAAGACCTTCTTTCTGCGCTTGCTTACGGCTCAAACCGCTCACCTGACGGGGCGCTTCGGTGACGTTGCCGAGTGCGGTGAGGTGCGGCCACAGGTGAAAATGCTGGAAAACCATGCCCACCGGCCGGCGAACTCGGTCCACGGCCCGACTGCTGGCGCGCACGCGTTTGCCGCCGCCATCCACGTAGCCCAGGAGCTCACCGTTGATACGCACGTCTCCGTGATCGTAGGGCTCGAGAAACGCCAGACAGCGGAGCAGCGTTGATTTTCCGGAACCGGATGGGCCGATTACACAGACGACCTCTGACTCGGCCACTTGAAAATCGATGTCCGTCAGCACATGCGTGTCGCCGAATGCCTTGCTGAGACCGGTCGCCTCGACCACGTGACCTTGTTCTGCCTGCGCGCCCTTGCTTTTAGCCGCTCGCATGATTGGTACCTCGTTGGGGAACAGTTGTCAGGCGGCGCTCCAGGAAATAGCCACCGCGTGCGATGAGCTCGATGATCAGCCAGTACAGCAGCGCCACGGCCATGTAGGGCTCGATCACCACAAAGGTCTGGTTGACGATATCTGTGGCGTTCTTGGTGAGATCATTCACCGATATCACGGAGAGCAGAGCGGATTCCTTCACGAGGATGACGAGTTGGTTCGTGCCGGGAGGCACGATCAGCCGGAGCATTTGCGGGATCTCGATGCGGATGAGACTTCTGAGTCGGGGAATACCCAGCATCCGTGCCGCCTCCAACTGCCCGGCCGACACGGATTGGAAACCGCTGCGGAAAATCTCCGCGAAATACCCTGCGCCATAGAAGCCAATCCCTAGCACCCCGGCTGTTGCTGCATCCAGGCGCAAGCCAAAGCTCGGGCCGCCGTAGTAGAGCAAGAACAGGATCACCAACAGAGGTACACCACGTGCCACCTCTACGTAAGCGGCGACGAACCAGCCAAACAGCCTCGGTAGGGCGAGGCGCAAGGTGGCGAGGACAAGGCCGAGGGACAGCGCGAGCACGCACCCCAGGAAACAGATCCAAACGGTATTCCACAGCCCCTCGAGAATCAGGTCGTGGTAGTCGATGAGCAGCTGAAAATCGATCATCCCTGACTCCTAATACGCTGCAAGGCCACCGCGCTGGCGACGCTCAAGTTGCCGGCCGACCTGTGCGAGTACCAGGTTCACCGCGAGGTAAATCGCCCCAGCCGCCAGATAGGTCTCCAGCGGATCAAAAGTCCTCGCTGCGATCTGCTGGCTGACCCGCATGAGTTCGGTTACCGCGATCACTGATACCAAAGAAGAGTTCTTGAGAATCGTGATCATCTCGTTGGTCAGAGGTGGCAGAATCAAACGGAACATCTGCGGTACGAGAATCCGTCGGCGCATCGTCCAGCCGTTCATGCCCAGCATCCGCGCGGCCTCAGTTTGCCCTGGAGGGATGTGCGCCAGACCACTGCGAAAGATCTCTGCCTGGAAAGCTGTCGTATTCATCGTCAGGGCGATGATGGCGGCGAGCACGGGGGCGACTTCCAGACCGACTTCCGGTAGCAGGTAATAGACCAGTAGCAGCTGAAGGAGTATGGGTGTGCCACGCCAGAAGCTGCGATACACGCCGCAAGGCCATCGCACGATGCGGTATCGGCTCATCAGACCGAAGGCCAGCAGTAACCCCGTGAACAGACCGATACCGATCGCTGACAGCGACACGATGAGCGTTGTGAGTAGCCCCTGGAGTAAAACACCGTGGTAACCGAGAAGTATGTCCAGCATGGAATGACTCGCGCGGGCGGGTTGGGCCGGTCATCGCGCAGCGGATGACCGGCCGGCCTGGTGCTTACTCCGGAGGTTCCGGCAGTTCCATTGGTAGATCCATCTCGCCGCCGAACCACTCCTCTTGGAGCTCTGCCAGCGTGCCGTCTTCGTTCAGACGCCGAATCTGCTCATCCATGAATGCGTTCAGGCTCTCACTCGCTTCGTCACGCCTGCCCGCCCAAGTAAAGTACATGGGGTCACCAAAAGTGTCGGCGACTGCGAAGACATCCGGCCGGGTCCGTTCGGCTTCCAGCAGATTGGGAAGACTGTTCACCACAGCGTCCAGGCGGCCTGCACCAAGGTCAGCATAGGCCTCATCGAAATCGGTATAAGTATTGATGTCGGCCACCGGCGTACCTTCGGCGTCCAGCTTTTCCGCTTGGATTTCCAGGGCTTCCAATTGAGCGGAACCGGACTGCGTGCCAACGACCTTACCGCCCAGATCGTCCGCGGACTGAATGCTGTCGTCGTCGGCGCGCCGCAAGACAGCCATGGTTGCATCTGCGATCGGGGGGCTCAGGTGGTACTGCTCCGCACGCTCTTTGGTCGCCGTTACCGAAGTAACCACGTAATCGAAACGCTCGCGCTGCAGGCCGGGAAGAATGCCCTGCCAGGGCAGGTCCATGCGGATCAGCTCGACGTCTGGCAGCTCTTGCATGATGTGCGCCATCATGTCGGCTGAGTAACCCACGATCTCGCCATCTTCCACGAACTCGAAGGGCGGGAAACGCGCTTCCGTGCCAACCGTAAACTGACCGTCCGCCTTGATCTGCTCGAGCAACTCAGCGTGTGAAGTAGAAATTGCGAACGTGGTAGCCATCGCCACTGCCGTGACGGTCGCTGTGACTCGTTTTTGGTGGTTAAGCACCATGATCTGCACCTCCGGTTGAATGCGGGCCGCCTTGATCGCTGAACCCGTTGCACATCAGGTAACCACTTTCATCTCGACGATAAAACTGATATTTACTTATGCTTACTGCAATTTATTTGAAGTAAGGCGCACCATTAAGGAGCATGCATGAAGCCGTCAGCCGCGGATCTGAAGAATCTGGCGGTATTCAGAGCGGTCGCCGAGCACCATGGCTACCCCGGTGCCCAGACCGCTCTGAATATGAGTCAGTCGGCGATCAGCTTTCACATCAAAGCGCTTGAGGAAAGGGTCGGATTCCAGATCTGCCGCCGAGGCCGTCAGGGTTTCGAGCTCACCGACCGGGGCCGGGTGGTTTACGACCGAGCCAAGGCCCTGCTGGCACAGGTGGAAGATTTCGACAGCGAAATGGGCGAGTTGCGCAGAACGGCCACAGGTACTTTGAGGCTCGGACTGGTGGACAACATGATATCCGACCGTCACCTGCGCATGGACGAAGTGGTAAGAGAGTTCCTGCGCAAAAATCACCGTGCTCGTCTGGACATCCGCGTCAATAGTCCAGACGAGTTGGCGTTGGACATCGCCAACGGCGAGTTGCAACTGGGCATTCTTCCAGAAATGAGCCAGATGGAAGGCCTACAGTACAGACGCATTTACACCGAGCTTCACAGCCTTTACTGCGCCGACCGACATCCACTCTTCCAAGTGCCGGATACTGAGCTAACAATCGATGAGATCGCTCGACACACCTTCGTAGTCCGCCCCTATGCAAACCTGCGCGAGCTCCAGCAGTTCCCGGACGCCCGGGTCGGCGCTCATGCCTCGAACATGGAAGCGCAGGCCCTATTTATCCTCACTGGATATTTTATTGGCACCATGCCGGATCACTTCGCGAAGCAATGGGTGAAGGAGAGGCGGATGCGTGCGCTCTTGGCCGAGACGGTGGGCATCCAGTCTCCGTTCTGTGTGGTCACTCGAAGTGAGCGGCGACCGTCACTGATCGCCCGAAACTTTATCCAGGAGTTGGTAGCCAATTCCTGGGCCCAGCTCCATGACGATCATGATTCGAAGGCGTAAGGAGGAGTTCGCTGGGACCGCTCGTCGAGCTATGGATGCGTTGCATGTCGTGCCGGCGGTGACCCTTATGCCGGTTCCGACCCAATGCCGATGAACTGACCCGTTGCCGCCGATCACAAGCTCGGTGATGAACGGCTGTTCTGTAGGTGGGTGCTCCTCTGTGTTCCCGGCGGCTTGAGTTCATACGCGTAGTTGTTGCGTGATGCGCAACATGCTACCGTCCGCCTATGATCAAATCGTTCCGTCACAAGGGATTGAAGCGGTTCTATGAGTCCGGCAGCACGGCAGGAATCCAGCCGCAGCATGCGAAACGCTTGCGCATGCTGCTGGCTGCGCTGGAGACCGCTGCAATGATCGAGGATATGAACGTGCCCGGGTTCCGTCTGCATCGGCTCCGCGGGCGTCATAAGAACCGCTGGTCCGTTTGGGTTAACGGGAGTTGGCGGCTGACATTCGAATTCCGTGACGGAAATGCATATGTACTCGACTACGAGGATTATCACTGATGACGATGCACAACCCGCCGCATCCAGGGGTGTTCATTCGCGAGGTCTATCTTGAGCCTTTCGGACTCAGTGCGCGGCAATTGGCCAGCAGCATGGGTGTTTCGCCGTCAACCTTGTCGCGTGTGTTAAAGGGGACGAGTGGAATCAGTCCGGAAATGGCGCTTAGGCTTTCCAAGACGCTGGGGCGCTCCCCGGAGAGTTGGCTTGCCATGCAGGATATGCACGACCTCTGGGAAGCGAAACAGCGTGTCGACCTTGGCAATGTCCGAGCCATACCGTTCAACGCCGCCTGATAGCGTCGGCTGATCCGTTATCGACCCGAAGGCGTTATTGGACTGCAGTCGCCGAACGGCCGCTATCGCTGACCGCAACTCCGACCAAGACTAATAATCCCGGGATTCTGATAACCTAAGGGAGTCACGTCAGCGGCCTCAGGTGCGGTCCATGCAGACAGCCAAACAGGAAGTCCAGGAACTCCTCCGGAACCTTCCGGACGACAGCAGTTATGAGGATATCCAGTACCACCTTTATGTTCTGGAGAAAGTCAGGCGTGGCGAGGCCCGTGCCGAGACAGAGGGCACCGTATCTCATCAAGAGGCCGTGGACCGTCTCTCGAAATGGCGTACGAAGTAAAATGGTCACCGGAGGCGGTTGAGGACGTCGAAGCCATTGCTGCGTGGATAGGCAGAGATTCGCCGCAGCACGCCGAGGCCCTCGTTGATCGACTGCTGCAGGTGGTTGCCGCCCTTGACCACAATCCCTTTCGCGGCAGAGTGGTTCCGGAGTTCGAGGACTCCTCTTATCGTGAGACTTTCGTTTTCAGCTACCGGGTGATCTACCGAGTCGATCCAGCCGCTGTCGTTGTGATCGCGATCGTTCATGGCAAGCGCTTACTGGAGAACATTCCACGCAGGGAATAAATCCGGTCCGACGAGCGACAACCCCGCCACAAGTGAACACTCCGATCCCTCCTTTACCGCGAGCCATATGCGGTCGGTCAGAGGCAACACACAGATGACCGCTCCGGGTCGGGACAGCGCCCCTCCGTGGACGCGGCCCGACGACTTATCCCGCTAGACTTCCGTCTGTTCCGACATCTCAAGTGCGTCGTCCACCTCGATTCCGAGGTACCGGACGGTACTTTCGAGTTTGGTATGGCCAAGAAGGAGCTGCACGGCGCGGAGATTCCGTGTGCGCCGGTACACCAAGGTCGCCTTGGTTCGGCGAAGCGAATGGGTGCCGTACTCGGCAGGGTCGAGCCCGAGTTGGGTAACCCAGGATTTTACGATTCTTGCGTACTGCCGGGTGGAGATTTGCGGCGAACCGTGGATGCGGCTCGGGAACAGGTACCCGTCGGATCTCAAGCCGGCCTCGTCGACCCACTCCTCGACCGCTCGTCGGGTATTGGGTGTGAGTTCAAACTGGACAGGTCGCCCAGTCTTTTGCTGGATGACGGCGGCCCGCGTTACTGCTTTTCCGCCGTGAACGACATCTCGGACCTGGAGGCTGACGAGATCACAGCCTCGGAGTTTGCTGTCTATCGCGAGGTTGAACAGAGCGAGCTGCCGTGTGTTCTGGTCGAGCTGAAGCCGGATGCGAATGCCCCAGACTTCGGGGAGTTTCAGCGGGGGCTTCGGGCCGATCAGGTGGCCCTTGTTCCAAGGGGCGCGTTCGGTTGCCTGCTGGCGGGGCGGGTTGGGGGTGGTCATGGCTCAATATCTCCGCAGAGAGTGGGATGTTAAGCATCGACCGTGACGGGCTCGTCCGCTCTCTCGACGTCTGGCGTTGCAAGCCGTGTTTCGTTTGTTGCGTTTTACGGTTATTGCGATTAATGTCGGGGGAGCACACAAGCACTCCGGAGTACCCATGCAGACACCCAGTGGCGACAACCAGCTCCCCGATCATGAGGCTGCTGCCCTGGCCCGCGCCAGCGCGACGGAGCTGAGCAGACTTCTGGCTCAGCAGCCGGACTCCGACCGGGCCCGGGTTCAGCTCGACGGCACCGATCTGGTGCTGCCGCGCCAGGCGCTTGCGCTGCTGCGTGACCTGCTTGGCGAGATGGCCCAGGGCAATGCGGTGACGATCGTCCCGACCCATGCAGAGCTCACGACGCAGGAAGCGGCAGACATCCTCAATGTCTCTCGCCCCCATCTCGTCACACTTCTCGAGCGAGGCGAGCTTCCTTTCTCGAAGGTAGGTACCCATCGCCGGATTCGATACCAGGATCTGCTGGCGTACAAGGCGGAACGTGACCGCACCAGCCAGGAAGCCCTGGATGCACTGACCGAGCAGGCGCAGGACCTGGACATGGGGTACTGACGTGCGCTTCGTGGTGGTGTTTGACGCGTGCGTGCTGTACCCGGCACCCATGCGGGATTTCCTGATCCGGCTGGCAACCGCCGGGCTGTTCGCGGCCAAATGGACTGACCGGATTCATGACGAGTGGACACGAAGCCTGTTGGCAACGCGTCCTGATCTGGCTAACGCGCTTAAGAGAACACGCTCGCTGATGGATCAAGCGGTCCCCGACTGCCTTGTGGAAGGCTATGAGCCGTTGATTGAGGGTCTATCGCTGCCGGACCCCGATGACCGACACGTTCTTGCTGCAGCAATCCGCGCCGGTGCGCAGACAATCGTGACCATCAACCTGAGAGACTTTCCGGCACCGTCGCTCGCGCCCTTCGGCATTGAGGCCGTTCACCCGGATACTTTCGTGGAACAGCAGCTCGATCTGCATGAGGGGGCCGTTGTGACAACCGCAAACGCCACCGCGCTGCTCTCCGCAACCCTCCGAAACCTGTCGATGCCTACCTCGATACCCTCGCGGCGCAGGGGCTTGTCGTCACGGCGGAAAGGCTACGGGAATTCGCAGACGTCCTCTGACCAAACGCGATCCCGTGACCAAGGGGCGCTGTTCGACCCTGAGCGGCCGGTCGCCCAGTCTCTGCCAGAGTCCGCTTTCAGATACTGTCCACGACACCCGGATAAATCCAACGCCCCAACCAATCCTTCCGTGGGAACGGGGTAGAACCCTCTATCAATCAGCGGGCTGAAAAGTGAAAGCTGTCGCGGGCTCGAATTTGCTCGAGACGTCACCAGACAGCACGCGCTCCATGTCGAGGCCGAGATCGAGCTGTCGCACCGGGGCACCTTCCGATAAATCGAGCTTGTTGAGCTCGACCTGGAACACGCTCGGTGAGATCACGGACTCCACGTAGTAGCGCCGGTCCTTGTGATCGGCGACGACCCGCCAGCGCGTGGTGGAGAGGTTCGGCTGGTCGGCGATGGAGATCCCCCAGGGCACTGACGTATGCCGGATTACGCTGAATACGGAGGCAGCGGCGGTCCGCGGATCAGGACTCTGGACCACCGAGTTAACGTAGAAGTGGGCCCGTACGAACCGGTCTGAGGCGCGCACGGTCCCGGGCAGGAATTCTCGAGGGTTTACGGCTTGCCAGTATTCGAGGACCGCCAACTGGCGCTCGAAAGTCGGCTCGTTGGTCATGACCTGATAGGCGCGGTCGTGCCAGATCACCATCTCGCCATCAACGAATTCAATGATTGCACTGTCACCGGTGGCATCAGACAGGGACAGATGCACCGTCGCTGAACGCCCGGGGGGACCGACCGGTACCTCGCCTGTGGCCACCTGCACTGGGTTCTCACGCAGGTCGGTCACGGCCTCTTCAACCGTAGCGAAGCGATCCAGTAGGTATTGCGGAAACACGGAGAGTGAAACCCGCGGGGTCACTCCGTCATCTTCAGGGTAAGTCGCTTCGACTTCCCACAACAAATTCACCACCAGGCCGAGCTCGTTCATGCCGTCGGCAGTGGCCATGTCATAACCGCTGATGATCACACTGCCGTGGGTGGCGGTCCATTCGGCCGAGCGTGGTCCGGCCGCACCGTCGCGCTCCATCCCGCGAGGGAAAGCCCACATGTTGCTGACCATGGGCAGCTTCCAATCCATGCTGCGCCCAGTCAGAACTCGGTCTTCGGGGCCGAGATATACAACGCGTGTGCAAGCACTCGAGGCATCTGCGGCCACCAAGCCTACCGCGAGGCAGGCAATAGTCAGTGAATGGAGAAGATAGCGCATCGCCGGTTTTCTCTCTGTCACGTATTCACGCGCTCGGTGGCGCATTGTGGCCCCATCGCGCAAAAGCGGTGGCGCCCCCTCAAGCTTTGTCCTCCGGCGTAAAACCCGCGCCGCGGTTGCGACAATCGGGTGGGTTGACGGCGGTGCATGAAGGACCGAATGACCGCCTCCTCCATCTTATAGACCAGGACGCGTCGCAACGCTGCGCCAAGGGGGCTGGGCATCCACCAGTGAGGACGTCCTCGAGCATTACATGATGAACCCTCGGGCCCTTCTTATTGGGTATCGGGGCTGACTCTGGCCAGGACACCTTGTCCCCGGGAAAGCGGCAAACGCACAACGACACCTTCGTTGGATCTGACAGACGTGCCTGTAAGGGCCCTTGTGTTGACCTGGTGGGAGACTAGGATAATGGGGTCGCCAGCACCCATGGCATTGACGTGCGCGATCGTCTCGCGGGTCTGTCGCTCACGATCACCCCGGCCGGCGAAGAACGAGTTCAGCGGCGGAAACTCCGCAACCTCGCCCACATCTATCACCTCGGCCGTGTCCATGCTGCGGCACCACTGGCTGGATAGGACGCGTGCCCGCTCGATACCGTGATCCCGCAGAAACGGCTTCCAGGCTCCTGCCTGCTCCCGTCCGCGATCATTGAGGTTCCGCTGGGTCGAACAGTCACCTATGTCGAAGCCAGGCGGGTCACCGGTGCCCGGCGCGAGGGCGTGCCGCAGAATCAATACCGCCTCCCCCTCGCGGAGGAGTGTCAGGGCCTCGTCGTTGTCCACGGCGAGCACGGCGGGAGGCAGCCACGCCAGTATCGCGGCCAGTAGAACCACCGGTGCCGTCCGGCTCCAGCGGCTACGGATAGCGGATGCCCAGGACGCCATGCCGCTATTGGCCCCGCGTGCGCAAGGCACCGCGCCCGCCGTCCACCGGGAACACCTGCCCCGTGATCCAACTGGACTCGCCACCCAGCAGAAAGGCCGCCATAGCCGCTGAATCCGCAGCTTCCCCGACGCGTTTCAAAGGGTGACTCGCGGCAAGGCTTTCGGCCATCTTTTCATTGGACAGCAGTTGCTCCGCAAGCGCGGTGCGCGAGAGGCTTGGCGCGATACAGTTGACCCGAATATCCGGCGCCAGGTCCGTCGCCAGGGAGCGGGTCAGGGCCTCCACGCCGCCCTTGGCAGCCGCGATGACCGTGTGGTTGCCGAAGCCCTGTCCCGCGGCCACCGTCGAGAACAGGACGACGCTCCCCTGGGCCTTGCGAAGCGCAGGGGCTGCAGCCTGCACGGCGAGCGCTGCGCCGACGGTATTGAGGCGGTAGGCGTCGATGAAATCCGACTCGGTGGCACTCCTGAATGGCTTCAGCACAATGCTGCCGATGCAGTAAGCGAGCCCCGCCAGACCGTTGTCGGCTGCCGCGGTCTCCACGGCGCTGCGAATGGAGTGCGCGTCCAGTGCGTCGCAGGCGACGGTCGAGGCGCCGGTCTCGGTCGCGAGTCCGCGGATGCCATCGGGATCCCGTGCAGAAAGGACCAGGGGCTGCTGGTGGGCTGCAAGCTTCCGGGTGAGCGCCTCGCCGATCCCGCCCCGTGCTCCCATGATCAAGACTGGCGCATTCATTTCCTTCTCCTGGCAATACCGATACAACAGGTATACATCCACGCTGCAAAGACGTCCATCATCCCCGTGGCTGATCACTGACCCGGTAAACTTATGCGGCGTGTACCCACGGCGAAGCAGGCGACGCCACATGAGAGAGTCACCAAGAGCATCGCAATGACGAATGTGTTGCGCAGTGCCATCAAGGACCGTGAAGTCTGGCCTGATGAAGCCCTGGTCGATCTGATGAGGCGCATCGACCAGGAGATCGAACGCCGGAGCGTACAGGGCCGAGGCGCCTCTGAGGAGCAACAACGGGACGAAGGCGAAGCGCTTGAGGCGCTGGAGCGGGGACTGCTTGGGGAGGTTCGGCGCTATCTCCGGAATGGTCACGTCATCCGCGGGTGAAATCACATGCTGCGTCTCGCTAAACCTGCGATCTGGCGGTTCGATCCCTGAAATACATGCACAGCTCTACATGTCCCGTCGAAGCTGACACCAAACGCCGGCCACCAGGGGCGACCGGGCAAGCAGCCTTTTGATCGCGGCCTCGCATCGGGCCGACCAACATGACGTGGAGGTCGCCATGTCAGCACGACTTCGCAGCCGCAATGTCTGGTTTGGACTCCTCCTCGGTGCGCTGGGCGCTGTCTATGTATGGATCATGGCTGCTACGGGTGTCGCCGAGCTGCCCCACACCCTGGCTGCGCTGACGGTCCTGATCCCTCTCGTCCTATTCGGCGTTGTGCTACGAAGTCCCTGGCCTGCCGCGGCCGCCCTGGTGCTCGTGGCCGTCATTGACCTTACCTTGTCTTGACGGTTCTCAGTGCTGCAGACCCGACCCACGCGGGACCTCGTACCGGTGCCAAGTGGCGACCCTGAACGGTCCTCCGTTGCTTTCGCTTGAGAGTCCGCTTCCCGGTCTGACGGTCCGTTGAAAAGAGAGGGTCAGCACTCAGCGGGTATTTGCTGTAGCGGCTGGAGATAGGCGACTAGGCACCATGGTATCCCTGAGCCCATTGACTTCATCTTCGAGAATCGAACATCTCTGATCACGGATTGATCTCAACTCTTGCGCCTCGCGACAGTTGACGACTAATCAAGCCCCAAAGCTGGCGGTTTGGCTACCGAGGACCATGGCGCTCGCTCATCGGCCCTGTCCGCGAATGCGCAGGAGCACCATCGTCTCTGGCTTCTGAGCCCAGCACTGCGAACTGCTGAATGATGCCTTTCAGTTGTTCAGCGAGGTGGGCGAGGTGTTCACTTGCTCGGCGGGTACGCTTTGCGGCTGTTTCCGTGGTTTCGAAGCCGTCGTTGACCCGGGTGATGTTTTCATTGATCTCCTCGGCCACCTGGCTTTGCTCCTCGGCGGCGGAAGCGATCCGGGTGTTCATGTCGTTGATCGCGGCGACTGCCTGCTGAATCTGGTGCGTCGCCTCGGAGGCCGTTTGCGCGCTGGTGCCCACTTCATCGGCAGATGCATTGCTGCGGTCCATTACTTCGGCGGCCCCGTTCACCCCGCGCTCCAGCCGTGCGACCGCTTTTGCGATGTCGTCGGTTGCCTCATTGACTCGCGCGGACAGCACTCTCACTTCTTCTGCAACGACGGAGAACCCGCGCCCGGAGTCGCCGGCACGCGCCGCTTCGATGGCAGCGTTGAGTGCAAGCAGATTGGTCTTCTCGGAAATGGAGTTGATGACGCCGAGCACGGCACGAATCTCGGCGGTGTCATCCTGGAGGCGGCGAACAGCCTCCGCGGACTCCTGCACTTCGGTGGCCAGCCGTTGCATGGCGCCGTTGGCCTCATCCATCACCCGTCCACCGCGGTCTGCCTGTTGGGAGGCTTCCTCGGCGGCAACCGCCGCCTCATTGGCGTTGCGCGAGACGTCCAGAACGGTGGTCGCCATCTCGTGCATCGCCGAAGCGACACTGTCGGTCTGTTCACGTTGATGCCGCAGTGCCTCCTGACTACTCTGAGCCGCATCTTCGGTATCGGCGACAGCGGCCGCCAGGTCCTCGGTCAGTCGGTTGACCCGTGTTTGCAAGGCATCCATCTGGGAGCGCTGCATCGCCATGGCGAGATCCACCTGGGCTGCGATGTCATGCCCGCCGCCATACGTGTACTCACCGACGGGGTTGCGAAACACCCGCTTTGCCATTGCATCGAGCTGGCGCCAGCGCCGGGTACTGGCATGGACGATCCCACCGCCCACAACCGCGGCCGCGCCCGCCACCAACGCGGTGGAGCCAGGATCAGTCGCGAGGACATGCCCGAGCCCAACCGAGGCGGCGGCGATCACGCCGGCCAAGCCCGCCAGGACAAGGCGGTCGTCAACCCGTTCCCAGAACCGGACAACGGAACCTCCGCGTCGCATGCGGGCGTAGAGGCGCTCGGCACGGCGTTTCTGCGCGTCCGTCGCCTGGGTGCGCACTGACTGGAAACCGATGTGCTGATCCCCCTCGTAAACGGGGGAGACGAATCCGCTGACCCAGTAATGGTCGCCGTTTTTGCAGCGATTCTTGATAATACCCATCCACGGTTTGCCGGCTTTGAGCGTGTCCCAGAAGTCGGTATAGACCGCCTCGGGCATATCCGGATGGCGCACGATATTATGGGCTTTGCCGGTGAGTTCTTGCTCCGAGAATCCAGCGACGCGACAAAATGCTTCGTTAGCGCTTTCAATAACCCCTTTCAGGTTGGTTGTGCTGATGAGTCGGTCTTCTTTTTCGACCGGTTCTTCGCGATTCGTTATCGGTGTGTTGATGCGCATTGATGGGGATCTCCGGGCTCAGGAGCGGATCGCGCTCCTCGGCGTTGAGTATCGGCAGGCGGCACTCAAGCTTGATTGACCTGGATCAACAAATGCGGAACAGGTGGTCCATACAATCACGTCTGCGTTAAGGGCTCTTGAGGCCGGAGAGAGTGGTGTGTCCGGGATGCCGTGCGCCAGTTCTCATTGCATCCGTGCCGGGTGGCTTTCAGGATCGAGGGAGTCGTCCGGACATTTCCGCGTTGTCCGACCAGAGGGTCTATGACACAGAACCATGAGCGGCCCGTTCTGGACTGGGATCGCTCGCTTTTCGAACCTGCCATGGAATCCGCCCCCGATGCGGTGATTGTCACGACCGCAGACCTGACCTACCCCGGTCCCGTTATCGTGTACGCGAATCCGGCCTTTTCCCGCATGACCGGCTACGGGCGGGATGAGCTCATCGGCGCCACGCCGCGCATGCTCCAGGGGCCGGACACTGACCCGGACGTCCTGCGAAAACTGCGTGCAGCGGTCGAGCGCCGGGAGCTGTTCATGGGCTCGGCGGTCAACTACCGCAAGGACGGCACGCCCTACCGCGTGGAGTGGAGCATCACGCCCGTGCGTGACCAGCGCCAGCAGCGGGATTACTTCGTCTCGATTCAACGCCCGGTCAGCCAGCAGGAGGCTCATCTCGAACACCTCGATGCCGTCCTGGAGTCCGCGTCGCTGGGTTTCCTTGTCGTCCATCTGGACGGCCGGATTGCCACCGCTAATCCGCTGGCGGAGCAGATGTTCGGGTACTCAGCGGGGGAACTCCAGAGCACGACTGTGGAGGCGCTGGTTCCCGAGGAGGCGCGCGGCGCACACATCGCATTGCGTGCGGCGTTCCATAGTGCCGCCGAAGCCCGTCCCATGGGGGAGGGGCGGGAGCTGCAGGCCGTGAGGAAGGACGGAAGCCGGTTTCCCGTGGAGATCGGCCTGAGCCCGGTGCATGTCGGCGGCGTTCCGCACACGCTGGTGTCAGTGGCCGACACAACGACGCGCCAGGAGGCGGAATGCCAGGTGCGCCGCCACTCCGAGGAGCACGCGGCTCTGGTGTCTTTCGCCCAGTGGGCGCTGGAGGATCCCGGGCTCGACCAGTTGAATGCCCGGGCAGCCGGTGTAACCGCTTCCACGTTCGGCTTCGACGGAGCGATGGTTCTGGAGCTCCCTGCCTCCGGTTCCCAGATTAATGTTGTGGCGAGCGCCGGCCATGTGTCGCAGGCCATCCCCTCTACAGTCGAGCTTTCGGCAGAGCTGCGTGAACGGATCGCCGGCGCGGGTGATCTTTCGGATCAGCCCGTGACGCCCTCTCATGTAGTGAGTCAAACCGAGGCCTTCGGCCTGCCGGAGGAGTCCGGGGCGTTGATCTGCGTTCCCATCACGGACGGCGCACAGTCCTTCGGCTTCCTGTGTGGGCTCGTCCGTGAACCCTCTTCCGTCGACGCGCACAACCTTCAGCCACTGCAGACGCTGACGCATTTGCTGGCCTCGGCCAAACGACGGGCTCGCGACAGGGAGCGGATGGCGAAGTCCGACTACTTGCAGGTGATTACCGGGCGTGTGGCACACATCGGTGGATGGACGGTTGATCTGACCGAGGGCGCCTTGACCTGGTCCGATGAAGTCGCGGCCATCCACGATCTCCCTCCCGGAACGACGATCACCGTAGATGAGGCCATTACGTTTTATGCGCCCGAGGATCGCCCCCGAATTCGTGCGGCGGTCGAAGAGTGCATCAAAAGCGGAAGGCCTTATGACGAAGTCCTGGAAATTATAACGGCGGCGGGTCGTCGCCGGACCGTGCGCACCACCGGGGAGGCTGTCATCGGTGAAGACGGCGCGGTCACTGAGATCCGCGGAGCGTTCCAGGACATCACTGAGCAGCGACGTGTAGAACAGCGGCTGCATGAGACCGAGGAGTACTTCGAGCATCTGGCCGAGGCCATGCCGGGCATTATCTGGAGTGCACAGTCCGATGGGGTGCTGGATTATGCCAACCGCCGGCTCGTGGCGCAGACCGGGATTACCGATGAACGTCTGCGGCGGGGAGAGTGGATCGAGGCTGTCCACCCGGATGATCGTGACCGGTGCCTGCAGACCTGGCGTGAAGCCGTCGACAACGGCACCTCGTACACCATCGATTTCCGGTTGTACGACCAGGTACGGGACCAGTACCGCTGGCACTACGTCAGCGCTGATCCTGTCCACGATGACCACGGTCGTGTGCGTAAGTGGTACGGCAGCGCGATCGATGTCCACGAGCGCAAAGAACTTGAAGAGGAGCTCGTGCGGGTGGCGGGCCGTGTCACACGTACATTGGAGAGCATTACCGACGGGTTTTACACGGTCGATGCCCAGTGGACGTTCACCTATTTCAACGCGGAAGCCGAACGCCTGCTGCATCAGCCGCGTCACCAGGTTCTTGGAAGAAACCTGTGGGAAATGTTCCCGGCCGTTATGGGAACGGCGCTCGAGCATGAATATCGCGCAGCGATGACGGATCAGACCGCGCGACGGTTCGAGTATTACTATCCTGCGGGTAAAACCTGGTTCGAGGTGCATGCCTACCCGTCCGATGACGGGCTAACGGTGTATTTCCGGGATGTGACCGCGAGCAAGCAGGCCGAGGCCGAGGTGCATTTTCTTGCCTACTTCGATCCCCTCACGGAGTTGCCCAACCGCCAGTTGTTGAGCAAGTGTTTGCAGGACTGCGTGGAGAACGCATCGCCCCCCGAGGCGTTCGGTGCCCTGATTCTCATCGACGTCGATGACTTCAAGAGCCTCAACGACACCCGTGGGCACGACTTCGGTGACAAGCTGCTCCAGGCGTTTGCCGCACGGCTGCGGGAGATGGGTGATCGCTTCACCATGGCCGGCCGCATGGGTGGTGACGAGTTCGCGGTCATTCTCACAGGAGTCGGTTCGACAGAACCCCACAGCACGCCAGTAGTGGAGGCGACCGCGAAAGAGCTTCGCGACCGCTTGATGAAGCCGTTCACCATCGACGGAGCGCAATATCTGCGCACCTCCAGTCTGGGCCTTGCGCTGTTCGCGCCGGGTCGAGATCACCTTGCTGATGTCCTGAAACGGGCGGATCTGGCGCTGCACCGTGCCAAACAGCAGGGCCGCGGTGCGGTCAGCCTGTTCGATCCCTCGCTCCAGAGTTGGGCGGACCGCCGCGCCTGGATCGAACGCCGGATTCCCGCTGCGCTGAAAGCGGGCTCCTTTGTTCCCTACTATCAACCGATCATGAACGCCGGGGGTGAGTGTGTCGGGGCTGAAGCACTGGTGCGCTGGCACGATCCCGAGTGGGGCATCCTTAGCCCCGGGGAGTTCATTCCGGTTGCCGAAGAGGTCGGCCTGATTCACGCGATCGGCAAGGCGGTGTTGCGCAGCGCCTGCGAGCAACTGGCTGCTTGGTCGGGAACGGATGCCCTCGCGCTCATGACCATGTCGGTCAACGTCAGTGTGCGCCAGTTCAGGGAGGCAGGGTTTGTCGAGGACGTTGAGCATATCGTGCGGGAGACGGGTGTTGATCCCTCACGGCTGAAGCTTGAAGTCACGGAGTCCTTGCTGGATCAAAACGTCGAGGAGACCCTGACGCAGATGAACCGACTGCAGCGGCTGGGGATTTCCTTCGCGCTGGACGACTTCGGTACGGGCTATTCTTCACTGGCCTACCTCAGACGGATGCCGCTTCGCATGCTGAAGATCGACCAGACGTTCGTACGAGACATGCTCGCCGACGAGAGCAATGTAGCCATCGTCCAGACGGTCGTTGCCCTGGCGGGCAGTCTGGGGCTCGAGGTTGTCGCGGAGGGTGTCGAGACGCAGGCCGTTCGCGATGCGCTTGTCCGGCAGGGGTGTGAGACGTTCCAGGGGTACTTTTTCAGTCCTGCTCTATCTGCCGAAGAGTTCGAAGCGTTCGCCCGCGAAAACGCAAGTTGATGGCTGCACACTCTCGCATGTTGAGAAGCATAATGAGATCCAAATGGTCTATTGTTTCGTAAAGTTGCTGGGTTAAAAAGCGGAGCAGCCATGCGCGAGCTCAAGAGCATACTCTACGTAGAGGACGATGAAGACATCCGCCAGGTCGCTCAGCTGGCGCTCGAAGACGTAGGAGGTTTCCGGGTAAAACTGTGTGAATCCGGTCAACAGGCATTGGATTCCGTGGCATCATTCGAACCCGACCTGATCCTGCTGGATGTCATGATGCCGGATATGGATGGCATTGAGACGTTCAACAGACTCCATGAGCGGGGCGCCATCAATAATTTGCCCGTGATTCTGATGACAGCCAAGGTTCACCCAGAGGAAATGGCACATTACCGGGAGATGGGCGTTTTCGACGTCATCCCCAAACCCTTTGACCCAATGACCGTATCGGAGGACATTCAGCGCATGTGGGAACGTTACCATGGCTGAAAATGATCACCCCGACGTACTGGAATCCAAACTCAGTAGGCTCAGGGCTGCCTATCGATCCAGGCTGAACGACGAGCTGGAGCAGATCAATCTTCAGGCCAGCGCAGCCCAGGAGTCGAATGAGGCGCTGGAACTCATCACAACGCTCAGCCACCGACTGCATAAGCTTGCCGGTTCAGCAGGCACCTTTGGCTTCCACCAACTCGGCCAGCGTGCCCGCAGGCTTGAGCGACGCATTCAAGCCTGGCTGGATGGCAACGGTACTGATGACAGCTTTGATCTGGAGCGATTCAAAAGAGGCCTGACCGAGCTGGGCAATCTTCTGGACGCTGATGATAAGGCCTCGTCCGGCGTTGGTCTGGAAAGTGCCGACGCCAGCGATGACTCCCATTCGCCACTGGTTGCAGTGGTGGAGCGTGACAGCATCCTTGCCGACTACCTTGCGCATCAGCTCAGAAGCTTCGGATTCCGTGTGCATAGCTACCAGAATCCGCATGATTTTCTGGAAGATACGGAGGTCGACGCGCATCTGCTGCTGCTCGACCACCGCGCCGGGCCTTCAGAGGCTGCAGCACTGCCCAGTAATCATTGGCAGGCACTGCTTGATCAGGTCTCGTGCCCGGTCATTTTTATGGGCGGCCATGAGGATTTCCATGCCCGACTGGAAGCGGTGCGCGCCGGTGCGGAGAGCTATTTTGTCAAACCACTGAACATACCAAGAGTCGCTGCACGGATAACACGGTCCATCAAACAACGGGATCAGCGCGGGGAGCGGATTCTCATCATCGATGACGACGCCCAACTGCTGCAACACCTTGAAACCGTGCTGACCCGCTCCGGAATGATTGTTCAGCCCCTGCAGGATCCATCGCGACTGCTGGATACCACCTCCGCATTCCAGCCAGAACTGGTGTTGATGGATCTACAGATGCCACAGGTCACCGGGGATGAGCTCGCCGCCATGCTCAGGCAGTTCGACAAATGGAACAATCTGCCGATCCTTTTTCTGACCCAGGAACAGAACCAGCGCAGCCGTGCGCAGGCACTGATGCGTGGCGGTGACGATTTCATCGATAAACCGGTCAGCGATGAGTATCTGCTCAAGACCTGTCGCAACCGTGTCAGAAGACTGCGGGACATGCAGGAAGCCATCTCTCTGGACGGGCTGACGGGTCTGCTCCGCCACGCCAATATCAAGGAAGCTCTGGACACTGAACTGCAGAGTGCAGGCCGAAGCGGCAATCCGCTTTCGGTAGTGATGCTCGATATCGACCATTTCAAACACGTCAATGACACATACGGGCACGCCCTGGGTGACATTGTCATCAGCACACTCGGCACACTGATGGCACAGCATTTCCGTGGCAGCGACCGGCTGGGCCGTTACGGGGGCGAAGAATTTCTGGCCGTGCTGCCCAACTGCGATGCAAAAGCGGCCGAACGGCTCATCAATCGACTCCGCGAAGATTTTTCTGAGATTCGTTTTGTTGACAGCGAAACCAGTTTCACCTGCACGCTTTCGGCAGGAATCGCAGACACGAACGCTTTTCCCGGCCTGATGGGGAGCCAGCTGCTGGAGCAGGCCGACAGGGCACTCTATGTCTCCAAGGAATCCGGACGAAACTGCGTTTCCAGAGCAACCCAAGAGGACAGCATTTCTTGAAGGCACCGTCGGAACCCACAAACGAAACGCAACGACAGCGTGCGCTTGAGCAGACGGGGCTTCTGGATTCCCCAGAAGACGGTCGTCTTGATCGACTCACCCAGATTGCAAGTTTCAGTCTGGATGTTCCCATTGCCCTGGTAACGCTCATCGACGGTGACAGGCAGTGGTTCAAATCTTGCCAGGGACTGGGTGTAACCGAAACCGGCCGCGATATTTCGTTCTGCGGCCACGTGGTGTCAATTGATGCAGCACTGGTGGTGCCGGACGCACTGCAGGATGAACGCTTCGCCGATAACCCTCTGGTAACGGGCCCTCCCCACATACGCTTATACGCAGGCATGCCCCTGCATGATGAAAGCGGTTATCCCCTTGGCAGTCTCTGTGTGATAGACACAAAACCCAGAGAGCTCGATGAGTCCCAACTGACCTGCCTCCAGGGGCTGGCTGAACTCGCCGAAATGGCCATACAGCGCGACCAGCACGTTGCCCGCCTCAAAACCCAGGACGAAGTGGAACAACTGCTGCAACAGATTCCCGGTACTGCCTACCAATTCCGGCTCTGGCCAGATGGGACAATGGCGTTTCCTTTCATCTCCAGAGGAGTGGAAAAACTTTATGGCATTACCCCTGCCGAGGGCATGTTGGATCCACAGGCCATGTTCCGGCGTACCCACCCGGAAGACCTACCGCGGGTGGAAACCGCCATCCAGACATCCCAGCAGACGCTGACGCCTTGGAACGTGGAGTTCCGGGTCACCGCCGACAACCGAAACTATCGCTGGGTCGAAGGAACATCCGTCCCGGAGACACAGCCCGATGGCAGCACCCTCTGGCATGGCTTCCTCGGTGATATTGACCAGCGCAAACGAGCCGAACTGGCCCTCCAATCAAGCGAAGCCCGCCTGCGCGGACTTTTTGAGCTATCACCCATCGGTATCGCCCTGAATGATTTCGAAACCGGGCATTTCATTGAACTGAATGATGCACTCCTGGCCCCTACCGGCTACACCCACGAGGAATTTTTGCAGCTGTCCTATTGGGAAGTCACCCCAATTGAGTATGAACCACAGGAGCAGGAAGCACTGGAAAACCTGCGTACCAAAGGGCGTTATGGCCCCTTCGAGAAGGAATACATCCGCAGGGATGGGTCCCGTTACCCAGTGCTGCTGCAGGGCATACTGATTGAGGGTGATGACGGGCGCCCCATGATCTGGTCACTGATCGAAGACATCACGGAGCGAAAACACGTCGACAACATGAAAAATCAGTTCATCGCAACCGTCAACCATGAACTGAGAACCCCCCTGACCTCTCTGCTTGGCTCGCTCAAGCTCGTCACTGGCGGCGCCGCTGGCAACCTGCCCGCAAAGGCTGCCAGTCTGCTGACCACCGCCCAGCGCAATGGCGAGCGTCTGGCTGACCTGATCAACGACCTTTTGGACATGGAAAAGCTCGTTTCAGGCAGACTCAGATTCACCAATCGAGATGAGTCACTGGATGCCATTGTTCAGGAAAGTATTGAAGCAAACCGGGATCTCGGATCAGACCGCTGTATCACGATCGATTACAGCCCCTGCCGCTTTGACTTCATGGTGAAAGTGGACCGCGGTCGCCTGATCCAGGCTCTTTCCAACCTGCTATCCAATGCCATCAAGTTCTCGCCCGACAACACTGCAGTCGAGGTCACCTGCACCTGTGACAACCAGATCATTGCCATCCATGTGCGGGATCAGGGTCCGGGCATCCCTAAAGAATTCGAAAGCAAACTGTTTGACCGCTTCGCCCAGGCGGAAGCCGGCAATCGCAAACGACCCGGTACCGGTCTCGGCCTCGCCATAACCAAGGAGCTGCTGGAGCAGATGAACGGCTCGATTCACTACCATTCACATGACAGCGGTGGAACCACTTTCACTGTTGCTCTGCCCCATGACGATCCTGAACATCAGCAGCTATCCCATCCATGAACTCACTCCGCAATCGAGTCATCGCCATCGTGATGCTGGCCAGCCTGCTCACGGTTATGGCCATAGCAACCAGCGCTTACCAGTCTCTGCGCCAAGACCAGCGAGAGCTCATCATCCAACAGCAGCGACTCGAGACGGAAAGTCTGACGCAACAGGTGAGCCAGAACATACAGCAGCGGATCATGGTCCTTTCGGCGGCTCGGCCCCTGTTGACCAGCGGCGATCAGTTGCTGCCCGCAAGTGAACTCGGTGAACGCATCAGGGACAAGGGATTCCTGCAGCGCACCTTCCCTGACGGAATACTGGTTTTTGACGCGCAGGGTACCGCGATTGCTGAAAGCACCTTCGTACCGGAGCGTATCGGGACCAACTACGCCGACCGCCCTCACTTCCAGCGCCTGCATCAATCCGAGGAACCGGTCATTTCGGCGCCAATCATTGGCAGAACAACAGACGCCCCCCTGCTCTCTTTTCTTGTACCCATTCACCACAACGAGACCTTCATTGGCAGCCTGGGCGGCATCATCAAACTGGGAGACGAATCCATACTTCCTGAAAGGGATCAGGCTACGGACGCCCGTGACGGAACGCTCTCGTTCATTATTGACGCACAGAACCAGCTTTTTATTGAATCACCCGTCTCAGAGGCGGACAGTGAACTTCAGGCGCTGCCGTCTCCGGGACAGGACGCGCTGGTGGACGCCGCGCTGGACGATACAGACACTTCAGGCATCATCGACTATAAGAGAGAACGATATCTTCTGATCACCGACTCTGTTGAACCGCTCAACTGGGTGTTTGTCAGAGCCATCCCTTACAGTCTTGCCATGGCACCGCTGAGAGCCTCATTCAATCAGTTTCTGATGATCAGTGCCTTAGTCACCGTGGTGCTGTTGCTGTTCGCATGGCTTGCCGCGCACTCACTGACACGCCCGCTTACCCGTGCCACCCAACGCATCCATGCCATGGCGGACCAGCCTGAAAACAGCGAAAAGCTCCCGGAAAAAGGCCCTCGTGAAATTCGTGAACTGTCCAACGCGTTCAATCGGCTTTCGAGCGAACGTAAGCATCTCGACGGGCTCAAGAACGACTTCATCTCCAGCGTCAGCCACGAACTTCGCACACCGCTGACTTCCATCTCCGGAAGCCTGAAAATGATGGTCTCCGGAGTTGCCGGCAAGCTTCCAGAGAAGGCCCAGTCAATGGCGGAACTGGCCCTGCGCAACAGCAATCAGCTGAACACCCTGATACGGGACCTGCTGGATTTCAACAAACTGCTTGCCGGTAAACGGGAATTCGAGCTCAGCAAATGCTGCGTTGATGAAGTCATTGAGGAAGCCCGGCAGGGAAACCAGACCATGGCCAGCATGTATCAGGTTCAGCTGCGCAGCAGCGGTCAGTCAAACCTGTCGGTCCATGCCGATCCTAGCGCGCTACGCCAGATTCTGGACAATCTGATCAGCAATGCCATCAAGTACTCACCATCTCAAGGCGAAGTGTGGATTGAGGCGGAACGGGCACAGGACGGGCGTACTGCCATAACGGTAAGCGACCAGGGGGAAGGTGTTCCGGATTCGTTCAGGGATCGCATTTTTCAGCGGTTTGCTCAGGCGGAGCAAGGTACTACGCGGGCAACGAGCGGTACAGGCCTGGGGCTCGCCATCAGCCGGGAACTCGTCCATGGCATGCAGGGTGAGATTGGCTTCTACAACGACAATGGTGCTCGTTTCTGGGTCACATTGTCCTCAGCCGGTGTAACCGGCAACTAACGTCTCTTTCTCGATACCCAGTCGACTGAGCAGTTTATTGAGCTCCGGCGCCTCCCACTGACGCTTCGCCAGAAGCATCGAGGCTCAGACCTTAGCATTCCTTTTCCTATACTCTTCACTAGCGTCGGCCGCCAACCGAGCCGTACGCGCAGGCTCCAGCAAGAGTTACTCTCCTCGAAGAGGGTAGTGGAATCCTTGGTCACCTTGGCCCTAATACGCACAGGGCGAAGGTAAGCGCCAGCGAATCGGCACCTATTCCCTGGTCTGAGTACTGGTCACACTGGTTCCATCCCGTTGACCACTGGAGGAAATCGGTATGACCAGCGCCGAGCTGCATCATTACTGGCGACAGACGCTGGATGCGTGGACGGCCTCCGGGTTGTCCGGCGCGGCGTTCTGCAAGCAACACTCACTCACCTACCACCAGTTTGTCTACTGGCGGCGAAAGCTCCGTGGCCCGGGCGAGTCGCCTTCGCGGGCCGGCTTTGCCAGGGTGGCGCCGGTGGCACACGATGACGCCGCGGATGGGCTGACCGTCTCGTTGCCCGGCGGTGTGTCGATCACCGGCCTGCACGCGGGCAACATCGAGTTGCTGGGCGCGGTGCTGAGGCAGTTGTGATGCGCAACCGGTCTCTGCGCCCGTCCCGGCAGTTGCCGGAGATTTACCTGTACCGGGCCCCGGTGGATTTCCGCAAACAGGCCCATGGTCTCGCGCTGATCGTCGAGCAGGAGCTCGGGCACAGCCCCTTCACCGGGGCGCTGTACGCCTTCACCAACCGCCAGCGCAACAAGATCAAGTGTCTGATGTGGGAAGACAACGGCTTCGTGCTCTACTACAAGGCCCTGGCCGAGGAGCGGTTCAAGTGGCCGGCCCCGGGCGATGAGTTGATGAGCCTGAGCGGGGAGCAGATCAACTGGCTGCTCGACGGCTACGACATCACGCTGCTGCGGGGGCACAAAAAGCTGCATTACGAGGCGCTTGGGTAGGCGTTTTTGCGTGCGCCAGGGCGCTGTTTTTGGTATGATTTCGTAATGAAATCAACGCCCGATAACGCCCCTCCGGCTCCCGATCTCAGCGGCCTCTCCGCCGCTGAGATGATGGCCGTTATCGGTGACCTTCAGCAACAACTGGCCTCGAAAGAGCAGGCCATCCGGCAACGCGATACGCGCATTGATCTGCTCGAAGAACTGCTGCGCCTGAAGACCCTCCAGAAGTTCGCCGCCAGTAGCGAGAAGCATCAAAACCAGATCACGCTGTTCGACGAGGCGGAGGTGGAAGCCGAGATCGATGCCTTGCGCGAGGCACTCCCGGACGACGCTGAACCCGACCCGGATGAGACGCCGCGCACCTCGGGCAAGCGGCGTGAGCGGGGCTTCTCGGACACGCTGGCGCGCAGGCGCGTTGAGCTCACGCTCAGCGACGAGGAGAAAGCCGGTGCCAGCAAGACCTTCTTCACCAAGGTCAAGGAGGAGCTTGAGTTCATCCCCGCTCAGTTGAGCGTGCTGGAGTACTGGCAGGAGAAGGCCGTGTTCGAGCACGACGACGGGGAGGAGTCCCTAGTGGCGGCGCCCCGGCCGGTCCACCCGCTGGGCAAATGCATTGCCACCACCGCGCTGCTCGCCTACATCATCACCTCGAAGTACGCCGACGGTCTGCCGCTGTACCGACTGGAGAACATGCTGGCGCGGCTCGGGCATTCGGTCAGTCGCACCAGCATGGCGCACTGGATCATCCGCCTGGATGCGGTGTTCAGCCCGCTGATCAACCTCATGCGCGAGGCGCAGAACACCAGCGACTACCTCCAGGCCGATGAGACCCGCATGCAGGTCCTCAAGGAGGACGGCAAGGTCGCCCAGTCCGACAAATGGATCTGGGTGACCCGGGGTGGGCCACCTGGCCGGCCAACGGTGCTGTTCGCGTACGACCCCTCACGTGCGGGGAGCGTGCCCGTGCGCCTGCTCGATGACTTCAGCGGCATCCTGCAGGCCGATGGCTACTCCGGCTACGGCCAGGTGTGTCGGGACAACGCCATCACCCGGATCGGGTGCTGGGATCATGCCCGTCGCAAGTTTGTCGAGGCCTCCAAGGCGGCGCCGCCCAAGAAGAAGGGCAAAGGCAAACGCCAGAGCGCCAAGGCGGATGTGGCGCTGGGGGCGATCCAAGAGCTCTACGCCATTGAGCGCCGAATCAAGGATCTCGGCGATGATGAGCGCTATCGCATCCGCCAGGCCGAGAGCCTGCCCCGGCTCCAGGCGTTGAAAACCTGGCTGGAAGACAACGCCGGCAAGGTCGTGAAGGGCTCACTGACCCGCAAGGCGATGGACTACACCCTGAACCAGTGGGACACCCTGGTGGGCTACTGCGAGCGTGGGGATCTACAGATCAGTAACGCCCTGGCCGAGAACGCCATCCGCCCGTTCGCGCTCGGTCGCAAGGCATGGCTGTTCGCCGATACCACCCAGGGCGCACGCGCCAGCGCGAGCTGCTACTCACTAATCGAGACCGCCAAGGCCAATGGCCTGGACCCCTCGGCCTACATCCACCATGTGCTCACGCACATCGGCGAGGCGGACACCGTCGAGAAGCTCGAAGCGCTACTGCCCTGGAATACGGGCCTGGAGCCGGCTCCGAAAAAGAGCTGACGACCGCCTGCGGGGCAAGTGGGTCGATTTACGGGCGCTTACGGACGAAGCGTCCCGGAACGTGTCAACCTTTTTCCGACAGTGACCGGCGGTTTTCTTAGTGAACAGGCTCCTCTTCAGTGACGGTCACGGGTGTATGCGTTGCCATGTTTTCCGGGGCCTGATCCAGCAGCTCGGCCGCTGTGGTGATCCCGTCACCGGGATTGATCGCCATGACCGCCGGCGGCAGGCTCGCCCGGGGCGCCCCGTTGGGGTAGCGCTGCGGGTGCGCAGCGTAGTGCGCGGCGAGCGCCTGCTCGCGTCGGGCGTGGACGGTATCGACGTGGCCGTGGAAGACGTCTGCCGGCGTGTAGAACCCGATGCCTTCGTGGGGCCGATGCTGATAGCTGGTCATGAAGGACTGCATCCACTCGCGGGCATGGCGGATGTCCCGGAACCGCCCCGGGTAGCCGGGGCTGTACTTGATGGTCTTGAACTGCGCCTCGCTGACGGGGTTGTCGTTACTCACCCGGGGCCGCGAGTAGCTGCGACGTACGCCGAAGGCGTCCAGGAAGTCCCTGTAGCTGTGGGCGATCATGGGCGCACCACGGTCCTGGTGGACGGTCAGTTGCCCGGCCGGGATCTGGTGGCGCGTCAACGCATTGCGGAACAGGTGTTGGGCGAGTGCTGCGTTCTCCTTGGCGCTGATCATCCAGGCGATAGGGTAGCGGCTGAACAGATCCAGGATCAGGTACAGGTTCAAATAGCGCCGAGGCACCACCGTCGGAAGTCTGGAGATATCCCATGTCCAGGCGGCATTGGGCCGTTCGGCGATCACCCGCGGGACAGCGTGATTCTGGGGCGGTCGCTGCGGGCGCCGCTCACGCGTTTGCCCATCGGCGCGCAGCACCCGGTACATCGTCGATACCGAGGCCAGCACACGCCCCTCATTGAGTTCAGTGGCATGGATCACCCGCACACTTGCATCCTGATAGCGCTCGCTGCCGGCCAAGTCTCGGATGCGCTCACGCTCCACCGACCCCAGTTGGCGTGGCTGGGGACGCGATGCAGGCTTCGGAGAGCCACAGCGGCGGTCCCGCGGATAACTCCCGGTACGCGAGATCCCCAGCGCCGCGCAAGCGCGGCTGCGGGGAACATGCGCAGGGCGCTCGTTGAGGACCATCATTGCGAGCGCTCGTCGTTGCCGGCCCGGGCGACCAGATCCCGCAGTTTTTTTTGGAGCTCGACCAGATCCTCCGCCACCTGGGCGCGATGCTCAAGCTGCTCCTTCTCACGGCGCAGCTTCGCAATCTCACGATCCCGTGGGTCGGTGGGCTTACGCCCACCGGTCTTGGGCTCCAGACCCTGTGTGCCGGTCTCGGCCAACGTCTGGCGCCATTGGGTGAGCTGTGCGGCGTACAAGCCATTTTGGCGTAACCACTCGCCCTTCTCCCCACGCGGGAGGGCATCGGCTTCAGCAAGCAGGCGCTGCTTCTCGGCTGCGGAGAACCGTCGCCGCGTGCGCCTCTCCAGGGTCGGATCAGTGGGTACTTCGTTCGAGTCGTTCACAGTCTTCGGCTCCTACGAAAGCCCTGGCTCCTTTATACAGGAATCAAAAGGGGCACTGTCGACTATGAGGTTGACACCCAGGGTCCTTGGGCACCATAGGACGGACAACCGCCTGCAGGCGCGGTCGAATAAACGAGGTGGATGATGAGTCCGGACGGGAACGACGACAAAAGGCCGTTTTCTTCATTTCAGCGCCGTGACCTTGTACGCCGTGAGCAGGATGCGGGTGATGCGGGGCCTGCAGTGCGGGCTACGAAGAAAGGCAGCAGTGCGGATGCAGCTCCGCTGATCGAGGCGCTTGAGGCGATCATCGACCATGCAGGGCGAGGCAGTCATGTTGGCCAGATGGCCAAACAGGGGCTTGATGCCTACCACATGGGGCATCTGCGCGTGGCAAGCTTGCCACGGGTCGATCGCCTATGCGGGGCCTCGGACTGGCCTGTTGTCGTGCGCGGCGAGATTCAGAAGCTCCAGACCCTTGGGCGGAGTCTGCATGCGAGTGCCGACAACCCGGCGGCTGTTCTCGATCGCCTGGACGTGGCCGTTGATGACGTACTGAGCTGGTTGCAAGATGCCATCGACGTCATTGCCGTGCAGATCGCAATCACCAACAGTGATCGTCGCTCGGTCCACGACCTGTTAGGCAACATGGCGACACACGTCCACCAAGGGCTTCGTGATGATCTTTCGGAGCAGCGCCGGCGCAACAGTTTCGAGCGCTTTTCCGATCTCGCGGAATCGCTCGACCAGGAGATGGCACGCTGGAGTTCGCTTCCGACACAGTGATCACCGGACGTTTCCGCGTGTCGCGGGACTCCGAAGCTATGATTTGACTGCTTCCCGATCTGCGGCCAACGACGACATCGGCGCAGTGGACCGAGGATATGGCGACGCTCAGCTCGAACGATAACCCCTACAGGTCACTTTCGCTGCGCTAGCTTTTCCTTGCGTGCCAGCAGATCACTAAACACGATGCGGTTGCGCCCGGAGCCCTTGGCATCGTAAAGGGCACGATCGGCTTCACGGACAAGCGTCGATGGCCCTTGGACATCATGCTCTCCGGGCACGTAGATCGTGACACCAATGGACGCGGTGACCCGCAACTCGACGCCCTCGTGGGTCGTGTGCACTTCGGATTCCACTGCCCTGCGAAGGCGTTCCATGACGATTCCTGCGTCACGCGAATCGGTGCCGGGCAACAGCACCACAAACTCTTCACCCCCGTAGCGGGCGACACAGTCGCCTTCCCGCAGGCTGCGCTCCAGAACCCGCGCCGTTTGCGCAAGGGTCTGATCACCGACCTGGTGCCCGTGTTCGTCATTCACCTGCTTGAAATGGTCGAGATCGAGAAAACCGATCACCAGCGGCCAGTTGTGCTCTGTCGCGAGCGTGTACTCCGTCTCAAGGCGCTGGTCGAGGTGCCATCGGTTGTGGATGCCGGTCAGACCGTCGCGATGCGCCGTCTCGCGTAGCTCGCTGGTCCTCGTCTCGAGTTCCTGAGCGTGGAGCTGTTGCTCTGAGATTTGTCGCAGCAGCTCCAGGTTCCTGATGGTCAGGATCTCGCGAGCTTGGTCTACAATGCCGGCAGCGTAGGCGGGTGAGAGGATCTCGGTCTCGAAGAGCTGCTCGATGGTCGGCAGCTCTTCAGCGATGCCCGCAAGTAAATCGTAGGTTCTCTCCTGACTCAGCCCGACGAGATGATGGGCGTCAGCGGCCAGTGACTCCGCGCTTCTGGTCTCCTGGCCGGAGAGATAGAACTCGACGACGCGGCTTGAGAGTGCGACACAGCGAACGAGGTGACTCCACGCTTCGCCGGTGGATCGCGATGGATCATGGCTCCCGTGTGCGCAGGCAGCCAGGTATTCAGGCATCTGCCAATCGCGCATGAGCCAGGCGCTGGCCTCGCTGTGATCGCACCCAAATGCCTCCTTTTCACGAGCGGCAATGGTGTCATGCTCTGGGTCGGATTCCGGCTCATGAGCGATTACCGCGTAGTGCTCCGGGAGTGCGACCTGGAGCGCGAGCAT